>NZ_BAABHS010000005.1:0-372552 GCF_039542225.1 Yinghuangia aomiensis | reverse complement strand
GTCCAAGAAAGACATCCTGCGTTGCCTCAAACGCTTCATCGCCCGCGAGATCTACAAGCACCTGACCCGCCAGCCAACCACCCAACCACCGCTCCTACAGACCACTTGACGATCTATAGGAGCTTCAAGCTCGTCCAGGTCCTTCAGCATCTGCGGGACCCGGGCGTTCAGCGCGTCCAGGAGCTCGTGGGTCATGTTTCCTCTTTCGATGCGAGTCGCAGCGCCCAACGGAACCAGCCGATGGAGCCGTCGGGGTTGCGGATGAAGTCACCGGCGGGCTCACCGGGGCGCTCTTCGGTCGCGACGACGTCCGGGCCGACCAGCCGCAGTCGCACGGGCGGGTCACCTGTGGGGTCGTCGTCAAAGGTGAGGTGGGCCGTCAGCGCCGCGTGGTCTTGCGTGATGTCGATACGCCAGCTTCCGGCGCGGTAGCGGCCCTCGTACTGTTCGAGTGGCGTCCGGACGGCAGGAAGCGGCTGCAGCGGAGGCATTCCGAGACGGGTCTGCAGAGCCCACTCCACCAGGTCCTCGCCCAGCCCCTTGCCTCCGGAGGCGTTGCTGAGGACGACGATGCCGAAGCGTTCCTCGGGCACGAGCAGCATGGTCGTCAGATAGCGGTCGGAGACGTTCCCCGAGTGGCCGACGACCTGGCGGCCGTCGCGGCGACGCACGAACCATCCCAGCCCCACCCCGCGGTCGGGCCCCAGGGACGCCCGCACCCTCCGCATGTCCGCCCGTGCCGCGGGGCTCAGTGGCGACGGCCCGCCGGAGACCGCTCCGTCGACATGGAAGCGCATGTAGCGCAGTTGGTCGCGGACGGAACTGGCGAGCCCTCCTGTCGGATCGAACGCCCGCGGGAGGTCGCCGAGGCGGTCCGCGACCGGCATGCCGTGGTCAAGGCGATGACCCGACGCAAGTGGAAGGCGCGCAACCTCGTCCGGCGCGAACCGCGAGGCCGCCATGCCAAGGGGCTTGAGCACCTGCTCGGTCACGGCATCGGCGTACGGCAGGCCGGTGACCCGCTCGATCAGCAGCCCGGCCAGCATGACGGCGGTGTTGTTGTACGAGCCGCAGCGGCCGACCGGGGTCACCTGCGGCAGGTGCGGCAGGACGTCGACGGCGAAGCGCTCCAGGGCGTCGTCGCCCGAACCGGTATCCACCCACTGGTCGCCTTGCCAGCCGGCGACGTGGCTCAGCAGATGCCATACCCGCAGTCGGCTCCGCGCTTCGGTGCCGGACAGCCGCAGATCCGGGATATACGCGGCGACGTGTTCGGCCAGGTCCACCGCGCCGGCTTCGGCCAGGCTCGCTACGGCCGTGGCGGTCACGGTCTTGGTCACCGACCCGATGCGAAACAGCGTGTCGGCCGTCACCTGGTCAGGAGCCCCGAGCGTCAGGACGCCTTCAGCTGCGACGTGGTCCTCGTCGCCGTGCATGATGCCGACCGCCGCGCCTGGCACGGCACGGCGGTCGAAGAGGGTGGCGAGCGCGATGTCCGGCGCCGCTCCGAGGTCGGAAAGCTCGGGCATGCGGTGACTCCATTTCCGACGAGGGCCGTCCCACTATCGCGAGGATCGACGCGCCGACGTTGGTTTGCGGCAACAAAGACACATCGGAGATTTCGGTCGGTGAGACAGCATCGGGTGCCGTTTGCGTTCCTAACGTGTGCCTTCATGAACTCATATGACGCGGTCCCGCCTCGGCTCCACGACCTCGTGCTGCGCGGTGGTCGCGTCCTCGATCCCGAGACAGGGTTCGACGGTGTCGCCGAGGTGGGAATCACCGGAGGTGTCATAAGCGCGGTCTCTCCCGAGCCGATCGTCGGCCGCCGAACGCTCGACGTAACCGGGCGGATGGTCGCCCCTGGCTTCATCGACATGCACAGCCATTCCCACACCATCGCCGGTCATCGCCTCCAAGCCCTCGACGGCGTCACGACCGCCCTCGATCTGGAGGTCGGTCTGTCCCCGGTGGCGTCGGCCTACCGAGAGGCGGCGGGGGAAGGGCGCCCACTGAACTACGGGTTCTCGGCGTCATGGGCCCAGGCGCGCATGGCCGTCGTCGGAGGGCTTCTCCACGGCGGAGGCTTCGGCGCCGCCCTGGACGCACTCGGGAACGAGTCCTGGCAGAAGGAAGCATCCGCCAGGCAGGTCGATGTGCTCCTCGAAGTCCTGCGCGCCGATCTGGCCGCCGGTGCCCTGGGCATCGGCGTCATCGTCGGATACGCGCCGCGCATCCGCCCCGAGGAATACCTGGCAGTCTCGCGGCTGGCCGCGGACACGGCCGTCCCCACGTACACCCACGCTCGGCACTTGGTGGACCAGATCCCGGATATCCCGATCGACGGTGCCGAGGAGATCGCACGCGCCGCGGGAGAGACAGGCGTCCACGCCCATTTCTGCCACGTCACCGGCACATCGCGTCGCTACACCGACCGTGTCATGGCGTTGATGGAACGGGTGATGGCGGAAGGCGGGCGGGTGTCCACCGAGGGCTACCCGTACGGAGCGGGCATGACCTCCATCGGGGCGTACTTCCTCGACCCCGACATGCTCGGCGCGTCCGGGCTCGGCGTCGGCGACATCGTGTACGCCCCGACCGGCGAACACATCGCGGACCCGGCGCGGCTGCGCCACCTCCGCGCGGAGGACCCAGGGGGTCTCGCGATCATGCATTTCCTTGACGAGACGGACCCGCAGGATCAGGCGCTGATCGACCGGACACTCCTGTTCCCGGCTACGGTCATCGGCTCGGACGCGATGCCGCTGACATGGCTGACCGGGCCGGGTGACGCCCATGCTTGGCCGCTGCCGCCTTCCGTGGTGACGCATCCGCGGACAGCCGGGACGTTCTCCAAGGTCCTGCGCCGCTACGTGCGGGAACTGGGCGCGCTCACCTGGCTGGAGGCCGTCGCGCGGTGCAGTTACCTCCCCGCGAGCATCCTCCAGGACAGTGTTCCCGCGATGCGTCGCAAGGGCCGAGTCCAGGTCGGCTGCGACGCGGACCTGATCGTGTTCGACCCGCACACAGTGTCGGACCAGGCGACGTACCGGCAGAGCACACGTCCGTCGACCGGCTACGAGCACGTCATGGTGGGCGGGGTTTCGGTGGTGCAGGACGGCGAGGTTTGCCTCGACGCGATGCCTGGCCGTCCGGTACGCCGCTGACAACCCTGTGCATCGGCCGGCGCGGCCGGTCACCGAACGGCCCCAGGGTGATCCACTCTGGGGCCGCAGGTCGAGACGTCGGCCCTTGAGCTGATTTGCCGACCGGCCCGTCGTCAGTGTCGGGCTGGGGAGGCGGACGATGGCGACCACAGGCGCGCCATGGTGTATTCCACCAGGCTGGCGGTCGAATCGACGACCGGAATCACGCGCGCTGCTCGGGCGCCGACCAGCGGGATTTCCGTGCACGCGGCGACGGCGACCTGAGCGCCGAGGTCGCGCAGGACCCCGGCCGCCGACTCGATCCACAGCGCCGCTTGGTCCAAGTCCGCCCCATGCTTGACGGCGCGGATCGCACGGTCCACAAGGTCTGTCTGAACGTCATCCGGGACCTGCACGATCGTCACACCGTGCGCCTCCGCGGCACGCTCGTACAGTCGTGCGGACCGCGTACCGCGTGTCGCCAGCACGCCAACCCGGGTGACGTCCTCGTCGCATCGCCGGGCGTCCGCGAGGGCGGCTCCGATCATGTCCAGGAGCGGGACGCCGCTGGCTGCACGGATGTCCTCGACGTACGCATGTGCGGTGTTGCACGGGATGGCGATCACGTCCGCGCCGGCCGACTCCAACCAGCGCACGCCCTCCAGCAACGCGGGCACCGGCGAGGGGCCGAGGCCCAGCAACGCAGCGGTCCGGTCGGGCACACGCGGATCGGCCCAAATCGCGACCGGCAGGTGCTCTTGGTCCATGCCGGCGGGCGTACGCTCCACCAGCCGCCGGTAGAAGTCGGCGGTGGCCAAGGGGCCCATGCCGCCGAGGATGCCCAGGCGGCGTCCGGGGCGTTCGGCGTCGGTCATACCTGAAGCACCTCGTGAGGAAGCGCGTGCGCGACTCGGCCCGAGGGCGCGGTGACCGTATCCGCTGCGAGAAGGGCATCGATGACCGACTCCTCGACGCAATCCATGGCAGTGGCGAAAACCGTGTCCAGTTCCGAGGGTTCGAGGTTGCCGGTCGTGGTGGGATCCGTGGAGAACGCCAGGCAGTAATCGCCGCTGCCGTGACTGAAGGCGGCGCCGACCCGGCCCAGTGCGATGACCCCGCGTGCCGCGATGCGCGACAACTGCGCCGCGACGCACGGGAAATCGGCGGCGAGCACCACCACGCAGGATCCTTGGGCGCTGGTCGGCCCCGCACCGGGGAGTCCCAGGCTTTCGGGCGGGACCGTCCGTCCGGGAAGCCGCAGGATGCCGTCCATGTTCGCCTGGACCAGCGCCCCGACGGTGACGGTTCGGCCCCTCAGGTTGATGCGACGTGAAGCCGAGCCGATGCCCGCTTTGAAGCCAAGTGCGCACGCCCCGGTGCCGCCACCGACACTGCCCATCGCCACCGGACCCGCGTCGGCCGCGGCCAGCGCCTGGAAGACATGGTCGGAGGTCACCGGACGCGCCACCGTCGCGGACAGCCACGAGTCGTTGATCTCGCCGACCACGGGGTTCAGCGAGCGGACCGGTCGGTCGGAGCGTTCAAGCACCCAACTGACCAAGGCATCAGCCACACGGAACGTGGAAAGCGTGGAGGTGAGCAACACCGGTGTCTCCAACTCACCGAGCTCCAGCAGCTGTGTGGCGCCGACGAACTTCCCG
This sequence comes from Yinghuangia aomiensis, assembly GCF_039542225.1. Classification (NCBI taxonomy): domain Bacteria; kingdom Bacillati; phylum Actinomycetota; class Actinomycetes; order Kitasatosporales; family Streptomycetaceae; genus Yinghuangia; species Yinghuangia aomiensis. The sequence goes on along the minus strand of NZ_BAABHS010000005.1, from coordinate 367,745 downwards.
TAGCCGTTCGCCACATGGAAGCCCGCCGGCAACGACCGCACCCCCGGCAACGGGGTGGGGACGATCGCCGTCACGCCGGAGTAGACGCCCTGGTCAGGGTCGAACACCGTGGCTTGGCCCACGCGCACCCCGGCGACGTCCGTGATCGCGTTCGAAGGCCCCGGCGCGAGCGGACCGACCCGGTGTCCGAGATCCCTCAGCCGAGGCTTGCCGGGAGAGGATGCTGCGAAGGGAGGCACGGCGTGAACGGCCTTTCTGGCTCGGGGCGGATTACCCCGATTCTCCTGAGCCGCCAGGCGGCGAACACTGTCCTGGCGAACCAACTTGACGCGCGGTCTTGGGCCGCAGCTCCAGCGCCCGAGCGCCGCTGCACCGCCGCCGCGGCGGCCGTGCGCAGCGGCGCGGCCGCGGAGGGAGGGATCTTTTCCGTGGTCCGCGGACCCTGGGCATGGGCCGGTGGTGGCCATCGGTGGTGGCGGACGAATCTCCGGCCGATTGTGCAACCGGCGGACATAGGCGATTGCCGCCGACGACCGTACGGTCGCGGCATGTCCAAGCTCCCCATCAACGCAGCAGCGGCCGTCGACCTTTCCGGACGCACGGCTCTGGTCACCGGCGCGGCGGGCGGCATAGGCCGGGCCTGCGCGATGCGCCTCGCAGCCGCAGGCGCACAGGTCGTCGTCCTCGATCGCGCCCCGGATCCGGCCGCCGCTGCCGCAAAGGAATGCGGTGGCACCGCCTTGGTCGTCGACCTCGGCGACCCGGACTCCCTCGACCGCGCAATGGAACGATCGGGCATCGCCCCGGACATCGTCGTGAACAATGCGGGCTTCCAAGTCGTGGCGCCCATCCACGAGTTCGATCCCGAGGCATTCCGGCGGATCCTGACGGTCATGGTCGAGGCGCCGTTCCGAATCCTGCGCCGGGCGTTGCCCCACATGTACGCGAACCGCTGGGGTCGCGTCATCAACATCTCGTCGGTACACGGATTGCGCGCCTCGCCGTTCAAGTCGGCTTACGTAGCTGCGAAGCACGCCATCGAAGGCCTCTCCAAGGTGGCAGCCCTCGAAGGAGCGCCGCACGGGGTCACAGCCAACTGCATCAACCCGGCATTCGTGCGCACGCCGTTGATGGCCGGCCAAATTGCTGATCAGGCTGCCGTGCACGGGATTTCGACCGAAGCCGTCGTCCGCGACGTGATGCTCGAACGCACGGCCATCAAACGGCTCATCGAGCCCGCGGAGGTCGCCGAACTGGCCGCTTTCCTGTGCACCGACGCCGCGTCCTTCATCACCGGCGCGGCTCTGCCGGTCGACGGCGGCTGGACCGCACGCTAGCCGGCGGCCTCGTTCGCGGCGTCCGCCCGACTGCTTCGCGGCCCGGGGCGGACAGTTGGGTGCCCGGACGAAGCGGCCGCCAAGGCATCGTCGGACTGGACAAGACCTGGTCAACCAAGACGCCGTTGACTGGCATAAAGGCTTCGAGAGACCCCCGGAGCCAGGTCAGTCCGTAGCCCCATGCGGACAGCGAGGCGGTCATGACCTGAACCAGCCTCGTTCGGGCGCCCGCCCACACCCCGGGCGGGCGCTGCTTCCCCCTCGTGCTATCCGTCGACGAGCACCACGCTCAATCGGCGAGGTCCGTGCACGCCCGGTACCCGGATCATCTCGATGTCCGCAGTCGCGGACGGGCCGCTGATCCAGGTCAGGGGACGGCGCGGATCCAACGAACCGATCGCTTCCGGCATCGACGACACCACTTGCTCCGCGCGGACCACGCACACGTGCAGGTCCGGCAGCAGTGTGGCTGCGCGACGGCCCTGGCCCGGCCCCGCGTCCAGCACGATGGTGCCCGACTCGGCGATCGCTGCCGCACAGGTCGTCAGGACGGCGTCCACGCGGTCGAGTTGCTCCTTGGACAGCGGTGGCTCGTCGGACACCGGCTCGCCGCCCCAACGGCTCAGCCAGCGCTCCGGAATACCTGCCGGGACAACGACCCTGCCGGCCGGCAGGGCGGCGGCCAAGCTCGACGGCATTTCCGCAGCGGAGGCGCGGTGCACGTCCGCGCCGTATTCCTCCAACCGCTCGATCATGAGGGTGAGCACTGCCTCGCGGTCCGCCGGATCCACGCCGGGCGCGTGGCGCAGGTAGCCGCGCGGCACGGCCACCGGCTCGTCGGGCAGGTCGGCCACGGCTGCCCGGACCCGGGCCAGGATCTCCTCACGGGCGCTGCCGGTCATTTGGTGCCTCCGTTGGTGCGCTTCCACCATGCGCGGAAGGACTCGTGGGGAAGCTCGGGGACACGTCGGCTGTCCGTCCAGCCGCCCAGCGGCCCGGGCAGCCGCCGCTTCGGCACCACGGCGCCGGCTTTGCCTGCGGCTCGCACGGCCGCGTTCCAGACGGCCGGACGCGCCATGACCGTGCCGATCAGACGCAGCGCCGCCTTCTCCGCGGGCTGCTTCACCACCGTGCCTTCCTCGGCCACTTGGTGCCGCAGCTCGAGCAGCACGTCGGTGAACCGAATGCGGACCGGGCAGACCTCGTTGCATGCCCCGCACAGTGACGACGCGTACGGCAGGGAGGCGGTCTGCGGGTCATTCGCTCCCTTGAGCAGGGGGTTGAGGATCGCGCCGATCGGTCCGGGATAGACGGAGCCGTAGGCGTGGCCGCCGGTGCGCTCGTACACGGGGCAGACATTCATGCACGCCCCGCAGCGGATGCAGCGCAGCGCCTGCCGCCCGACAGGGTCGGCCAGAGCATGTGTTCGCCCGTTGTCCACCAGCACGAGGTGGAAGGCCTGAGGCCCGTCGCCGGGCGTCACCCCGGTGAAGGTGGTGGTGTACGGGGCCATGCGCTCACCGGTGGCGTTGCGGGCCAGCAACTGGAGGAAGACCTCCAGGTCGCGCCAGGTGGGCACGACCTTCTCGATGCCCACGACGGAGATGAGCGTGTCGCACAGCGTGAGGCACATCCGTCCGTTGCCTTCGGACTCGACGACGACAAGCGTCCCGGTCTCGGCCACGAGGAAGTTGGCGCCGCTGACGGCGACGTCGGCCGTGAGGAATTTCTCCCGCAGGTGCAACCGGGCTGCTTCGGCCAGTTGCGGCGGGTCGTCGCTCAGCCCCTCGGGTGCCGGGCGGCCGTGGCGGCCCATCTCGCGGACGAAGATGTCGCGGATCTCGGACCGGTTCCGGTGCAGCGCGGGCACGACCACATGCGAGGGAAGGTCGTCGCCCAACTGCACGATGGCAGCGGCCAGATCGGTCTCCCTGGCGCGGATCCCGGCCGCTTCCAGGGCGTTGTCCAGGCCGATCTCCTCGGTGAGCATCGACTTGACCTTGACGACCTCGCGAGCGCCGGTTTCTTGGGCCAGCACGGTGACGATGCGGTTGGCCTCTGCGGCGTCCCGGGCCCAGTGGACGGTCCCGCCGGCAGCGGTGACCTTTTCCTCGACTTGGAGCAGGTAGGTGTCGAGATGCGCCAGCACCTCGTCCTTGATCGCGGTGGCGCTGTCACGCAGGTCGTCCCAGTCCGGACGCTCGGCCGCCAACAGCTCGCGCTTGCCCCGGATGGTCTCGGTTGCCCGGCGGACGTTCGCTCGGAGCTGTCCGTTCCGTGTGGCGGCCGCGGCGGCCTCGGGGAACTTGGGCCAGCCGACAAAGGTTCGGCTCATGACGTGAACCCCGCTCCTGTGCAAGGGAGCCCGGCTAGCGGCCCGTCTTCCCGGGTTCGGGCGAGGATCTCCACGAGGTGCATCGTGCGCACCGTGTGGCCGTCTTTGGCGAGCCGGCCCCCGATGTTCATGAGGCATGAATTGTCCACGGCTGCCAGAACGGATGCTCCCGTCCCGGCGACGTGCCGGGCCTTGTCGCCGTTCATCGCCCCGGACACGGCCGGGTTCTTCACCGAGAACGTGCCGCCGAAGCCGCAGCATTCGTCCCGCGCGGGGAGTTCGACGAGGTCGATGTCGGCTACCGCCCGCAGGAGCCGGTACGGACGATCCCCCAGGGGGGAGGCGCGGAGGCTGTGACACGTCGGGTGGTAGGTGACCGTGTGCGGAAAGTAGGCTCCCACGTCCTCGACGCCGAGGACGTCCGTCAGAAACGTCGTCAACTCGTGTACCCGGGGCGCCAGCGCACGCACCGCGCGGCTGAGCTTTTCGTCTCCCACGCTCCGGGCCGCCAGCGCGTATGCCTCGGCGGGCACACCCCCGCACGAGGCCGAAGGGACCACGATTGCGTCGTAGTCACCGAAGACCTCGACGAAGTGGCGGGCCAGCCGCGCGGTGTCGGCGCGGTATCCGGAGTTCCAGTGCATCTGCCCGCAACAGCTCTGCCCCGGCGGGAAGTCGACGTCGACTCCGAGCCGACGGAGCAGGCCGACAGCCGCCTGGCCGGAAGTCGGGAAGAGCACATCGTTGACGCAGGTCACGAAGAGCGCGGTGCGCAAGGTCAGATCCCTTTCCACGAGCGGCTCAGGTCCGCTTGGGCGTCACGAGCGAATCATAGATGCAAGGATAGATGCAAGATTGGATGCATCCTGGGTCGACGCGTCAGAATGGGCGCATGCCGAAGCCGCAGCCTGCTGCCGAACTCGTTTACGACCACCTGCGCGATCGCCTGCTCGACGGCGCCTACGCGGGCGGCGAATTGCTGTCCGAGGGAGCGATTGCGGCAGCGCTGGGCGTCTCGCGCACCCCGGTCCGCGAGGCCTTCCTCCGATTGGAGGCCCAAGGGTTCCTCCGCCTCTATCCCAAACGTGGTGCGTTGGTCGTCCCGGTCACCCCGGGGGAGGCCACGGCTGTCTTGCAGGCGCGGTTGCTGATGGAGCTCTTCGCCGTCGATTCCCTGTCCATGCAGTCGGACGCCGCCGTCCGTGCCGTCGGCAAGGACCTGCTCGCGCTGGCCACCCGGGAGGCCGGGATGCCCTGCGGGCCGTCCTCCCGCGAGACTCTGGAGACGGCGCGGGAATTCCACGCCCGGCTGATGCTCGCCGGCGGCAACGCCGTGCTCGCCGCGTCCCACGCGGCCCTGTGGGACCAGCAGATCCGCGTCAGCGCCGCCTCCACCGCACAGGCGGCCCACGTTGCCGCGGACATCACCGAGCACACCGTTCTGGCGCGCGCACTGGCCGAGGGCCGCACAACCGATGCTCGTGCCCTGCTCGTCGAGCACATTGCCGCGGTGGGGCGCCGCATCGGATTGGCGAACGAACCCACGCTGCCGCAAAGCGGCGAGCACACGCGCGCAGAGCGAACGTGAGAACACGCGGCACCCTTCCGGAGGCCACCTGCGCCGGGCGGGTGCAACTCTCCGCACCATGACGGGCCTTCAGCCGGCGGATGCGCGGCACGGCGCCCCTGGGGAACTCGGTCTCCGCCCCGGCGTACGTGCGTCGCATGACCTGGCAAGGTTCGCTGCGCCGCCCGTTCGATACCGTGCGGCGGCCCCGTGACTCTGCTGCGGGGTGGGGGAGTTCACCGAAAGCGGAGGCGCTTCCGGCGCACGCGTGTGGGGGAGGGGGGCTCGGACCCGACGCACTCCTGCGCGGATGCCGCGGTGCCGCTCGGGTCAGGCCTGGGCGGCCGACGTGTCCCAGGAGTGCCAGGGGGCCCATGCGAGAGGTGTTCCGTGGTGTCGGGCCGCCCGCACATCACCCGAGCGTGCGTGCCCCTCGAACGACTCCACACGGGAGGCCCGGCCGCACAGTTCGCCCAGTTCCGCGGCCGCCTCGGCGTTGGTGACTTCCTGGTAGGTGGTCGTGCGCAGGAACTTGCCGACCCAGAGGCCGCCGGTGTAGCGGGCCGCGCCGCGCGTGGGCAGCGTGTGGTTCGTGCCGATGACCTTGTCTCCGTACGAGACGCAGGTGCCCTCGCCGAGGAACAGCGCCCCGTAGTGGCGCATGGCGGTGAGCGCCTGACGCGGGTTGTCGGTGAGAACCTGGACGTGTTCGGCGGCGAACTCGTCCGCGAGCGCGAACGCCGCGTCCAAGTCCTCGGTGACGAGGATTTGGCCGTGGTCACGCCAGGCCGGGCCGGCCAGGTCCGAGGTGGGCATGCCGGGCAGGATCCGCTCCACGAGCGCCAACACCTCACGGCCGAGGGCTTCGCTGTCCGTGATCAGGACGGCGGGTGAATCCGGTCCGTGCTCGGCCTGGCTGAGCAGGTCCACGGCGACGAGGAACGGATCCGCGTGCCGGTCGGCGACGATCAGGATCTCGGTCGGCCCGGCGAAAAGGTCGATTCCCACTTCGCCGAACAACTGGCGCTTGGCCTCCGCGACGTAGGCGTTGCCCGGCCCGGTGAGCAGGTCGACCTTGTCCGGAGCGGCGGTTCCGAGAGCCAGGGCCGCGATCGCCTGGACGCCGCCGAGCACGTGGATCTCGTCCGCGCCGGCCATGTGCATCGCCGCAATCGTCGCCGCGGGTATCTCGCCGCGGATCGGGGGGGTGCACGCCGCGACGCGCGGGACACCCGCGACCTTGGCGGTGAGCACGGTCATATGTGCGGATGCCACGAGCGGGTAGCGGCCGCCTGGGATATACGCGCCGACGGCGTCGACCGGCGTGTTGCGCTGCCCGAGGAAGACGCCCGGCTGCGTCTCCACCTCGAAGTCGGTGAGCGAGCGCATCTGGTGCTCCGCGAAGGCACGGACGTTCGCCTGGACGGTGCGGATGTCGTCGATGGTCCGGCGCGGCAGTCCGGCGACGAGTTCCTCGATGCGTTCCGGGGACAACCGGAACGTGTCCGGGGCCCAACCGTCGAAGCGCTCGGAGTACTCGCGGACCGCTTCTTCGCCGCGGGCACGCACGTCCTCGATGATGCCGCGCACGGTCGCCGCGATGTCGGGCCCTCCGCCGGACCCGGAAGGCACCGGCGCGGCGGCGGGCATCTTGAGGCGAAGGACGGCCGGGACGGCTTCGGTGATGTGCGTCGGCATGGCTGCTCCGAGTGGCAGAAGGGGAACGGATGAAGGGGCGGCGAAGCGCAGCGGGATATCCGCAACCCTCGCTTGAATGCGTATTCATGTCAACGGTTCGAAGCTGGGCCGACCATCAAGTGGGGCCCGATAGACTCTCGATTGCATGCGTATGCAGAGTCTCGCACTGCGGGGCCATGGCGGAGGGGACGGGCGATGGCGATCACGAGTCGCGATGTGGCGCGGATGGCGGGCGTGTCCCAGCCGACCGTGTCCCGGGTTCTGCGGGGCGCTCCCGGGGTGGCTCCGGAGACCCGCGCGCGGGTGCTGAGTGCTGCCAGGGCGCTGTCGTACGTTCCCAGCGAAACGGGCCGCAGCCTTGCCACCCGTGCCACCCGACGCATCGGGTTGGTGGCCGACGACCTGACCAACCCGTTCTATCCGGAGCTGGTGGAACCACTGCGTGATCGTCTGGAACAGGCCGGCTACCGGGCCCTCCTCGTGTCGGACCGCGTGGACGACCCCGTGGAAGCAGACCGCCTCGCCGACGGCTCCCTCGACGGCGTCGTGCTCACCACCACCGAGGTCGGCTCCGCGCTGCCGCACGAACTCGTCCGGCGCGGGGTCCCGTGTGTCCTCGCCAACCGCGAGGCCGCCGGACTGCCCGCCGACACGTGTGTGGTGGACAACCAGCTCGGCGGCGCACAGGTCGCCGGACTCCTCGCGAGCCTCGGGCACCGGCGTCTCGGTGCCGTGTTCGGGCCCGCGTCGACGAGCACGGGCCGAGACCGCGAAGCGGGGTTCCGCGCGGCTCTCGGCGAGCACGGGATCCCGCTCCGCGCCGAGCTGGTCCGCCGCGGGCCGTTCACCCACGACGCGGGACGCGCGGCGGTCGGCGAACTCCTCGGCCTGCCCGCGCCCCCCACCGCCGTCTTCTGCGCGAACGACGTCGTGGCGATGGGCGCGTGCAGCGCGGCAGCCGCTCTCGGCGTCCGAGTGCCCGACGACCTCACCATCGTGGGATTCGACGACATCGCGATGGCGAGCTGGGACGTCTTCGGGTTGTCGACGGTGCGTGGAGACCTGACCCTGATGGCGGATGAGGTCGTACGCATGCTCCTCGCCCGCATCGCGGACCCCGGACGCCCCGCCGAGCGCGTCGTGATCGCCCCCGCCCTGGTGCTGCGACGCTCACACAACGCGGTCTGACGCGCCGCGCAGCCCGGTGATCAGTGCCGCGCGGTGATCGCCCACCGCTCCACGACGGTTCCATCGGCCACCGCGTGCAGTGTTCCGAACATGTTGGTGGTCCCGCAGGCGTGGTTCGGGACGATCCGCACCAGGTCGCCGACCTTCAGGGCAGCGGTGCCCGGGCCGGTGAGAAAGCCGTGCTCCTCGTTCGCGTCGCTGAACTCGACGTCCGCCAAAGGAACTCCGTGCACATCGCACACCAGGCCCACGGAACCCGCGGCCGCGATGGCGTCGGAGCTCATGGCCTTGATGCCGGCATCGGTCACGACGACGCCGGGGCGTTCCGTGCTGACGACCCGGCCCAGGACCGTGAGTGCGCACTGGTCCAATACGGCGCTCCCGAGGCGCATCTGATTGGCGTCGAAGTAGACATACGTCCCGGGCCTGGCCTCGGTGACCCCTTCCGCGAAAGGCGCCGAGGTGGCCCCGGGCGTCGACCCGACGGAGACGATGTCCATCGTGTGGCCTTCGGTGCGCAAAATGTCGGCGAGGGAGGCGAGGAGGGTTCCCGCCCCCAGACCGGCCCGTTCCAGGCCGGCGCGGTCGCCGACGTAGCGCGACAAGTGTCCCTCGTGGGTGAAGACACCTCGCAGCAAAAGCCCGGGCAGGGCCGCGAGTTCGCGGGCGCGGCCGGGCACCTTCCCGGGTTCGGCGCCGGCCCGGCCGTGCCCCGTGTTCACTTCCAGGACGAAGGGCACGCGGACGCCCGCCCGCAGGGCGGCCTCCGAGAGCGGCTGTCCGGCGGCGACCGAGTCGAGCGCGACAGCCAGCCGTTGTCCGGCACGGTCGGCGCGTGCCACGGCGTCGACGACGAACGCGACTTTCGCCGGGCCGACCGGTACGTGCGCCCACACCAGGTCGGGGACTCCCTGTCCGAGGAGCCAGTCGACCTCCTCGGGTGTGGAGCACGTGAACCCCACGGCTCCGGCGGCGAGTTGACGCCGCGCCACCTCCCAGCACTTGGAGGTCTTCACGTGCGGGCGCAGCGCGACGCCGGCGGCCGCGTAGGCCTCGGCCATCCGGGCGATGTTGCTTTCCATACGCGGGAGTTCGACCAGCAGTGCCGGAGTGGCGATCGCGTCGAGCGGGGCCGGGAGCGACGTTTCGAGGAATGGTGCGGAAGACACGACGGAAGACCTCGACCTCTCGGCGAACGTCGCAGAATACTCCGGCGGCGGTGTCGAGGCGGTCACCGGGCGACCAGCCCGAGGTCGCTCCGGGGGTCGCCGTCGACGAGCCAGTCGATGGTCTCCGGCTGGATCTTCGGCATGCCGGGCATGCTCAGAGCGGCCGTCTCGCGCAGACCTTCGATTGCCTGCCGGGGCGTCCACAGCGGGAAGTCCGAGCCGAACAGCAGCTTGGGCACCACATTCCATTCCTGGGCCCGCGCCAAGGCGAGGTAACCGTCCAGCGGACGGGCCCAAAGCGCCGAGACATCGGCGAAGACCCGGCGGTTCTTGCGCAGGGCGACCATCGTCTCGCGCTGCCACGGATGCCCCAAGTGGGCGATGATCTGCGTGAGTTCGGGGTGCCGTCGGGCCACCTCGTCGACAACCAGCGGATTGCTGACGGACAGGTCCCCGACCGGGCTCGGTGTCGCGCCCATGTGCCACAGCAGGATGAGGCCCGCATCCGCGGCGGCCTGGTAGAAGGCATCGTGGCGGGTGTCCCTGGGGTCGAACAGGGCGAGGACGGGGTACAGCTTCACGCCGCGCAGGCCCCGTGCGATGCCGTCCGCCAGTTGCTCCATGACATCGTCGTCGGCAAGGTCCAGCGCCATGAAGCCGATCGTCTCGGTTTCGGTTTCGGCGCAGAACCATTCCACGTACTCGTTGGGGGTCATGACGCCGGCCGCCGTGGCCCGCATACCGAACACGAAGGCGAGGTCGACTTCGCCGTTCATGGCGGCGTCGTAGTCGGCCGGCGTGTGGTCGGGGTACTCGTGGCCGTAGACGGGCTGCCAATGGTTGTGCCATTCGCAGCCCCAGTGCTCGCCGAGATGGCAATGCGTATGGACGTCGATCATCGGATCTCCTAGCGGGGTGTGCGGGCGGTGCCGCCCGGGTGAGCGGTGCCGTGCCGGCCGCGCAGGACCTGGCCCGGCCGACATCCGGTGTGGCCGGTTGCGTCGACGACGGTCTCGCCGGCGACGAGGACTTCGGCGATTCCCTCGGGGTACTGCTGCGGATCGGCGAAGGTGGCCCGGTCGGTGAGCCGGTCGCGGTCGAACAGCACGAGGTCGGCGCGCGCCCCGGCGGTGAGCGTGCCGATTCCGGTGAGCCCCATCAGTTCGGCCGGCGCACCGGTGCAGCGCCTCACCGCGCGGGCGAGTTCGAGGTCGGTCGCGCCCGCGTAGCGGGACAGGTACCGCGGAAAGCAGCCGTAGGACCGGGGATGCGGGCTGCCCGCGCCGGTGACACCGTCGCGGTCGAGCGCCTGCCCGTCCGACGCCACCACGCACGCCGGGTGGTCGAGGACGGTCCGCAGGTCGTCCTCGCTCCGGCCGCCGGCGACGATGAGCACGCCCGAGCCGTACGCGGCCAAGAGGTCCATCGCCACTTCGTCCGGGTCGGCGCCGCGGCGGCCTGCGATGTCGGCGATGGACATGCCCACTTCGTCGACCTCCGCGGCGGGGCGCGGGGTGGGGGGCACGCGGCTGAGGGTGATCTCGTCCCAGCCCGACGGGCGGTCCGCCCACGCGGCCACGATGCGGTCGCGAGCTGCCCGGTCACGGAGCCGGAGGGCCAAGGCGTGCGCGCCGCCGTCCTGGGCCCAGGCCGGGAGCAGCTGCGACAAGGGCGCGTTGCCGTGCAGGTAGGGATAGATGTCGACGGCCACCCGGAACCCGTCGGAGAGCGCGTCCTCGACGGCGTCGAGCGCGCGGCGGACCGCACCCCAGTTCCGGCGCCCGACGGAAGCCAGGTGGGAGATCTGGGTGCGGCACCCGGTGGCGCGGGCCACCCGCAGCGCCTGGTCGACGGAGGGGAGGAGGTCGTCGGCGTAATCCCGGACGTGCCAGGTGAAGACACGGTCATGGAAGGCCACGGTTCGTCCCAGAGCGATGAGCTCGTCCTCCGTGGCGTAGCACAGGGGCGAGTAGACAAGCCCGGTCGACAGGCCGAGTGACCCGGCCGCGAAGGTGTCCGCGAGGAGTCCGCACATGGCGTCGAGTTCGGCGGAGTCGGGGGCGCGGTCGGTGAACCCGACGACACCGGCACGCAGCGGCAGGTGTCCGGTCAGCGTCGCGGTGTTGACCGCCGGACGTGCGGCGTCCACGGCGTCGAGGTAGCCGGAGGTGTCGTCCCACGACCAGGCCAGAGCGGGGTCCAAGTCGAGGTAGCCGACGGCCTGGCGGATCGCTGCGACGTCGGCTCCCGGGGCCAGGGGCGAGACGCCGAGTCCGCAGTTGCCCACGACTTCGGTCGTGACGCCCTGCCGCACCTTGCTGTGCGCTTCGGGGGACGACAGCAGCGTGAGGTCCGAGTGGGTGTGGATGTCCACGAAGCCCGGCGCGACGACGAGTCCGCTCGCGTCGACGACACGGGTGGTGCCGCCGCGCTCCACGGTCCGGTCCACCCGCACGACACGGCCGTCCTCGACCAGCACGTCGGCGACGCGCGGCGGCGCCCCGGTGCCGTCGACCACGAGGCCGTTCGCCACTACGAGCGATTTGCTCATCCCGCACCTGTCCTTGCCCCGGGATCTCACTCCCGGCATCATGTGGAACAACTTTCCACGTTGTGGGGATCCATTTCAAGACACGAGGTTCGACATGCAACGCGTTCACCCCGAAGGCTTCGCCCCGCCCGCCGTCCCGTTGACACACGGACTGCGTGCCGGTGACTTCCTCTTCGTCTCCGGCCAGGTGGCCACCAGCCCCGACGGCACGGTGTTCATCGGCGACTTCGAGGCGGAAGTGGAAGCCACCCTCGACAACGTGGAGGCGGTGCTGCGGGCCGGCGGCGCCACGATCGCCAACGTGGCCAAGGTCAACGCCTACCTGTCGAACTCCGCGCTCTTCGCCCGCTTCAACGCGGTCTACGCGAAGAGGTTCGGCGACGCGCCCCCGGCGCGCACCACAGTCGTCGTGAACTTCGGTCACGCGGACGTCCGGGTCGAGGTCGAGGCGATCGCCTACCTCGGGTGACGTCCACCATCGCGGGCCCGCTCGCTGCGGGCGGGCCCGCGCGTTCGAGACGGACCGCGGCAGATGCGAAGCGCATCCGGCGCGGTCCGCCGTCGGTCACGAACCGATCGGCCGCAGTGAGCGGTTCACGATGCGCAGTGCGGCCACAAAGTCGCCGTCCTCCGCCAGTTCCGCGGCGACGTCGCGCAGGTGCTCGACGAAGTCCTCGATCCGGTTCGGAGTGAACTCACCGGAGGGACCTGCCACGCTCACGGCTGCCATGCACTTCCCGTCCACCGTCACCGGGACCGCCACGCAGCGAAGCCCGACGCTCCGCTCGTTGTCGTCGAGCGCATAGCCGCGCCGAAGCGTCCGCCGCAGTTCCCGGGACAGCTGGTCCATCGTCGTGATCGTCTGGTCGGTGAACGCTTCGAAAGGCTCCGTCGGAACCGCCTCCGGCAGCAGGTCCGGATCGACGTTCGCCAGCAACAGCTTGCCCAGCCCGGTGCAGTACGCGTGGTCCCGGGTCCCCGGCTCGGCGGTGAACCGCAACGGCCGGTCCGGCTCGCGTACGCAGATGTGCAAGACCTGCCGCCCGTCCAGGACACCGAGATTCGTGGTCTGCCCGGTGCGCGCGGCGACTCGGGTCAGGTACTCCTCGGCGACCACGGAGAGGTCGAGCGACTCGACATAAGCCGCTGCCAGCGACTGCACTTTGTGTCCGAGGCGGTAGGAGGGCTGGTCGTCCACGCGTACGACATACTCCATCTCGCCGAGCACGCTCAGCAGCCGCACGAGAGTGCTCTTGGGCAGTGTCGTGGCCTGGCTCAGGTCGTGCAGGGTGAGCGGTGCGGACGTCTTGGCCAGCTCCTCCAGCAGTGCCAGCCCCCTGACGAGGGCCTGTGCGTGGTAGTTGGCAGATGCGGGGCGGGCGTCGTCCACCGACGGCGTCCCCCGCGTTCCGTTCACCCCTCGGGCCACGCCCGTGCCTCCTTCTTCTCGACGGTGCCCCCTGCCCCCTGCGACGGGCCGGGCGTGATGTCCTCACCGGAGGAAAGTGTGCCCTCCGGAAAGTGACACGCGCTCAGGTGCCCGTCCTCCTGCCGGGCGACGAGCTTCGGCTCCTCGTTCGCGCAGATGTCCCGGGCCTTCCAGCAGCGGGTGCGGAACCGGCACCCGGACGGCGGATCGCTCGGGCTCGGCACGTCGCCCTGGAGCGTGATGCGACGGCGCTCGTCGCGGCGGGCCGGGTCGGCGACCGGGGTCGCCGACAGCAGCGCCCGTGTGTACGGGTGCTCCGGCGCGGAGAAGATCCGCGCTCGCGGCCCGATCTCCACGATCCGCCCCAGGTACATCACCGCGATGCGGTGCGAGACGTGTCGGACGATCGACAGATCGTGCGAAATGAAGAGGTAGGCAAGCCCGAGTTCCCGCTGGAGCTGCCGCAGTTGGTTCACGATCTGCGCCTGGATCGACACGTCGAGCGCGCTGACCGGCTCGTCGAGCACCAGCAGGCGCGGACCGGGGGCCAACGCCCGGGCCAGACCGACGCGCTGGCGCTGGCCGCCCGAGAACTCGTGGGCGTAGCGGTCCGCGTGCTGCCGCGACAGCCCGACCATGTCGAGCAGCTCGGTGACCCGGGCCGCCCCGTTCTGCCGGTACGTGCCTTGGAGCCGAAGCGGCTCCGCGATGATGTCGTGCGCGGTCATGCGCGGCGACAGGGAGGCGTAGGGGTCCTGGAACATGAACTGCACTTCGCGGCGCAGCGGCGACAGGGCTTTGCCGGACAGGCCGGAGATATCCCTCCCGTCGAAGACGATACGGCCCCCGCTCGGCGCCAGCAGACGGGCGATCATGCGGCCGGTCGTGCTCTTGCCGCAGCCCGACTCCCCGACGAGGCTCAACGTTTCGCCGGTGGCCATGCCGAAGTCCAGTCCGTCGACGGCGCGCACGTCGCCGACGTGCCGCCGCAGTACGCCGCGGCGGATCGGGTAGTGCTTGGCGAGTCCTTCCACCCGGAGAAGCTCCGTCACGGTGCCTCCTTCACGTCGGGGATCGAAGCGGCAATCGCGTCGGGGGCCGCGGTGTCGCGGATCGCATCGGGGACGGTCGCGAAGAGGTCGCGGGCGGTGGCGCCGACGAGTTCGTCGGCGTAGTGGCACGCGCTCCGATGCCCGGGGGCAGCCTGGGCGAGCGGCGGGCGCTCGGTACGGCACCGGTCGCGGGCGATCGGACAACGCGGATGGAAAGCGCAGCCCGCGGGCGGGTGGGCCATGTCCGGCGGGGTGCCGGGAATGGACGCGAGGTCGTCGTCGTCCTCGTCCTCGTCTTCGGACGTCGGAACGCCGGCCAGGAGCCCGAGCGTGTACGGGTGCCTGGGCGCCGCGAACAGCTCGGACACCGCGGCTTGTTCGACCACCCGGCCGGCGTACATCACCACCACGCTGTCGGCCAGTTCGGCGACTACGCCGAGGTCGTGGGTGATGATGACGGTCGCCGCGCCGGTGGTGTCCCGCGCGTCCCGCAGCAGATCCAGCACCTGGGCCTGGACGGTGACGTCCAAGGCCGTGGTGGGCTCGTCGGCGATCAGCAGTTGGGGCCGGTTCGCGATGGCGATGGCGATCATCGCGCGCTGGCGCATGCCGCCGGAGAACTCGTGCGGGTACTGGCCGACGCGTACTTCGGGCTGCGGGACGCCCACGGACGTGAGCAGCTCGACGGCACGCTCGCGGGCGGCGGCCCGGCTCATCTTCCTGTCGTGGAGACGCAGCGCCTCGATGATCTGGGCGCCCACGGTCATCACCGGATTCAGCGCCGTCATCGGGTCCTGGAAGATCATCGCGACCTGGTTGCCGCGGATCTCCCGCATTTGCCGGTGCGTAAGCCCCAGGAGGTCCCGCCCGCGGAGGCGGATCTCGCCACCCACGATGCGCCCCGGGCGCCGGATCAGCCCCAGCACGGACATCGCGGTCACCGATTTGCCGGAGCCGGATTCGCCGACGACGCCGAGGATCTCACCCGGCCGCACGCTGTAGGCGACTCCGTCGACCGCCCGCACGGCGCCCTCGTCGCCCGCGAACTCCACCACGAGGTCGCGGATCTCCAGTAGCGGCTCCGCGTCGTCGAAGTCGGCCGGCCGGGTGCCGGGCAGCGTCCGGCCGAGGGCCGGCGCGGGGCCGTCGGATGTCTGCGCCGTGTTCACGGGCGTGCTCCCTTGCTCTGCCGCGGGTCCCCCGCGTCCCGCAGCCCATCCCCGACGAAGTTGACGGAAAGAACGGTCACGGCGATGGCGATCCCGGGCGGCAGCCACATCCACGGCGCGGACTCGATGAGGGTCAGGCTCTGCGCGTCGTTGAGCATGTTGCCCCAACTCGCCTGCGGCGGCTGCACGCCCAGGCCGAGGAACGACAGGGTCGCCTCCAGCAGCACGGCCTGGGCAACCGCCAGGGTGGCGGCCACCGCGACGGGCGGCAGCGACGCCGGCACGATGTGCTTGCGTACCAGCCACCACGGCCCCGCACCGCCGGCCCGGGCTGCGTGCAGGTAGTCCTGCTCCCGCAGTCCGAGGGCGACGCCGCGGACCACCCGGCAGGCTTGCGGCCAATGGGTGGCGCCGATGGCGATGACCAACATGGTGACGCTCGGGCCGAGCACTCCGGCGAGCACCACGATCGCGATCACGGTCGGGAACGACAGCACGATGTCGGCGAGCCGCATGACCGCCGAGTCGACCACCCCGCCCAGCAGGCCGGCCACCGCGCCCAGAAGGGTTCCGATGACCACCGAGATCAATGCGGCCGAAACGCCGACCAGCAGGGACACGCGCCCGGCGTGCACCACCCGGGAGAAGACGTCGCGGCCCGACGAGTCGGTGCCGAACCAGTGCTTGGCCGAAGGTCCCTGGCGCAGCGCGTCGAGGTCCACCTGGTTCGGGCTGTGCCGCGCGATCAGCGGAGCGAAGACCGCCAGCACGAGCACCAGTCCGAGCACGGCGGCACCGGCCACCGCGAGTTTGTTGCGCCGGAATCGGCGCAGGGCCATGCGCGCCGGTGTGCGGCGCGGCCCCGCGACGGCCCCCCCGGCAGGCGCGGGCCCCGGCCCGGCGATCGTCGTGTCCGTCGATACGGTCATCCCAGCCTCACCCTCGGATCCGCGACCGCGTAGAGCAGGTCGGCGAGCAGATTGCAGATCAGTACGAGGACCGCGACGTACAGGGAGACCCCGATGACCACCGGGTAGTCGTTCTGATTCACCGAGCTGATGGTCAGCTGCCCCATCCCGGGCCACGCGAAGACCTGCTCGATGACCACCGCACCACCCATCAGCGCAGGAACGCTCATCGCCACGACGGTGATCAGCGGCACGAGCGAGTTGCGGAATGCGTGCCGCAGGACGACCCGGGACCACGATGCGCCCTTGGCCTCGGCCGTCCGCGTGTAGTCCTCGCCGAGTTCGCCGATCACGCCGCTGCGCACATACCTCATGATCGGCGCGGCGGCGATCAACCCCAGGAGGAGCGCCGGCATCAGCAGGTGTTTGAACTGGTCTCCCGGTGAATGCACGCCCGGTGTGGTCATGCCCGCGGACGGCAGCCAGGAGAGCTTCAGGGAGAAGGTGTAGATCGCCACGATGCCGAGGAAGAACGGCGGGATGGAGATGGCGCCGAGGCCGAACACCGTGGTGCCGTAATCCAGCCAGGAGTTGCGGCGCACCGCGGACAGGATGCCCAGCGGGATGCCGATCACCAGCGACAGCAGCAGGGCGATCCCCATGAGCTCGACCGTCGGCCCCAGGCGCTCGGAGATCGCCGAGGTGACGCTTTGCCTGCTGACGTACGAATATCCGAGGTCTCCGGTGACCGCGTTCCGCAGCCAGTCCCAGTACTGCACCGGCAACGACCGGTCCAGGCCCAGCTCGTGGCGCTGCCGGGCGATGAACTCCTGACTGCCGGAGGAGACCTGGTCGGGATTGATCATCATCCGGACCGGATCGCCGGGCGCGGCGTGTACCAGGGCGAAGATGCCCACGGTGATCGCCAGGAAGACCAGGATGTTCACCAGTATGCGGCGCAGGACGAACGTCCCCACTTGTCCCTCCAATCACGGGGAGCCGCCGGGCCGGGTCCGTCGCGGCGCGCGGATCCGGCCCGGTCAGGTCAGTTCAGGTGCCAGTTCTCGATGCCGGTGAACGGGCGCGTGATGTCGCCGCTCGCCTTGAAGCCCTGCACGCGGTTGTTGGACGCCCAGACGGTCTGCGGGTTGTACATCCACAGGTACGCCGCTTGCTCGTTCTCCCGGGCCGCGGCCTGCCGGTACAGGTCCTGGCGGGCCGCGGCGTCCGAGGTCGCGTTGGCTTTGCCGGTGAGTTCGTCAAGGGTCTTGTCGCAGAAGTGCGGGACGTTCGACCCCTTCGGATAGAACTTGTCGCAGCCGACGATTTGCGGGACCTGGCTGGGGTCGGTGTACGTGCCGCCGCCGAACATCGCCAGGTCGTACCCGCCGGTGTACGACTCCAGCAGCTGCGAGGCCTGCACCTGCTTGAGCTCCACCTTCACACCGACCGCCTGAAGCTGACTCTGGACGATGGTGGCCGTCGTGTCGCGGTCGCGCTGCCCGGGGACCCATTCCAGCTGGACCGGCTTGCCGGAGTCCCAACCGGCCTGCGCCAGCAGGTCTTTGGCCTTCTGCGGGTTGTACTCGTACTGGTTCAGGCTGTTCGGCACCACGTCGCCCATGAAGGAGGTCGCGGGCACTGTCCCCTTGCCGCCCAGCACCGAGTCGACGATCTTCTTCCGGTCGATCGCGTACATCAGCGCCTGGCGGACTCGCGGGTCGGCGAAGCGCGGCTGTGCCTGGTTCACCGCGATACGGGTGAAGCCGGGGCTGTCGGCGGCCGAGACGGAGACGTTGGCCATCTTGCCGACGGTCGGCAGGTCGGTGGGCGACACCTGGACGACGTCCATCTCCCCCGTGCCGAGCTGTGCGGTGGCCACGTCGGAGGTGACGGGCTTGAGGAAGACCCGCGGGATCCCCACCGGGGTGCGGAACTCGGGGTTCGCCTGCAACTCGACGTACTGGTCGGTCTGGTACGAGACGAAGCGGTACGGTCCGGTGCCCGCGGTCGGCTTGCTGAAGAACGCGTTCTTCGCCACCTGGTCGACCGCGACGGAACCGAGGATGTGCTTGGGCAGGATGGGCGTCGCACCGATCAGCGCGACGATGCCCGCGTCGGGCTTGGTGGTCTTGATGACGAAGGTGTTGTCGTCCGGCGCGCTGAACCCGGAAGCCGTCTGGGCGGTGCCCGCGGCGAGTGCGTCGACGCCCTCGACCCCGGCGTAGTTGCCGGCGGAGGCGGCGCCCGCCTTGGGGTTGGCCATCAGGTTGTAGGTGAACAGGACGTCTTGTGCCGTGAACGGCTCTCCGTCGCTCCACTTGAGGCCGGGACGAAGCTTGAAGGTGTAGGTGGTGCCATCCGCGCTCTGCTGCGGCAGTTCCTGCGCCATGCGGGGCTGGAGCTTGAAGTCGTTGTCCGGGGCCACGAGCGAGTCGAAGACCAAGGACATGACCACCTGGTCGGGCCCGTTGTTGGGAGCGAGGGGGCTGAAGAGCTTCGGTTTCTGGTACAGGTACACATTCAGCGCGCCGTTGCCGGAGCCACTCCCGGCGCCCGGCGTACCGCCGCCCTGACTCGGGTCCGAGGAACAGGCGGCTACCGCCGACAGGGTGAGCGCAAGGCCGACGGCTGCCTTGGCCAGAGATCTCTTGCGGGAAGTGAACACGGCTGTCCTTCGATTCGGTGCCGGCAGATGCAGGGTGCCGCGTCGCGCGGGCGCGGCCGGGCGCGCGGAAAGCAACGGGGTGCCCACGAGAGGTGGGGGAGGGGGCGCCGGTGGTTCAGCGCACGGTGTTGGCGAGGGTGCCGAGTCCGTCGACGGTGACGGTCATCTCGTCGCCGGACCGCAGGAAATCGCCGGTCGCGGCGCCCACTCCGGACGGGGTGCCGGTGAAGATCAGGTCTCCCGGCTGCAAGGTCATGAGCCGGGAGCAGTGGGCGATCAGCTCGGCCACGGTGAAGATCATGTCGCGGGTATTGCCGTCCTGGCGAAGCTTGCCGTTCACTTCCAGCCGGACCGCGAGGTCCTGCGGGTCGCCGACTTCGTCAGGGGTGACAAGCCACGGGCCGAACGGGGCGAACCCGTCGAACCACTTGCCCGCGAGCCAGTCGAAGAACCATTCGGCGGACGCGCCGGGGGCGCCCGCGTCGCGCTCGTAGCCGAGATCGAGCGAGCGGGCCGAGACGTCGTTGCCGACGGCGTAGCCCGCCACCAGGTCGAGGGCGTCCGCCACGGCGACGTCGCGGCCGCCGCGGCCGAGCACGACGACGAGTTCGGCCTCCCAGTCGATCTGGGACGAGCTGTCGGGCAGCGGGATGACGGTGTCGGGCCCGGTCACGGAGGTGCCCGGCTTGAGGAACATCCGGGGGGCCAGGCGTTCTTTCACGAGCGGTTCGCCACCGCCCTCCAGAACGTGCTCCTGGTAGTTGGCCGCGGCTGCGAGGACCTTCGGCGGGTTCGGCACGGGGGCCAGGACCCGCACGCTCGCGAGGTCGTGTGCGGTGCCCTCTCCGGTGGGGAGCCGTGCCCAGTCCCCGTCGAGTGCGACGATGGCGGCACCGAGGTCCCCGTCGCCGAGTTCGGCGATCCGGCCGTCGTCGAGGAGCCGGCCATGGCGCACGGCGCCGTCCCGTTCATAGCTGAGCAGCTTCATGGTGGTGGTTCCTCGGTCAGGCGGTAGGCGTGGGAGCAGCCGGGGTGGACCCGGGCTGCGGCTGAGCCGCGATGTCGACGGGCAGGCCGGTCCGCAGCGACGTCCGGGCGGCGGCCACGACACGGGCGACGGCCAGCGCGTCCTTGATGTCCGGATCGGCGGGGCGGCCTTCGGTGATGGCGCCGTGAAGCTCGTCCAGCAGAGCGGGCACGCTGCCGGAGTCGAAGGGGAGGGCCCGTGCGCCGGCGGCCCCGCGCACCGTGAGCACGGGTCCGGCGGCGTCCACGACGAGGACGCCGGCGGAGCCGCTGATGCGGTGCCGGTGAAAGACGGTGCCGGGTGCCGCGATGCCGTCGGCGCCCCGTCCGACCACGATCGTGCTGGTGACACCATGGGCATGGTCCAGCATGAGGACCGCGGTGCGTTCGGCGCCGGACGGCCCCGGGGCACCGGCCGTGAGGGCGTGGACGCGGTGGACCGGCTGACCGGTGACCGCGAGCACGATGTCCACGGGGTAGACCGCGAAGTTCACCAGCTCGCCCTCGGGGACGGGATCTCCCGCGCCGACGAGGAAGTCCGTCTGGATGTTCCACGGCAGCCCGACGCGCCCGCCGCCCACGGCGGCGCGGGCGGCCCGGACGCCCGGGGCGAAGCGCTGGTGGTGGGCAGGCAGGCACACCCGGCCGGCCGCCGAGGCGGCGGCCGCGATCGCGGCGGCCTCGGGGACACCGGTCGCGGCGGGCTTGTCGACCAGGACGTGGCGGCCGTTCTCCAGGGCGCGGACGGCCGTTTCGGCCCGTTCCTCGGGGCGTACGCAGACGCTGACGACGTCGGCGTCGACGTCGCCGACGGCGGTCGCGACGTCCGCGACCAGCGGGACACCGAGGCGTTCGGCCGCAGACCGGGCCTGCGGCTCGTCGCCCGCGACCGCGGCCACCTCGAACCCGGGGTGCGCGCTGAACGCCGGCAGGTACATGTCCGTCTGATGGTCCTGGGTCCCGAGCCCGGAGAAGCCTGCCAGCAGGACGCGCAAGGGGCGCGTGGCGGGGGCGTGGCCGGTCATGCGGTGCGTCCTTCGTCGAGTGCGGGGGCGCCGGGGGAGGGCGCGTGGCGGTCGGGGATGCCGAGTTCGGACAGCAGGACCGGTCGTCGGGAGGCCATCGAGCGCTCGGCCGCGACACCCATCGCCACCGCGAGGACGGCGTCGTGTACCGGCATCGCGGGTTCCTGGCCGGAGATCGTGTCCAGCCAGGCGGCGAGCTGCACGGCGAACCCGTTGCCGCCGGGGGCCGGGACCTGTGAGAAGCCCCGCTCGGACAGCAGTGGTGAGCCGTCGCCGTTCCACGGGAGAGTCAGCAGGCCCTCGCTGCCGAGGACCATGACGTCCCGCAGTCCGACCCCTCCGGTGCGGTGCCCGCGGCTCATCTCGCAGACCGCCACCGAGCCGTCGCTGTAGCGGACGACCATTTCGAGGTAGTCGTGGATGTCGAGCTCCGCGGCGGTCTGCTTGCGGCCTCGGGCGTACACGCTCTCCGGCCGGGCGCCGAGCCACCATGTGGCCAGGTCGAGCAGGTGCACGCCGTTGTGCAGCGCATGCCCGCCCGAAGCCTTCGGGTCCAGGACCCACGCACGCCAGTCCGGCCAGATCCAGTCGCCGAGGATCGCCAGGCGGACGACCTCGGGCCGACCGACCTCGCCGGCGTCGATCGCGGTCTTGACGGCGCGGCCGTAGTCGTAGAAGCGGTGCGTGTGGGCCGCCATCAGGACCGTGCCGGCCGCCGCGAAGGCGTCGGCCACCTCGACGGCCTCGGGCACGGTGATGGTGAGCGGCTTCTCGATGAGCAGGTGCTTGCCGGCGTCGGCGACCGCCAGGGCGAGGGCATGGTGCGAACCGTTGGGCGTGCACACGATGCAGGCATCGACGCCGGGCCAGGAAAGGGCCTCGGCGAGGTCCGTCGTGAAGCGCACACCGCCGTTGCGGCGTGCGGCCGCCGCCGCGCGCCCGGCGTGGGTGTCGACGACGCCGACGAGGTCGGCGTCCCGGCGGCCGAGCAGGGCGCCGATGTGCTCGTCGGCGATGAACCCGGTGCCGACGACCACGATTCCGAGTGGGCGTGCAGGCGGCCGACTTTCACCGGTCATCGCGGAATGGGATTCCATGTTGAGCGATGCTGCGTGTGTCGACAGGCCGATGTCAAGGCTTCGTTTCTCGTTTTATCTCATCGAAAAGGACATCGGTTCGGGCGACATGGAAAGCCTTGCCATGTTCAAGCCGAGTGTTCTATCGTCCCGGACAGCCGGCCCCACGGCCGGTCCGCTCAGCGGCGGTTCCGTTTCCGGCCCCTGCCGTCCGCCGCGTCCCGCGGCGCGGCGTGCCCCCTTTTGCCGCACTCTGCGTCCCGGCCGTATGCAGGCCCCAGGCCCCATGTCTCTCGGCCGGAGACAGCGTGGTCCGCGCGACCAGCGCGCGGCCCTCCGCCACCGCACCGTCACGAAAGGCCACCATGTCCTCCACAGAGCGCACCGGCTCCGACGCCCCCGCAGGCGAGGCGAGCCGTGGACGCCGACTCGCCGAGTCCGCTGCCCGCGTGATCCCGGGAGGTGTCAACTCGGCCACGCGCTACATCGGCGAGCCGTATGCGTTCGTGTCGGCCGACGGCGCCTACGTCACCGACGCGGACGGCCGCCGCTACCTCGACTACCACGCCGCTTTCGGTGCGATGGTCCTCGGGCACAACGCACCCGTGGTCAACGACGCGGTGCGCGCCGCCGTCGACGGCCCCGGCCTCATCGGGCTCGGTGTCAGCGAACTGGAGGTGGAACTGGCACGACGCGTGGTGGAGGTCATCCCGTCCGCCGAGAGCGCGATCTCCACGATGAGCGGCACGGAGGCCACGTTCCAGGCGGTACGCCTCGCCCGCGCCGTCACCGGACGGCCGTACATCGTCAAGTTCCAGGGCGGGTTCCACGGTTCCCACGACGCGGTCGCCCGCAACGTCATCTCCGCCCCCGAGCGCGCGTACGGTCGTGACCCGCTGTCCAAGGGCATCCTCGACCCGGCGCTCGACGCCACGCTCATTGCCGAATTCAACGACCTCGCATCGGTCCGCACGCTGCTCGACCGGCATCCCGGGCAGGTCGCCGCCGTCATCATGGAGCCGATCCCGCACAACGTCGGGGCGTTGGTGCCCACCCAGGAGTTCGTCGAAGGACTGCGGGCACTCACCGCGGAGACCGGGACCGTCCTCATCTTCGACGAGGTGATCACCGGATTCCGGCACGCGCTCGGTGGTTACCAGGAGGTCTGCGGGGTCACCCCCGACCTGACCACGTTCGGCAAGGGCATGGCCAACGGCGTGCCGATCGGCGGACTTGCGGGACGCCGTGACCTGATGGAGCACTTCAACCACACCGGCGGTGACGTCCTGCTTGCGGGCACCTTCAACGGCAGCCCCATATCCAGCGCAGCCGCGATCGCCACCATCGACCATTTGCGCGCCAACCCGGACTTCTACGAGCGCACCCACGCCTTGGGCCAACGCATGCGCGACGGTCTCTCGGCCATCGTCGCCGACCTCGGTATCGACGCCACCGCGGCAGGGTTCGGCGGGGTGTTCGCCCTGTACTTCGCCAAGGGGCCGATCCGCGGCTACCGCGACCTCATGCGCAACGACAACTCCGCGTACGTCGCTTTCCACCGTCGAATGACGGAAGCCGGATACCTGATGCTGCCGATGGCCCTCAAGCGCAACCACATCTCGGGCGCACACACCGCGGAGGAGATCGACGCGACTCTCTCGGCCGCGGCGGACGTCCTCGCCGGAATGCGCAAGGACGGCATCGTCGGAGGATGAGCCGCGCGCTCGGACGCGGGTTGACAGCCGTACAGGGACGCCGTCCCGGACGGCCAAGCCCCTCGGCACCCCGCGGTGTCGGCCTCAGCCGAAACCCCATCGCGCCGGCACTCTCGCGCCGCGACTGAGCGACGTCCCCTCCGACTGCCGCTTCGGGTCGTTCCAGCGCAACGAGCCGCAGATACGACGCCCGCACGACTCCAAGGTGAAAGGACATCAACCATGCGCTTCCTGCGCGTCGGCGACGAAGGCAGTGAGATCCCCGCTCTCGCCCGGCCCGAAAGCACCGGCAGGGCCTACGACTTGCGCCCGCTGACCAAGGACATCGACGGAGCGTTCTTCGCGAGCGGCGGCCCGGAGCGCGCCGCGGCGGCCGCGGCGGCCGGTGAACTGCCCGACCTGGACATCCGCGGCATGCGCATTGGCGCCGCCCTGGCCCGGCCGCACGCCATCTACGCGATCGGCCTCAATTATCGCGACCATGCCGCCGAGACCGGCGCCGAAGTACCCCGCGAGCCCATTGTGTTCAGCAAGGCCCCGAACAGCCTGTGCGGACCGCACGACACGGTCGTCTTCCCGCCCGGTGCGGCCAAGGGCGACTGGGAGGCCGAGCTCGGCATCGTCATCGGCCACCGGGCGCACCTGCTCGACGGCCCGGAGTCCGCCGCGGACGTGATCGCCGGGTACGTGGCGCTCAACGACATCTCCGAACGCGAGTTCCAGCTTGAGCACGGCGGCCAGTGGCTCAAGGGCAAATCCCACCCCACCTTCAACCCCACCGGCCCCCACCTCGTCACCCCGGACGAGGCGGGTGACCCGCACAATCTGCGCCTCGTCACACGGGTCAACGGCAAGACCATGCAGGACGGCACCACCGCCGACATGATCTTCCGGCCGGCACACATCGTCTGGTACCTCAGTCGCTTCCTGGCGCTCGAACCAGGCGATCTCATCAACACGGGCACCCCGGCCGGTGTGGGGATGGGCCAGACCCCACCGTGCTACCTCGGCAACGGCGACATCGTCGAAGTCGAGGTCTCGGGCCTCGGCAGCCTCCGCAACCCCGTCCACATCCCCGCCGCTCCCTGACGACGATCCCGCCCACACGTGCCCGAAACGGCCTCGTCCTTGATGTCGACCCGGGCGGGGAATGCTCGGAGCCTGCCCGGCAGGGGCCCGGGGGACGACCCGGTGACCATGACAATGGGTACCCGCGGCGGCGACATGGCCGTGGAGAGGCCGCTCGTGTCGACCGACTGGTGCCCGCCACGCTGACCGGTGCGATGTACGCCGCCGGCGAGCCGCAGCCACTACGGCATGCCGCCCGCGGCGTACACGTGGTCGCTGACCAGCGAGTTCCCGTCGCGGACGTTCGAGCACTCGGCTGAGTTCCGGGCCGATGCCGTCGCGCTGTATTGCTCCGATCCGGGGTGGTCGATCGCGGCGGTGGCGAACGACCTGGAGGAGAACCACGAGATCTTGCGGACCTGGGTTTGCCAGGCAGCAGGGCGACTGGCCCGACGCGGTGGCCGAGTCGACGAAAGACACGGAGATCGCCGCGCTGCCTCGACAGGTTCGCGAGCCGGAGCCGGAACGCGAGATCCTGCGCCGGGCGGCCTATTTCGCGGGACCACCGATCAACGACGCTGACCGCCGCCGCATGGCAGCCGGTGTCCACACCGCAGGTTCAAGCCCCGTCCCGCGTTTGGCCGAGCCTTTGGCGAAGGCCCGGCTCGGCGAACAGGTCCCGAAGATGCTCGGGGGCCTGGAACGCGAGCAGCAGGATCGCTGACCGCCCGCTCTCCGGAGAGATGGCGGCGGAGGCGACGATGCCGGGTGTCGGTTCACTGAACTAGCTTGCCCGCGTATGCACGCCGACTGGGAGGACCAAGAACGTTGACCGGCCTGTCCGCCTTCCCGCTCCCCTTTCATGCTTCCCGTGCCTTGTCGTTCGCAACTCCGCGGACGTTGCGGGAACTTGGGATGCTGCGGTGCAGCGCTCATATTCGGGCGAAGCCGGGGTGGTTCGACAAGATGAACGAAGCCGCCGTCGTGTCCCGGTGGACGCAGGAAGCTGTGGCCCAGGGTCTCACCGAGGCGCAGGTCGCCGGACCACCGGCCGGTTCCCTCGCCGAGGTCGCCGTCATGCCCGAGACAGGCCTGTACCCGGTGCCGGACGAGATGACGTTCGCCGACGCTGCCGCCATGCTGATTCCTTTCACCACCGGCCACTTGGCGCTGCAACTTCCTCTCCGCTGTGGGATGTTCACGCTGCTGCCAGGCCTAGCCCGGGGCGCGCCGTCGCGGCCCGCCCCTCGTGCCCGAGACTCCCGATGGGACTCCGGCCTGTGACGATGGCCGGAGGCCCGGTTTCCGGTGGGGCTGGGGCTTCGCCCCGGAAAGACGCGGCTGCGCTGCGGCGTTCCGCGACCGGTGTCGGCGTTTCGCCCCGGACGACGGCGCGGATCGGGGCGGCGCCGGACGCTGTGGCGTCGGTGGTTACGGTGCCGGCTCCGGGGGGTGGGCATCGAGGTGCTGCTCCGCCGCGTCGCACCAGGCGAGGCCGGCGCGGGCTTGGCCGAGGGCGTATTCGCGCATCAGTGGGCTGAACGCGGACGGGTCGCCGTGGCCGGCGATCCAGCCTTCGAATTCGCGGCGTTTGGCCTCGATCAGGGGGCGGAGCGCCGTGGGGCTGACGGCCTCGGCGAAAAGAATCTTCAGCAGTGCCTCGTCGCGTAGCTGGGGTGGCGCGGGGGGTTCGGCCAGCCATTGGTGCAGCGCCTCTTGGCCGGCGTCCGTGATGCGCCAGACGGTCTGGCCGCGCGGCCCCGTGGCCGCGTCCGCTTCGATCAGGCCGAGGCTTTGGAGGTTCTTCAGCTGCGGGTAGAGCTGGGCGTAACTCACACCCCAGAACGCGTCCGCGATCTGCTCGGTCGTCTGCTTGATGTCATAGCCGGTGCGCGGCTTGCCGGCGACGAAGCCCAGCACGGTCCATGCGGTGGCGGTGAGCCGCGGCGGCTCGGCGGGCTTCGGCATCAGGTCTTGCCCCTTCGACGTATCTTGCATATATGTATGGAAGATATATGAGACGCGGGTCGTCGGCCACCGTGCATGCGCGGGCCGACGCCGGGGTGAGGCGCCCACGCGATCTCCCATCCTCGAAACCTTGGAGGACGTGTGGCCCCCTCGCTCGGCACCGTCGACCAGCTCGGCTACGTCGTGACCGATCTGCCGGCCGCGATGCGGCACTGGACGGAGAACCTCGGCGTCGGGCCGTTCTTCCACTTTGCCGAGGCACCGATTGTGAACACCTACTACCTGGGTGAACGCACCGCGGCGAGGATCGGCGTCGCGATGGCCTTCTCGGGGGACTTGCAGATCGAGCTGATCCAGCAGCTCAACCCCGAGGCGCCCAGCGCGTACGCGGACTTCTTGCGGCAGCACGGGGAAGGCCTGCATCACCTGGGGCACTTCGTCGAGGACGGCGAGGCCGAGTACGACGCGCATGTGCGGCGGTTCGCGGATGCCGGAGTCGTGCCGTATTACAACGGCGATTCAGGAGGCCCCGGCACGCGGTTCGCGTACTTTCCGACCGAGGCGCACGGCGGCACCGTCGCCGAGGTGATCGAAACCGCCTTGTACCGCGACTTCTTCGCGATGATGCGGGACGCCGCCCGGGACTGGGACGGCAGTGGTCCGGTGCGCGCGATCGACGGAATCTGAGCCCGGGCGACGTCGACACACCCGCGCGACCACACGAGGAAAGGTCCAGCAATGCGCGCAGTACGCAACACCGACTCGGGCGTCCGGGTGCTTCATGTCCCCGAACCGGAGACGCTCGCCGACACGGCCGGCAAGGTCGTCGTCGACGTGGTCTCCACCGCAATCTGCGGCAGCGACCTGCACATGGTCGCCGCCGGCATGCAAGGAGCGACGCTCGGCCATGAGTTCGCCGGTACCCTCGCCGACGGCACCGCGGTCGCGGTCCGTCCGCAGGCCCCGTGCGGCGCGTGCGACCTGTGCGCGGCGGGGCACCGCCAGCTGTGCCGGACCGGTGGCGAGCGCATGTACGGCGTGAACCTCGACGGCGGCATGGCCGACCGCGTTCTGGTCGATTCCGCGATGGTCTTCCCGCTGCCGGACGGCGTCGACGTGCGCGACGCGGCGGTGGTCGAGCCGTTGGCCGTCGCGCTGCACGGTGTCAATCGGGTCGGGCCGGTCACGGGACGGCGGGTCCTGGTCGTCGGCGGCGGCCCGATCGGGTTGTGCGCGGTCGCCTGCGCCCGCCACGCGGGCGCGGACGTGACCTTGGCCGAGCCCCAGCGCAACCGCGCCGAAGCCGGCGAGGCGCTGGGCGCACGGGTCGGGGCGAGCGGCGAGTACGACGTCGTCATCGACGCGGCAGGCGTGCAGTCCTCATTCGACCTCGCCGTCGAACACACCTGCCCCGGTGGCACGTTGGGCCTCCTCGGCTCCTTCTGGACACCGGTGTCGATGAACGTCCTGGTGCAGATGAAGGAGATCGGCATCGTTCCCGCATTCACCTACGGACACCACCACGGAGTCGAGGAGTTCGCCGCAGCCGCCGAGATCCTGCGCGATGTTCCAGGCCTGGTGCAGGCGTTGGTCACCCACCGGGTCGGACTCGACGACGCGGCCGAAGCGTTCGCCCGCGCCGCGGATCCGTCCGCCGGGGCCATCAAGATCGTGCTGATGCCGTGATGCCGTGATGCCGTGATGCCGTGATGCCGTGATGCGGCAACCCTGTCCTGTCATGTCCGCGACACCGAAAACCGAGGATGCACCATGAGTCGACTTCTCCTGACCCGCGCGACCGTGCTGGACGGAATCCACGGCCCGGCGTCCGGACACACCGTCGTGGTCGAGGACGGCCGTATCACCCACGTCGGCCCCGACACCGAAGCGCCGCAGGGGGCCGACGGCGACCGCGTGGTCGACCTGGCCGGCCGCACGCTCATGCCGGGCATGTGGACCTGCCACTTCCATGCCACGTACCACGAGCTCGGGGCCAAGCCGAACGTTCCGTACGGCAACGACTTTCCGCCCTCCTACCAGGCACTCGTCGCAGCGAAGAACCTGCACACCGCCCTGGAGCACGGCTACACCGGCGTAGTCAGCGCCGGCGGCTCGAACGAGGTCGAACCCGGGATCAAGCGGGCCATCGAGGACGGCCTGGTCCCCGGCCCTCGCTTCCGGCCCTCCGGCCGCGAACTGTCCACGACCGGACACGCCAACGACGCCGTGCCGTGGCACTGGCACATGCCCGCCCCCGGCGCGGTCCGCGTGTGCGACGGTGCCGACGGCTTCCGCTTGGGCGTACGCGAGCAGATCAAGCGCGGCGCCGAGGTCGTCAAACTGTTCGTCACCGGCGGCCACGGCACACCGGGCCCGAAGGACAGCGTCGAGATGACCCGCGATGAACTCGCCGCGGCCATCGACACCGCCCACGCCCGAGGCGCGTTGATCCGCGGCCACTTGGTCAACAAGCCGGCCATCATGCTGGCGCTGGAACTCGGGATCGACATCGTGGACCACTGCGACGCGATGGACGACGAGGTCATCGAGGCCCTCGTCGAGACCGGTGCCTTCGTCGTGCCATCCCTGCACTTCCCCAAGCACTTCCTGGAACTCATGGGCGACGGGCTCGGGTTCAACGCCGACGCGATCCGCGCCGACCTCGCGCACATGTACGAGACCATCCCCAAGGCCCAGGCAGCCGGAGTGCGCTTCGTCCTGGGTGACGACTACGGTGCCGTCGGCTTCCCCCACGGCCTCTACGGACGCGAACTGCGCCTCTACACCGAGCACGCCGGCATCACCCCGCTGGAGATCATCGGCTGGGCCACCCGCAACGGCGCCGACCTCGCCCGCCGCGGCGCCGACCTCGGCACGATCGAGAGCGGCAAGATCGCCGACATGATCGTCGTCGACGGGGACCCGCTGGCCGACATCGGGCTCCTGGCCGACCACAAGCCGACGGCCGTGCTCAAGGGCGGCACCGTGGTGGCGGGCGTGCTGCCGCACAGCTGAATCCGGCTCGGACACAGCGGCAAGTGGACGGCGAAGCGGTGGTCGGCCGCACCGAAGCGGACCTCACGAAGTTCCGCCGCACCCGATTCGGTCCCGTGTTCCGGCGGGCTCGGCTCGGGAAGCCGGCGACTCCGCGGGCCGGGTTCGCGCGGCGCCTCCGGATCCGGCCGGATCCGATGACGGCGCGGGGGAGTGCGGGGTCGACGAGGAACAACGACAGCCGGGGACTCATACGGCGGACCTGTACCGGTGCGCCGGCCCACCCGGGTGGGTCAGCGGTCGTGTGCGGCGCGGGTGCCGGGGGCAGTCGCCGAGGAGCAGGGCCGACGGTGCCTCCCGGGCGCCGGACGGCCGCATCGGTACCCGAATGGAGCACAGCCATGAGCACCAGCCCGGCCGCGGACGGCGAGTTCGCGGGGAAGACCGCGTTTGTCACGGGTGGCGCGTCCGGGATCGGCCTGGCCATCGCCCGCGGGCTCGCCGCCGCGGGCGCGTCCGTCGTCGTCGCCGACTACCACGAGGACGCCGCCGCGCAGGCCGTGCAGGAGATCATCGCGGCCGGCGGGGTGGCCCGCAGCGGACGCGTCGACGTCACCGACGCGGAGTCGGTGCGTGCCGCGGTCGATGCCGCCGTCGAGGCGTTCGGTGCGCTGCATCTCGCGGTCAACAACGCCGGGATCGGCGGCCCGTCCGCCCCGACGGGCGAATACCCGGTTCCGGAGTGGGACCGGGTCATCGCCACGAACCTGTCCGGGGTGTTCCACGGCCTGCGCTACGAGATCCCCCGGCTCCTGGACGCCGGGGGCGGTGCGATCGTCAACGTCTCGTCGATCCTCGGCACGAACGGCTTCGCCGGGTCGCCGGCGTACGTCGCGGCCAAGCACGGCGTGGTCGGCCTCACCAAGACGGCCGCGGTGGAATACGCCGCGCAGGGCGTCCGGGTGAACGCCGTCGGACCCGGCTTCATCGAGACACCGCTCCTGGCCGACATGGACGCCGAAGCGCACGCGGGTCTGGTCGCCCTCCACCCGGTCGGCCGCCTCGGTACCGCGCAGGAAGTCGCCGACCTCGTCCTCTTCCTCCTCTCCGACAAGGCCGCGTTCATCCACGGCAGTTACCACTTGGTCGACGGGGCGTACAGCGCGCGGTAGGGCCCGGGCTGCGGCGGCGCGTGCGACCGCGGTCGACACCGGCGAGTCGGTCGGCCTGGTTGCCGGGTCCGCGAGCGGATGCGCCGCGACGGGGGCTTCGGCGGATCCGCGGGTCAACGCGTCGCGGATACGAACGCGTCTGGGCGAATCCGGACCGGCACGGCGGCGGAACGCACCGTCAACGGCTCATCGTGCGGACCAGCTTCTTGTTGACGAATTCCTCGATCCTGAGGCGGCCCGGCTCCCGGCCGAAGCCCGAGCGCTTGATCCCGCCGAACGGCAGTTCGGCGCCGTCGGCTTGGACGCCGTTCACGAAGACCATGCCGGCCTCGATCCGGTCCGCCACCCGCCGGGCTTGCTCGGGGTCGGTGGTGAAGACGTAGGAACCCAGGCCGTACGGTGTGTCGTTCGCGATCCGGACGGCTTCGTCCTCGTCGGCCGCGGAGAAGACCATGCCGCCCGAGGGCACCCGGGTCGGATTCGACGTCCTGGACCTGTGCTACGGCGGCAAGACCCTGATCGCGTCCAACTACGGAGGCTGCGTCCCGGCCCGCGACTTCCCCCGGTACGCGGCGCTGTACCTGGCCGGGCGCCTCCCGGTGGACCGCCTGATCACCGAGCGGATCAAGCTCGACGAGGTCAACGCCGCCTTCGGGCGGATGCGCGGCGGCGAGGGCGCCCGCGACGTCGTCCTCCTCTGAACCGTCCCGCCCGGGAATGCCCGGGCGGGACGTCTCCCTGCCGCCGCGGCCGGCTAGGCGAGGGGGCGGCCGTGGTGGTCGCGGAGGCCTTCGAGGGTGACGTTGGCGATGCGGGGGCCGTCGGCTTCCATGGTGACGAGGGTGATGTGGTCGAAGTTGCCTTCGTCGCCTTCGGGTTTGACCCACAGGCCGCCGGTGGGGCCCAGGCGGATGTGGTCGCGGCCGCCGATGACGGCGTTCTTGTAGTTGTGGACGTGTCCGGCGAACATCGTGTACGGCCGGTCGCCGAGGGCGGCGCGGATGCGGTGGATGGCCGGGTGGCCTTCGCCCTGCCAGATCGGCTGGTGCATGAGGACGAACGTCCAACGGGCGTCGGCGTTCTCGCCGATGACGTTCTCGGCCCAGGCGATCTGTTCCTCGGAGACGCGGGCCATGGTCTGGTCGCCCTCCCAGTCGATCGACTTCTCGATGACGCGGCGCAGGCCCTCGGGGTCGCGCTCGGCGTAGGCGTGCATCTTGGCGAGTGCGTCGAGAGCTTGGGGCGACTGCTCGATCGGCGGGTCCTGGGTGTCGAGGACGAGGAAGAGGATGTCCTTGTAGCGGAAATGGTGGTGGAGCCGGCCGTACCTGGCGAGCCAGTGGCGGCGGCCGAGGTCGTCGAACACGTCGTGGTTGCCGGGCACCAGGAAGAGCGGCATCTCCAAGGGCTCGACGATTCGGTCGAGTTCGGCCCACGCTTGGGTGAGGACGTCCTCGTCGTCGGTGTAGCCCTCGATGAGGTCGCCGAGTTGCACGGCGAACGCCGGGCGGAGCAGGTTCAGGGCGGCGATGCCGCGTTCGAAGATGCCGGGTCGGGCGATGCCGGTGCGGTCGGAGATGAGCGCGAAGGTGAACTGCCCGGGGTCGTCGCCTATGCCGAGGTGCGTCCACGGTCCGGTGGCGGGTGCGTTGCCACCGTCCGATGCGTCTCCGACGGTCAGGTGAGGATTCATGCGGGTCCTCCGGTGGGTGCGGGTTCGGTGGTGTTGCGCAGGTAGGCGAGGACGCCGGGGAGTTCGTCGAGGCGGTCGACGACCGCGTCGGGCCGGACCGCGGCCAGGGCGTCTGCGGGGCGGTATCCGCCGGTGATGGCGACGGCGAGGTAGCCGGCGGTGTGGGCGCTGCGGATGTCGTACTCGGTGTCGCCTATGTAGCAGGCGCGGGACCGCGTGGACCGCTGCTCGCGCAGCGCCGTGGTCTTGTCCCGGCATCCGGCGATGACGACGTCGAACCGGTCGTGCAGGCCGGTCGTGTGCAGGTCGGCTTCGACGGCCTGCGCGCCTGCGGCGGAGATCACGCCGAGGCGGGCTCCGTGCGCGCGCAGGATGTCGAGTGTGGGGTGGGCGTGCGGACGCAGCGGTGCCGGTTCGGCGGCGAGGGCGCGGTTCCAGCGTTGTTCGGCCGCGTCGGTGTCGTCCGCTCCCAGCCCGTGGAGGAAGGCCCGCATCGGGAGCACCCAGCGGGAGCGGAATTCCTCGTCGGTGAGGGCGGGCAGGCCGCGGTCGGCGAGGACGGCGTTGGTGGCGCGGACGGCGCGGTCGGTGTCGGCGACCAACGTGCCGTTCCAGTCGAACAGCACGAGCGTGTCGGTGAGATCGAAGTGCGGCGGCGGCGCCGGATGGTGCCCGGTGGGCGGCATGAGGGTCCTCAGTAGCGGTGTTCGGTCAGGAGGTCTTCGGTCGCGGCGAGTGCGTCGCGGGCAGGTCCGTGGCGGAGCGCGACGGTGACATAGAGGGCGTCGAGCAGGGCGAGGTGCACCAGGCGGCTGCTCATCGCCTCGACGCGGTACGTCGTCTCGCTGCTGCCCGCGACCAGGACCAGGTCCGCGGTGTCCGCGATCGGCGCGCCGGCGAAGCTGGTCAGCACCGCGGTGGTCGCCCCGGCGGTGCGCGCGGTGCGCAGCGCGGCGATGGTCTCGCGGGTGGCGCCCGTGTGGCTGACGGCGAAGCACACGTCGCCCGGCCGCAGCGTGCGGGCGGTGACGTGCTGGAGATGGGTGTCACCGGGGAAGACGGCGTCGAGGCCGAGCGTGGTCAGCCGGTACGCGGCGTCGGCGGCCAGGGGCGCGGACGTGCCTACCGCGGCGAACAGGATCCGGCGCGCCTCCAGCAGGGCGTCCGCCGCGGCTGCGACCGCGGCCGGGTCGACGGCGTGGGCCGCGTCGTCGAGGGCGCGCGCCGAGCCGGAGAGCACCTTGCGGGCGATCTGCCCCGCGTCGTCGCCCGGCGCGACGTCGTCGGCCAAGCGCCGGTGGGTTGGCGCGGTCTCCCGGGCGAGGGCGAGTTTGAGGTCGTGGAAGCCCCGCAGCCCCAGCTTCTGGCAGAACCGGGTGACTGTCCCCACCGACGTGTGCGACGCGGTGGCGAGGTCGCTCACGGACATCTGCACCACTTCGGCCGGCGCGTCGGCGACCGCTCGGGCGACCCGCTGCTCGGCGGGGGACAGACCGGACGTCCGGCGTGCCAGCTCGCGCAGCGGCGGCGCGTCTGCGACGGCCCGAACACTTGTGGAGTGATCTTCCATGCCGACATGAATATCTGGAATATTCCTCCAGGGCAAGAGTCGAGCGAGGGCGGGTGCGCATGAGCGGGACGATCACCGCGGTGTCCGGGATATCCGGGCCGAGCCTGGCGGCGGGCTTCCAGCGCGGCGCCGGGTGGGCGCAGTTGGGGGAAATCCTGTTGGCGTTCGTGCTGTCCAGCGCGATCGGCGTCGAGCGTGAGATCCGCAACAAGAGCGCCGGACTGCGCACCCACGCACTGGTCGGCGTCGGAACCGCACTGTTCGTCGAGGTCTCCAAGTACGGCTTCGCCGACGTCATGCCGCCCGGCGCGGCCGGCTACGACCCGTCGCGCATCGCCGCGCAGATCGTCTCCGGCATCGGCTTCCTCGGCGGCGGCCTGATCTTCGTCCGCCGCGACAGCGTCAGCGGCCTGACCACCGCGGCCGTCGTCTGGGTCACCTGCGCCGTCGGCATGGCCTGCGCCGCCGGACTGCCGGTGCTCGCGCTCGGCGTGACCGCCCTGCACTTCGTCGTCGTGTTCGGCTACACCCCGCTCATCCTGCGTTTCGGCAGGGCCGAGCGGCAGGTGGCCGAACTACGCCTGACCTACCTGCCTGCCCACGCGGTCCTGCCCCGGACGCTGGTCGCTGCCGTCGCCCACGGATTCCGCGTCACCGACGTGACCGTCCACCACCGCGACCACGACCCCGCCGCGGCGGCCGCGCCCAACCCCGTCGACCGCATCCGCGGACGCGTCACCCACGTCGTCCTCCACCTGGAACCGGATCCCCGGCGGCGGGCGGAACGGCGCACCACGGCGCGCACGGGACGGGCCGCCGAGCCGCAAGCACTGATCGCCGAACTCGCCGAACTCGACGGCATCCTGGCGGTCGGTGGAGGCTCCGCCGCCGCACCCGACGCACAGGAATCCCCGCACGCGGCGGCTTAGGACACGTTCTGGAACCCGGCGCCGGTGCCGACGCGCCGTGCGGCTTCAGGCGAGCGCCAACGGGTGGTGGCAGGCGACGGTGCGGTCCGCCGATACCGGTTTCGCCGCGGGCTGTTCGTCGGCGCAGCGCTCGGTGGCCAGTGGGCAGCGCGTGCGGAAGCGGCAGCCGGATGGCGGGTCGAGCGGCGACGGCGGGTCGGCGGCGGCCGGCCGGGTATCGCCCAACGCCCGCCCCGGCTCGGGTACTGCGGCCAGCAGCGCCGCCGTGTACGGGTGCGCGGGCGCCGCGAGGACCTCCTCCGTCGGACCTTCCTCGCACAGCCGACCGAGGTACAGCACGGCGAGGTCGTCGCCGACCGCGCGGACCGCGCCCAGGTCGTGGGAGATGAACAGTCCGGCGAGGCCCAGCTCGTCGGTGAGCGTGCGCAGCAGGTTCAGGACGGTTGCCTGCGCCGACACGTCGAGTGCGGAGACGGCCTCGTCGGCGATCAGCACCTGCGGATCGGCGGCCAAGGCGCGTGCGATCGCGACGCGCTGGGCTTGGCCGCCGGACAGCTGCGCGGGCTTGCGGTCGGCGAACTGCCGCGCGGGCAGGCCGACCGCGTCGAGGAGTTCGGCGACCCGTGCGTCCCGGTCGGGTGCCGCCGCGGTGCGGGAGTGCGCGTCGAGGGGTTCGGCGACGATGTCGCGGACGCGCCGGCGCGGGTTGAGCGACGAGACGGGGTCTTGGAAGACCATCTGGATCCGCGGCCGCAAGCGGCGCAGCTCGCGCGCGGACAGCTCGGCGAGGTCGGTGCCGTCCAGGGACACGGTTCCGGCGGTGGGCGGCGGCAGGTGGAGGATCGCCCTGGCGATGCTGCTCTTTCCCGAACCCGACTCCCCGACCAGGGCGAGTGTCCGTCCCGGGTGCAGGCTGAGACTGACGTCGGTGACCGCGTGGAGCGGACCGGAACGGGTGCGGTGGACGACCGAGATGCCTTCGGCGCGCAGGATGGCGGTCACGGTGCCTCCAGGTGCACGGCTTCGGACGCGGTCGCGGCCGGCGCGGGCCGTCCGACGGGGTGGTGGCAGTCGGCGCTGTGTCCGTCGTCGGTCTCGACGCGCGGCGGCGCGGCGGTCGTGCACAGCGACGACGCCCGCTCGCAGCGCGGCGCGAACGGGCAGCCCGCGATGGCTCGGGTGAGGTCGGGCGCCGAGCCGGGGATGGCGGGCAGCGTGCGGCGCAGCGGACCGGTGACCCGGGGGATGGAGCGCAGCAGGGCCGCGGTGTAGGGGTGCCGGGGGTGTTCGGTGACGGTCTCGGTGGGCCCGGTCTCGACGATGCGGCCGGCGTACATGACGGCGATGCGGCGCGCCCGGCCGTACAGCAGGCCGATGTCGTGGGTGATCAGCAGGGTGGCGAGGCCGCGGCCGACCCGGTGCCGGTCGAGCAGGTCGAGGACGGTGCGCTGGACGGTGACGTCGAGGGCGGTGGTGGGTTCGTCGGCGAGCAGCAGGGCGGGGTCGCCGGCCAGGGCGGCGGCGATGCCCACGCGCTGGCGCAGGCCGCCGGAAAGCTCGTGCGGGTACACCCGGGCGCGCCGGGCCGGGTCGGGGATGTCGACGGAGGCCAGCAACTCGGCGGCGGTGCGCAGTCGTTCGCGCCGGGAGAGGCGGCGCCGGTTGGTGATCGACTCGGTGACCTGGTCGGCGATCCGGACCACGGGGTTGAGTGACGTCATCGGGTCCTGGTGGACCATCGCGATTCCGGTGCCGAGGAGTTCGGCGCGACGAGCGGGTGCGGCGGCGAGCAGGTCCTCGCCGTTCAGCCGGATCTCGCCGGTGGCGGCGATCCGGGTGGTGCGCGAGGCGACGCCGAGGACGGTGCGGGCGAGTACGGACTTGCCCGAGCCGGACTCGCCGACCACACCGAGGCATTCGCCGGCCGCGATGCCGAGGCTGACGCCGTGCAGGACGGGCAGGGTCCGGCCGTCGGGCGTGTGCAGGACGGCGTCCAGCGAGCGGATGTCGAGGACGGGGGCGGGGGTCATCCGCGCGCTCCCTTCGCGGCGGCGGGGCCACCCGGGCGCAGATGCTCCCCGAGGTGGTTGAGGGCGAGGACGGTCAGGCAGAGCGCCGTGGCCGGTGCGAGCGAGATCCACGGCGCGCTGCCGAGTGCGGTGCGGCCTTCGGCGATGATGCCGCCCCAGGACGGCTCCGGCGGGCGCAGCCCGAATCCGAGGAAGCTGAGCGATCCCTCGGCGACGATGGCGACGGTGGTCGCGGTGAAGGCGAACGTGAGCGCGACCGGGGCGACATGCGGGACGACCTCGCGGCGCAGGATGCGCAGCGGGGCGGTGCCGATCATCCGGGCCGCCTGGACGAAGCCGCGCTCGGTGAGCGAGAGGACGACGGCACGGACCACCCGGGTGAAGTGCGGGACGGTGAACAGCCCGATCAACGTGCCGATCACCGTGAGGCTCGGGCCGCGCAGCGAGACCGTGATCATCACCAGGAGCAGGCTGGGCACGGACATCAGCAGGTCGGTCGTGAAACCGATCGCCTTGTCGACGGGGCCGCGGAACCATCCGGCGGCGAGGCCCAGCATGCCGCCGCCGAGCAGGCCGACCAGGATGGTCAGGGCGGCGACGGCGAAAGAGGCGCGGGCGCCCGCGACGGTGCGCTGCAGGACGTCCCGACCGGTGCCGTCGGTGCCCAGCCAGTGCCCGGCGCCCGGTGCGGCCGAGGGGTGGGCGAAGTCGCCGTGCAGCGGGTCGAATCCGGGCAGCAGGGGCAGCAGCAGGGCGGCCAGGGCGACCACGGCCAGCCAGGCCGCGGCGGCGAGCACGCCGACCGGAGGCCGGCGCCGGACGGTACGGATCCCGAAGGCCCGGACGGTCACGGCGGCAGGTTCAGCGGTGCTCATGGGCGATCCTCGGGTCGAGCGTGCGGTAGAGCAGGTCGACCGCGAAGGTGGCCGCGACCACGCCGGCGGCGCTGACGACCAGCACGGCCTGGACGACCGGGAAGTCCCGGCCGACGATGGCGGCGGAGACCAGGCTGCCGACGCCGGGGACCGCGAACAGCGACTCGACCAGCACCGAGCCGCCCAGCGAGGTCCCGATGCCGATCCCGACCAGCGTCACCAACGGCAGGCCGGCCGGCCGCAGGGCGCGGCGCAGCAGCAGCCGGGAGGTGCCCATGCCGCGGCCGCGGGCGGCGGCGATGTACGGCTGGTCGAGCGTGTCGATCAGCTGCCCGCGCAGGGTGCGGGTGAACACGGCGGCCTCGGGGAGGCCGAGGGTAAGCGCGGGCAGCACCAGGTAGCGCAGGTTCTCGGCCGGGTCCTCGGTGAACGGGGTCCAGCCGGTGGCGGGCAGGATGCGCAGGTGGACGGCGGCCACCCAGATCAGCAGCAGGCCGAGGGCGAAACCGGGGACGGCGAGCCAGCCGAACGTGACGACGGTGGCGATCTTGTCGAAGGACCCGCCGGGGCGCCAGGCGGAGAGCAGGGCGACGGGCACGGCGATGCCGAGCGCCACCAGCTGGGCGGCCAGGAAGAGTTCGAGAGTGACCGGGACGCGGTCGGCGAGTTCGGTGGTGACCGCGGCGCCGGTGGACAGCGAGTGGCCGAGGTCGCCGTGCAGGGCGTCGCCGATCCACTGCCAGGTGGCGGCGAACACGTTGCGGTCCAGGCCGAGCTGGGCGTCGTAGGCGGAGATCTGCTCGGGGGTGGCGGTCGGGCCGAGGGCGGCGATGGCGGGGGAGCCGGGCATCAGGTGGGGCAGGCCGAGCGCGGCGACGGTGACCAGCAGCAGGACGGCGGCGGCGCGGCCGGTCCGTCCGGCGTGCCGCAGGACGGTCCGGCTGCCGGGGGTCATCGCTTCACCCAGAGGGTGGCGGGGGAGACGCTGAGAACGGTGCGCTTGGACAGGTCGGGCAGGCCGCCGACGTCGGCGGTGGCGAGGAAGCCGACGGTGTTCTCGGTGAGGAAGGCCATGGGAGCTTCGCCGACGATCCGCTGGGCGGCCTGCCGGTACTCGGCCGACCGCTTCGCGAGATCGGTCGACGCGCGGCCCGCGGCGATCGCCTTCGAGGCGTCCGGGTCCGACCAATTCATGAAGTTGTAGGCCGAGTTCGGTACGTAGAGGCTGTTGAGCGCGGCATCTGTGTCGCCGAAGATGCTCGTGACGAAGTCCATCACCTGGAAGTTGCGCTGGAACAGGGCGGTGCCGAGGCTGGTGGCGTCGAGCGGCTTGATGGTCGTCTTGATCCCGGCCTCGCCCAGCATCTGCTGGAGCACGGTGGCACGCTGCAGGGACTCGGGGCGGCTGTCGGTGAGGTAGTCGAAGGCGAGGTCGGGGTGGCCCGCCTCGGCGAGCAGCGCGCGGGCCTTGGCCGCGTCGTGGGCCGGGTACGCGGCGGCGGCGCTGCGGTACTGGGAGCGGGAGTTGATCGGTCCGTCCGAGACGGCGCCTTGGCCGAGGAAGACGACCTTCTCCAGAGCCTCACGGTCGATCGCGTACTGCACCGCCTGGCGGACCCGCACGTCGTCGAACGGCGCCGACTTGGTGTTGAAGAGGACGGTGCTGGTGCTGCCGGGCCCGGTGGCGGTGCGTACCCCGTCGGCGGCGGCCTGCTTGAGCTGGCCGGGCGTCTCGGTCCAGATCAGGTCGGTGTCGCCGGCGCGCAGGGACTGGTAGCGGCTGTCGGCGTCGGGGAGCACCCGGTAGACGATCTTGTCGGCGTGGCCCTTGGCGCCCCAGTACGCGGGGTTGCGGGTGACGGTGACCGAGACTCCGGGCTGCACGCTCTCCACGGTGTACGGGCCGGATCCGACGGCGGGGGAACTCCCGTTCGGTGCCTCGGAGATGTAGCCGAGGGAGCGGGTGAACAGGTTCGGGAACGCGGCGTCCGGCGCCTTGAGGGTGAACGTGACGGTGGTCGGGCCGGTGACCGCGGTGCCGCCGATGGCGGCCGCGTCGCCGGCGCAGGGGCACTTGCTCTCCGGCTTGGCGAGCCGGGCGACGTGGGCCGCGACGGCCTGCGCGTCCAGCGGCTTGCCGTCGCTGAAAGCCACGCCCTCGCGCAGGTCGAGGGTCCAGACCGTGGCGTCCGCGTTCGGGGTGAAGGACTTGGCGAGGTAGGGCTGGACGGTGCCGTTGTCGCCGTTGACCATCAGCGGGTCGTAGAGGGCGTTGGCGAGGACCATCAGCGGCATCGACGTCAGGGTGGAGTCCGCCGGGTCGAGCTTGGCGAACGGCCGGTCCAGGCCGATCTTGAGCGTGCCGCCGTCCACGGCCGGCCCGTCGCCCGCCGCGCCGGCGCCCCCTGCGCCGCCGCCGGACACCGGGGCATCGGACGCGGAGCAGGCGGTGAGGGTGACCGCGGCCACGAGGGCCGCCGCTGCCAGGAGTTGGTGCCGCTTCATGGTTCCTCGGATCGTGAGGGCGGGGGCGGCGAGAGGTTCGGCCGCTTCGGGCGCCCACTATTCCGGAAGTGGCAGTAATGACAAAAGGCAGTTGTGTAAACTTTCGATGACGGAACCGGGAAGAGCCGGTGCCCGCCTTGAGTGAGCCTGGGCGGACGTGATTCGGTACGGACAGCCGCGCCCCTCGGGGGACCGGGGCCACGCTCGACTCACCGATCCGAAACGGGAGAACCATGCAGGGGGCGGACACCGAGGCCGTGCAGGGCATGCGCGACCGCAAGAAGGCGCGTACCCGCGACAGCATCCGCAGCGTGGCGCTCGACCTCTTCGAGGAGCAGGGCTACGAGCGCACCACGGTGAATCAGATCTGCCGCGTCGTCGACATCGCCCACCGCACGTTCTTCCGCTACTACCCGGTCAAGGAGGCGTTGCTGTTCGACGGGGACTTCGGCCAGGCCCTCGTCGAGGCGTTCGCCGCCGCCCCCGCGGAACTCCCGCTCTGGGCGGCGCTCGACCACGCCATGACCTCCACCGGAGGACGGCTGGAGGAGCCCGCCGAGCACGCCGAGCGCCGCCGCCGGCTGCGCCGGGACCTGATCCAGGTGCGGAGTTCCGTGCACGACTACGCCGTGGTCGCGATCGACGGGTTCGCCGAACGCGCCGCCGCCGTCGCGGCCGAGCGGCTCGGCGTCGACCCGGCCGTCGACCTGCGGCCGATCGCCTTCGGCGCGCTGCTGCGCGGTCTGGTGCAAAGCCACTTCCTGAGCGCCGCCGAGACCCGGACGGTGGCCGACTGGGGCAAGGCGTACCGGGACGTGCTCGACACCGCGGGCTGACCCGAGCCGGCACCGCGACCCCGCCGGGCGATGCGGCCGGCCCGGCCCGCCCTTCTTCGCTCCCTCCGCCTCTCCTTCCTTTCCTTTCGTCGCGCGCAGCCCGCGGCGCAGCTTCGCCACGCCCTGAAAGGCCCTCGCATGCCCCTGGTCAACTTCCGCGACTCCGCCGTACTCGCCGATCCCGCGGGCCGATGGATCCGCCGCGGCGTCCTGTTCCGCTCCGCACAGCCCTTCCCCGCCGCCGACGCCGCCGTCGTCGCCCGGCTGCGCGAGCACGGCATCGCCACCATCGCCGACCTCCGGGGCGCGCGCGAGAGCGAGCCCGCGGACTGGGCAGCCGCGGAACTTGCCGGTGTCGATGTCGTCGCCGCCCGG
The DNA here is from genome assembly GCF_039542225.1 of Yinghuangia aomiensis. NCBI lineage: Bacteria > Bacillati > Actinomycetota > Actinomycetes > Kitasatosporales > Streptomycetaceae > Yinghuangia > Yinghuangia aomiensis. The sequence goes on along the minus strand of NZ_BAABHS010000005.1, from coordinate 325,817 downwards.
ATCGAGCCCGACGGCAACGCCCTTGACGGGGCATTGCGCGCCATCGCCACTGACGCGGACCTCGGTGCGTTCTACCTGCTGATGGCCGAGTCCACGACGCGGGGCCTCGCCGTCGCCGTCGAGGCGGCGGCCCGGCCGGGCGGCGTTCTCGTCCACTGCGCGGCCGGCAAGGACCGCACCGGGCTGCTCACCGCGCTCCTTCTGGACCTCCTCGGGGTGCCCGCCGACGGGATCGTGGCCGACTATGCCCGCACCAACGACGCGATCCAGGCGATCCGGGCGGGCCTCGCCGACCGCAATCGCGCCGCCCTCAACGAGATCGGGGCCGACGGATTCACCGTCCCGGCGCCGCTCTTGGAGGCTCCCGCCGACGCGATGAGCGCCTTCCTCGAACGGCTTCACGCCCGGTACGGCGGCGCCGCCGCCTTTCTGGCCGCCGCCGGGGTCGCCGCCGAGACCCTGGACGCCTTCCGTGCCAAGGCCGCCGCCCGTGCCGGGGCCGTCGAGGTGACGGCGTGCCGACCCTGACGGCGTGCTGACCCGGCTGCACCAGGGCGGCGGGCGGGTCCGGGCAAAAGGAGCGGTTCGCCGACGGGCGCCGGGTGCGTCTGGCCGTGGGAGCCTTCCGGCGCGGGGCGGGCGTGGTGACCACCGACGACACCGTCGCCGGAACGGAGTTCCCGCACCCCGCGCCGGCGTGCCGTCTTCAGGCGCGAGCGATGTCGTCCCGGACGGCCCGCGGTGCGAGGTGGCGGGCCAGGACGTCGAGCGCGGCGGTGACTTCGGCGACCGCTTCCGGGTCGTCGCCGACGGCGGCGGCGAGGGTGGGGGCGATGTCGGCGGTCCGGACGGCGGCCACCCGGTCCGATACGGCCGCGGCGTGCCGGACCCGGGTCCGGCGGCGGTCCCGCGGGTCCGGCCCGGCCTCGACGGCTCCGACGTCCTTCAGCCGGGCGATCGCCGTGGAGACCTGGCTCTGCGGGAGCCCGGTGCGCGCGACGATCTCCGTGACGGTGGTGTCCTCGTGCGCGGCGACGTCGCTCGCGACGATCAGCGCGAGCCGGGCGCTGCCGTCGAGACGGCCGTCGGGAGGGGCGGGGATCGCGTCCTCGCCGATCTTCATGAGGGTGCGTCCGAGGAGGAACAGTCCGACGGGATCCATGCCGGCACACTACATCCAATTGAATGCATCTAATTGAATGCATCGAATTGGATGGGTTATGGTGGCGGCACAGCGCGGGCCGACCGGGTGCCGCGCCGCCGGAAGGAGCACCGCCATGAAGGCCGCCGCCGAGCCGAGCCCCGCCACCGACACCGCAACCACGGGGGCCCTCGCCGTCGACGGCGCCGTGCTGCACTACCAATTGCGCGGCTCGGGACCGTTGTTGCTCATCGCGCAGAGCGGCGAGGGCGACGCGGACCGGAGCAACGACATGGCCGCGCACCTGGCCGACTCCTACACGGTCCTGACGTACGACCGCCGCGGCCTTTCGCGCAGCCGCCCGGCCGACCCCACCGTCGGAGCGTCGCTGGCACGGCACGCGGACGACGCACACCGACTCCTCACGGCGGTCACGGACCGGCCCGCCCTGATGCTCGGCTGCAGCCTGGGCGCCTCGATCGGGCTGCACCTGGCGGTCGCGCACCCCGAGCAGATCGCGGTCCTGATCGCCCACGAGCCGGTGACGCCGCGCCTGCTGCCCGCCGCGGAACGCGCCCGGCACGAGCACGAACTCGCCGAACTGCAGGACATCTACCGGCACGGCGGTCTGGCCGCGGCTTTCCCCGCCATCGCCCGCGTCCTCGGGATCGACCCGAAAAGCCGGGACGTCGAGCCCGACCTGACACCGCAGCCGCTCGACGCCGGTCGCCGGGCGAACTTCGCGTACTTCATCGAGCACGACTTCACCGCCGTCGTCCACGACACCCTCGACGTGGCGGCCCTCGCCCGCACCTCGACCCGGGTGATCCCGGCAGTCGGCGCCGCCACCCCCCACACCGTGTTCGACCACCAATGCGCCACGGCACTCGCCGCCCTCACCCGGACCACGACCGTGACCCTCCCCGGCGGGCACAACGGCAACACGACCCACCCTCGCGCCTACGCCGCGCGCCTGCGGGCACTGCTGGCCGACGCCGCGTAGCCGGCGGTCCGCGGGGGCGGCGTCGTCACGGTGACGCGCGCCGGGGTTCCCGCGGCGGAGGCTCCCGTCGCGGGTTCCGGTCCGGTCGATCGCCTTGCCCGGTGCAGACCGCGGTGGCGGCGAATCCGGGCGGCCGATGCCCCCGGCGGGCGCTGTCGGATCGCGGGTGTGGCGCGAACTCCCCGAAGGTGCTGGGGCGGTGTGCGTCCGAGCCGTCGGCGGTGACTCGTGTGCCGCCGGTGCGCCGGTCTGTCCCGCACCCGCCGGGCGGGGCCGTCCGCGGGGCGGTTGGGCCATGATGGGCTGCGGGGGCGCTACCGAGGGAAGGCGGCGGCACATGGGCACCGAAATCGAGCGCAAATTCCTCGTCGACGGCGACTGCCGGTTGCCGTCGGAAGGCCGGCCGGTCGTGCAGGGCTACATCGCGCCGGGCGACCCCGAGGTGCGGGTGCGCAGCGTGGGCGGCACGCACACCATCTGCGTGAAGACCGGATCGGGACTGGTCCGGGGCGAGACCGAAGTGGCGATCTCCGCGGAGCAGTTCGCCGCCCTGTGGCCCACGACCGCGGGTGCGCGGGTCGAGAAGACACGGTTCACCGTCGACGTCGGCGGGGGCGAGGCCGTCGTCGACGTCTACGCCGGCGCGCTGGCGGGCCTTCGGACGGTCGAGGTGGAGTTCGCGTCGGTCGAGGCCGCCGACGGCTTCGCGCCACCGGCGTGGTTCGGGCGCGAAGTGACCGGCGTCGAGGGCTATGGCAACCGCCACCTCGCGCGGTACGGAATCCCGACGGAGTAGGCGCTCCGGAGTCCGTGCACTGTTCATCCGTTGCCCGTGCCGGGCGGGGCAGGGCGGCGGCGCATGCGTCGTTCGCGCTGTGCCGCGACGTCGGCCACGGGCGCGGACAGCCACAGATCACGGGTGTACGGGTGCTCCGGGTTGCCGGTCACGGCCGCCGCGTCGCCGGTCTCCACGATCTCGCCGTGCCGCAGCACGGCGACACGGTGACTCATGAGCCGTACGACGGACAAGTCGTGCGAGACGAACAGGTAGGAAACCTGGGTCTGCTGCTGGATCTCCAGGAGAAGGTCCAGGACGCTGCGCTGGGTGGTCAGGTCGAGTGCCGACACCGGCTCGTCGCACACCACCAGCCGCGGACGCAGGGCGAGGGCACGGGCGATGGCGACACGCTGGCGCTGACCGCCCGAGAACTCGCGGGGCAGGCGCCCGGCGGCGTCGGCGGGCAGGTGCACGCGGTCGAGCAGGGACACCACCCGGGCGCGGGCCTCGGCGGTGCCGACACCGTGCCCGAGCAGCGGTTCGCCCAAGGTGTCGCCGATCGTGCGCGACGGGTTCAGGGACGTGTAGGGGTCTTGGAAGATCACTTGGAGGTCGCGGCCGAGCGCGCGGCGCCGCTTGCGGTCGGCGTCGTCGATCCGTTCGCCGTCGAAGGTGACGGTGCCCGAGGCGATCGGTGCCAGTCCGAGGACGGCCCGGCCCAGGGTGGTTTTGCCGGACCCGGATTCCCCGACCAGCCCGAGCGTTTCGCCGCGGCGGATGGAGAGGGAGACGCCCTTGAGGACTTCCTTGCCCGGTGCGCGCCATCCCTTGCCCCGGTAGGCCACGCGCAGGTCCGCGATGTCGAGGAGACGGTCGGTCATGCGGTGCTCCTTGCCGGATCCGGCCGCCAGGGGGCACGGGCCGGGACGTCGTCGAGGACGGCGTTCAGCAACTTCCGGGTGTACGGGGCGGTCGGCGTGTGCAGAACCCGGGCGGTGTCGCCGACTTCGACGATGCGGCCGGTCTGCATCACCGCAACGCGGTCGCACAGGTCCGCGACCACGCCGAGGTTGTGCGTGACGAGCAGCACTCCGAGTCGGCGTTCGTCGCGCAACCGGCGCAGCAGGTCCAGGATTTCGGCTTGCACGCGGACGTCCAGCGCGGTGGTCGGCTCGTCCGCGATCAGCAACTTGGGGTCGCACGAGATCGCGCCGGCGATGAGGACACGCTGTGCCATGCCGCCGGAGATCTCATGCGGATAGGAGTCGAACACCCGCTTGGGGTCGCGGATCTCGACCTCGCGCAGCAAGGCGAGAGCGCGTGTCGCGGCCTCTTTGCGGGACAGGCCCAGGACCACGCGCAGGGGTTCGGTCAGTTGGCTCCCGACGGTGAACGCGGGGTCGAGATTGCTCATCGGTTCCTGCGGCACATACGCAAGGGTCTTGCCGCGAAGAGCCCGGTAATCGCGCTCCGCGGCATGTGTGAGTTCGCGTCCTTCGACGAGGATGCTCCCGCGGGCGATCCGCCCCGCGGCCGGGAGCAGCCCCAGCACGGCGAACGCCGTCTGTGTCTTGCCGGAGCCGGATTCGCCGACCAGGCCCACGATTTCGCCGGGGGCGACGTCGAGGTCGACGCGGTGCACGACCCGGCGTTCGGTCCCGTCGGGAGTCGCGTAGGCGACGGCGAGGTCCCGCACGGACAGCAGCGCGGCGCGCTGCCCCGGTACCGCCGGGCTCGCGTCTTTCCGTTCCCGCGCGGGTTCCGGCGCCGGGGCGCGGCGCGTTCGGGCGGCGCGGGCGGGTGTCCCGCGGTCTTCCAAGGCGTCGCGCATCGCCGCGGCCAAGAGGACCAGCGCGGCGTTGGTGAGGCCGAGGGCGAGGCCGGGCCACAGCAGCAGCATGGGGGCGCGTTCGATACTCTTGAACGCTTCGTTGAGCATCGCTCCCCAGGTGGGGGTGTCGCCGCTGCCGACGCCGAGGAACTCCAGTCCGGCTTGCAGTCCGATGGCGATGCCGGCGACGAGGGCGACGGTGATGACGACCGGTCCGCGCACCACGATGAGCACGTGGCGGGTGACGATCCGGGTGTCGGAAAGGCCGGAGACTCGGGCGGCGTCGACGTACAGTTCGCCGCGCACCGTGGTGACGATGCCGCGGACCAGGCGGAAGAAGGCCGGGGCGACGAGCACGCCGAGCACGATCATCAGCGCCCACACGGTCGGGCCGATGACGGCGCGCGACGCGAGGAGGACGATCATCGCGGGCAGGGCCATCACCAGGTTCGCGCACCAGTCGGCGACGGCATCGAACCAGCCGCCGCGGTAGCCGGCCCACAGTCCGGCCGGCACGCCGAGTGCGAGGCCGATGCCGAGGGTGACGAGTGCGCCGAGCAGCGTCTCGCGGCCGCCGTACAGAAGCCGCGAGAGGATGTCGCGGCCTGCCGAGTCGGTGCCGAGCCAGTGTGCGCCGCTCGGGTCGGCGAAAGCGTCCTTGAGGCTCGCCGCGGCTGGGTCGCCGGGGGCCAGCAGCGGTGCCGCGAACGACGCGAGCACGACGACGGCCAGGAACGCCGCGGCAGTGGCGCCGAGCGGGTTGCGCATCAGGCGTCCGGCCAAGCCGCGTGCGGCGGTCGGCGGGGTGTCCGCCGCGGTGGTGAGCGCGGGTGCGTCGGTCATGCGGCGGCCCTCGCCTTCGGGTTGAGCCAGCCGATCGCGAGGTCGACGAGCAGGTTGATCAGGACGACACCGATGACGCTGACCATGACCACGGCCATGATCGCGGGAACGTCGCCGCGCGCCGTGTAGGTGACGGCCATACTGCCGATGCCGGGCAGGGCGAAGATCTGCTCGACCAAGACGGTGCCGCCGATGAGGCCGACGAACTGCATGCCGAGCACCGACAGCGCGGGTGCGGAGGCGTTGCGCAGCACGTGTTCGAGGACGACGCGGTGCGGCGGGAGGCCGCGGGCGCGCAGCGTGCGGACGTAGTCCTGGCGCAGTACGTCCGCGACCGCGCCGCGGACTTGTTGGGAGACGCCCGCGACCGCGCCGGTGGACAGGGCGATCACCGGAAGGGTGATCGTGGACAGCCAGCCGCCGGGCGATTCGGCGAAGGGGGTGTAGCCGATGGCCGGGAACCACTTGAGCTGGACCGCGAAGATCTGCACGAGCAGGAGGGTCAGCAGGAACCCGGGGACGGAGTATCCGAGGACGCCGAGGAATTGGATGCCCTTGTCGACGATGCCGCCTTGCCGCAGTCCGGCCCAGGTGCCCGCGAGGAACGAGACCACGCCGCTGACCAGAGTGACGCCGACCATGAGGCTCAGGGTGACCGGAAGCCGGGTGGAGACGGTCTGGTTGATGTCCTCACCTGTGTACCAGGACGTCCCCAGGTCGCCGCGCAGGGCATGGCCGAGCCAGTCGAAGTACTGGGCGGGCATGGGGCGGTCCAGGCCGAGTTGGGCGTTCTTCGCATCGATCTGGTCGGGGCGGGCGCCCATGCCCAGGACCTGCTGTCCGACGTCGATGTCCTGGACCGACAGGAGCAGGTAGGCGAGGAACGAGATCACGAAGAGGAGGAACAGCCCGGAGAGGACTCTTCGTACGGTGAAAAGGAGCATGGCTGTCGGCTTTCGGCGCCCGGAGGAACGGTCACTTGGCGGGGGTGTAGTTGTAGATCGAGGGGACGGCCATGCCGTCCTGGGGAACGACGTTCACGGTCCCGTCGGTGACGTGCAGGTAGGTCACGCGGTAGAAGGGCAGGAACCACGCCTGCTCGACGAGGTGTTGATTGAGTGCCTGGGCTTCGGCCTTCTCCTGGTCGCCGGTGTCCGTCTTCATCTTGGCCATCAGGTCCTGGATGGTCGGGTCGGTGTTGCCGAACATGTTGAACGGGCCCGGCGCGACCCAGTCGTTCGCGACCGCCCAGTCGTTCGAGTACTGGCCGAGGTTCATGACGAGCCCCGAGTACTGGCGGCCGGTGAAGACCTTCTGGGCGAACTGGGTGGGGTCGAATTGGTCCCAGACCAAGGTGACGCCGATGGCCTTGAAATCGGTCTGGAGGGAAGCGGCGAGGGCGTCGTTGACCATGCCGACGGGGCGCGGCAGCTTGAGGGTGAAGCCTTTGCCGAACCCGGCCTGGTCGAGGAGGGCCTTGGCCTTGGCCGGGTCATAGGTGTAGTAGGCGTCGAGTTCCTTCTTGTATCCGGGCGCCTGCGTGCCGAATACCTGGCTGGTGACCTCGCCCTTGCTGCGTTGCAGTGACCTGAGCATCGTCTGCCGGTCGACGGCGTAGTTGAGCGCCTGGCGCACGCGCACGTCCTTCAGCGCCGGGGTGAGGACGCCGTCGCGGTCGAGGAGCATCAGGCAGGAGAAGTCGAAGTTCTGTGGCGTGGACTTGGTCGTGAAGCCGGATTCCACGGCGAGCTGCTGGTCGGCGTCGAGCAGGACGGCCGCGTCGAGTTGGCCGGACTTGAGACCGTTGACGATGGCGGTCTCGTTGTCGAAGTAGTTGTACGTCACCGTCTTGTAGGGGAGCTTCGTGCCCCAGTACTGGTCGTTGCGCTCGTAGACCCACTTGGTGCCGGTGACCGTCTTCGCGGTGTTCAGCTTGTACGGCCCGGTGCCGTCCGGGGTCGCCTTCAGGCTCTCGGGCTGCGCGAACTTGGCCGGGTTGGCCATGAGGCCGGCCGAGTCGCTGAGGTAGTAGAGCATGGCCGGGTTGGGCTGCTTGAGCTTGAGGTCGACATGCGCGGGGTCGACCACGTCGACGGCCTCGAGGTCGGTGAGCCAGCGGGTGTTGGAGCCGGGCGTGTTCTTGAAGCGTTCGAGGTTGGCTTTGACGGCTTCGGCGTTGAACGGCGTGCCGTCACCGAAGGCCACGCCTTGGCGGAGGGTCAGGCTGAGCTTGGTACGCGTCGGGTCGAGATCCCACGCGGTGGCGAGCATGGGGCTGTAGCTGCCGTCCGGTTCACGCTTGATCAGCGTGTCGTACACCGCCTGGTAGTACGGCAGCGCGCTGCCGATGGCGTTCACCGGGTCGAAGCCCTGCGGCGCCGTCCGCGAACCGATGGTCAGGCTGTCGGTGCCGCCGCCCGTGGTGCCGGCGCACCCGGTCAGCAGAAGCGCACTGGCGGCAATCGAGGCGCCGATTCTCGGCAAGGGCTGCGTGCGCATGGATCTCTCCAAACGAAAGGGGATGGGGATCGCCGGTCCCGGACCTCGGGCGCGACCAAACGCCCTGCGGTGGCGCGGCGAGGCTTTCTCCCGCGGCCGGGACGTGCCGACATCTTTTTTCACGCACGTGAATTCGGCAAGGGCGGAAGCCTGCGATTGTCGACACGTGACCGAAAAGTGATTTTCCGTCGGGTGTAAAAAATCCTTCATCCTGGCGGTCCGCCCTCGGTCGGCCAGGCATGAGCCCGGGTCGGCCGCGGATGCGGAGGTGGCCTCGGGGTGCGCTCGGTCCTATTTTTCTCGACCGTGAGAAAGTCATTGACGGTGTGTTCGGCGGGCGTCTACGGTCGGGGGCCGGAGCCACCCCGAAGCCCGCGGAGGCGGAGGCAGGCGCCGATGTGGCGCCGCGGACCGGTTCCCGCGCCTCGATCGGAAGGTCCACGGAGGTCGATCCGTGCTGTCGACAGCGCGGCGCCGCACACATCGAAGGAGTCCTCATGGCCGTCCCCGCGCACCGTCCGCAGACACCGGACGGGTTCGACTGGCCCGCCGGCTTCCTGTTCGGCGCATCGACCTCCCCGCACCAGGTCGAAGGCAACAACGTGTCGAGCGATTGGTGGGTGCGCGAGCACAGCGAGAATCCGGGTCCGATTCCCATCACCGAACCGAGCGGCGACGCGGTGGACCACTTCCACCGCTGGCCCGAAGACATGGACCTGCTCCGCGATCTCGGCTTCAACGCCTACCGGTTCGGCATCGAGTGGGCTCGCATCGAGCCGGAACCCGGAAACATCTCGCGTGCCATGCTGGAGCACTACCGAGGCATGATCCGCGGCGCCGTCGAGCGCGGTCTCACCCCCGTGGTGACCCTGCACCACTTCACCTCGCCCTACTGGTTCGACGCACGCGGCGGATGGCTCGCGCCGGACGCCGCCGACGTGTTCGCGAACTACGCGACCGTCGCTGCGGAGATCCTCGGCGAGGGCGTCGAGTATGTCGCCACGATCAACGAGCCGAACATGATCACGCTGGTCAACGGGCTCATGGCGCCCGACGGCGACACCCCGGACGTCCCCACCATGGCCGCGCTGGTGCCGCATCAGCCGAGCACCGACGCCCTGATCCGGGCGCACAAAGCCGCGGTCAAGGCCGTCAAGGCCGTGCACCCGCACCTCAAACTCGGCTGGACGATCGCCAACCAGGTCTTCCAGGCCGAGCCCGGTGCCGAGGCGGAGGCGGAGGCCTACGCCTGGCCCCGCGAGAACGTGTTCCTCGACGCCTCCCGGGACGACGACTGGGTGGGCGTGCAGTCCTACTCCCGCACACGCCTCGGCAAGGACGGGCCGATTCCGCACGCCGAGGACACTCCCCGGACCTTGGTCGGTCTGGAGTACTACCCTCCGGCCCTCGGCGAGGCCGTCCGGCAGACCGCGGCGGCGGTCGGGCCGGACGTGGCGATCCTGGTCACCGAGAACGGCATCGCTGCCGACGACGACACCCAGCGCATCGCTTACACCGCCGGCGCCCTCGAAGGCTTGGCCGCCGCAAGCGCCGACGGGATAGACGTCCGTGCCTACCTGCACTGGTCGGCCCTGGACAACTACGAATGGGGCTCGTACCACTTCACCTTCGGCCTCATCCATGTCGACCGGACGACATTCGTGCGCACACCCAAGCCGTCGGCATACTGGCTCGGCAGCATCGCCCGCGAACTGAAAAGCTGATCAGCGGCCTTGACCGGGCCTCGGCCCCGGCCACGACGAACGCCAGGCTGAACGCGAACGGGGCTTCGGGGACAAGCCGTTTCGCTTCGGCGGCGTAGGGGCCGTCGCCGGAAACGCCGACCGCGCCGCTTTTCTTACTGCCGTAAAATGTCAGTCGTCCGGGTCGGTACGACAAGGGAAGCAGTCTTGGACGGCAGCAAGCGCGGTCGGGGTAGGCCTGCTCGTATCGACCGGGAGCGGATCGTCCAGGTCGCCCTCGCCTTGCAGGAGGATGGGCGGCCGCTCAGCATGCAGGCCGTCGCCGACCGCCTCGGCGTCCAGCGCCCCGCGCTCTACCACCACGTCGCCGATCGCGATGCCCTCGTGGCCCTCGTCGCCGCCGCACGCATCGAGGAGGCCATGGACGAGTCCTGGATGCCCGCGGACGGCGCGGACTGGCGCACTTGGCTGGAAGCGTTCGCACGCGCCTCTCGCGCGTCGTTGTCGGAGCTGACCGAGCCCGCCGAGTACCAACTGTTCGTCGGCTCCGTGGGCCGACGCCAACTCGACCAGGTCGAAAAGCTGTTCGCGGTCCTGCTGCGCGACGGCTTCGCCGCCCGCACCGCAGGACTTGCCGTCACCCTCGTCGGGGAACTCGTCCACGCCAACGTCCGGTCGGTCCTGGTCCTGCGCCAGTACGACGCCGAACCCCACCGCGCCTCCATCGCCTCCGTCGTCGCCCAAGACTCCGAAGCCTTCCCGGCGCTCCGTGCCGTGGTCGCGGAAGGCTACGACGCCGACGTCCAGTTCGACTTCGACCTCGAAGCCGTACTCACCGCTCTCGAACACATGCGTCGGTGACGGTTGCCCGCGGGCGTGCCGTCTCCGGCGCATCCGCCCGGGCGTCGAGGCGTCCGCCGGTCGGCTGTGGTGCACGGCAGCGCCCGGGGACGCCGTCGGCGCAGCGGCCGTCTCGGCGGAGTCGGGTGGCTGTTGCCCTAGGCTGCAAGTCCGCGTTCGGAACCGGGAGACGGATGCACGGCAACGCCCATGACGACCCTGCGCCGGGTGAAGTCCCCGTGGAGGGCGGCCAGGCCGGGGAGCAGGCGACGCCGGAAGGGCTTTTGGTCACGCGTGCGGTGGAGGGTGACGACGCCGCGTTCGAGGTGCTGGTGCGTGGCCATGCGCCTCAGCTGCTTGCCTTGGCTTCCCGGCTGCTGGGTAGTGCGGCCGAGGCGGAGGACGCGGTTCAGGACGCGCTGGTCACGGCGTGGCGGCGGCTGCCCGAGTTCCGTCGCGAGGCGGCGTTCGGGACGTGGTTGTTCCGGATCACCACCAACCGCTGCCTGAACATCCTGCGTGCGCGGCCCGCGACCCGTCCTCTCGACGCGGCCCCGGAACCGCCCATGGCCGACCCCGCGCTCGACCCGCCGCGCGCCGCCGAGTCCGCGGCGTCCGCGAGGGCGCTGAACGTGGCACTTGCCGCCCTCACCGCGGATCAGCGTGCATGCTGGGTACTGCGGGAGCTGCACGGAATGTCGTACGAGGAGATCGCCGATGTCGTCGGCATAGCGGAACCGGCGGTACGCGGCCGTCTGTTCCGCGCCCGCCGCGGCCTGATGGAGGCGATGCAGCCATGGCGCTAGAACCGCACCCGGCACCGGGTGACGACGACGAAGTCCTGCCGTGCGGGGCATCGCTTGCCGAGCTGTGGGACACCGGCCGGCCTCCCGCGGGCCACGGAACATGCCCGGACTGCCGCGACGCCGTGTCCGGCATGGAGGCATTGCACGTGGTGGTCGCCGATGCCATGGCGCCCGGCCGCCCCGACGAGGCACGGCAGGCGGACTTCGCCGCCCGGGTCATGGACGTCGTCCGCACCGAACTGCGCCCCGGCCCCCTGGTACCGCTCGGCATCGCGGAGACCGGTTCCGGCGGGGAAGGACAGCCTGGGGATGAGCCCGGGACACCCGAGGAGTCCGACGACTGGATCACCGAGGCTGCCGCGGCGCGCGTGCTGCGGGCCGCCGCGGAACGCGAACCGGGTGTGTGGGCGGGGAGCTGCCGGATCCGTCCGCTGGGCGGGTCCGACCGCGCGCATCCGGCACAGCGCCTGCCGCGTGAACCGCTGTGGGTCCGCATCGAGATCGCCGTGGCGTCCGTACCGTCCCTGACCGATACCGCCGAGCGTGTGCGACTGCGCGTCCTGGAGACCGCCGACCGCCACCTGGGCATGGACGTGGCGGCGGTCGATGTGGCGGTCGTGGAACTGCGTGACGAACCGCCGTCCGCCCCGCCCCGGAGGATACTGCGATGACCCTGCGCTATACCCCTGCGCCGACCACCCCTGGGCCGGCTCGCAGGCTGGCCTTGGCCGCCGCCGAGGCGGCGCGCCGTGTACCGGGAGTTGCCTACCTCAGCCCCGGTGTCCGCGGCGGCGACGTGCGGCGTGCGCGGCGCGTTCCGGATCAGGCGGCGGGCGTCACCGTCACCACCCGCGAGGGCGGCTGGCACGTCCGCATCCACCTCGCCGTGTACGAGGGGCACCACGTGGCGTCCGTCGCAGGTGCGGTGCGCGCGGCTGTCGTCGGCGCCCTGCGGTCCGCGATGCCGACGTGGCCGGACGGGAGCGGGCAGGAGCCGCGCGTGGGGCCGCCTGCAGGTGCTCGTGCGGAGTTGGTGGCGGTCGGTGTCGTGGTGACCGCGGTGCTCGCGGCGCCGCGCTGACGTCGGGGCACGCCTGTTCCCGCTGCGCCGATCGGGTGGAGCGGAAAAGAAGTTCGCGATGGTGCGTGAGGAATCCGCGGCCGGCGTGTCCAAGGGGTACTGGACATCACCGGACCGGGCCGTCGCCGGCCCGCGACAAGGAGGACGACTGTGAGCACCGCGACGAAGACCGACACCGCCGCTTCGACCCCGTCCGCGCGCCGCGCCGAGGACCGGAGCCCGGCCGTCGCCGCGCAGCCGGGGCAGGAGGTCGCCGTGCCGGCGTTCGCCGTCCCGGCAGACCGCGGCCGTACGTCCATCGCCGACCCGGTGGTCGGGAAGATCGCCGGGATGGCCGCCCGAGAGGTGCCCGGCGTGTACGCGTTCGGCGGCAGCCTCACCCGGGCGCTCGGCGCCGTCCGCGACCGGGTCCCGGGCGGGCGTCCCAGCGTCACCCGCGGCGTCAAGGTCGAGGTCGGCGAGAAGCAGACCGCGATCGACCTGGAGATCGTCGTCGAGTACGGCGTGGCGATCGGCGAACTCGCCTACGAAGTGCGCGAGAACGTCGTCTCCGCCATCGAGCGGATGACCTCGCTGGAGGTCGTCGAGGTCAACATCGCCGTCACCGACATCCACATTCCCGGCGACGAAGACTCCGCGGGCACGCGCGTCGAGTGATGGCGCCGCATGCTGCCGACGCGGCGGGGGGCTCGCGCATCCTGATCGTCGTTCAGGGCCGGTCGTGCCGGCGAACCGGACGCCGACTGCACCGCGCTCGCGTCGTCCACTTCGCCAGGGGCGGGCATTCGTTGCCGGCCGTGGCGCGGATTGCCCCGGCGTGCGCTGTTCCGTCGTACGGATGGCGATGTGCCGGGCGTCCGGGTGACGTGTCGGCGTCGGCGGTGACCGGGGCGCTCCCGTCGTCGTTTCCTCCGGGAGGGCGCCGAACGGCGCCGCCCCGACGGGAAATGGGAGATGCCATGAAGGTCATCAAGAAGGCGGCGGTCGTCGCCGGTGGAGTTGCCGCCCTGGTTCTGGCCGGCTCCGGTGCCGCGTTCGCGGGTGCCGACGCGAACGGTGCGGCGGTCGGCTCGCCGGGCGTGCTGTCCGGCAACGTCGTCCAGATCCCGGTCCACGTTCCGGTCAACGTCTGCGGCAACACCGTCAACGTCATCGGCCTGCTGAACCCGGCCGTCGGCAACGTCTGCGCCAACGTCGACGGCGGGCACCACGGCATGCCCGAGATGATGCCGGAGATGGGCTCGGGCCACCACGGCGGCTGACGGCCGCAGAGGGTGACGGCGGCACGCGGCCGACGCCGGGGTTCCTCGTCCCGGCGCCGGCCGCGTGCCGTGTCGCGAGATCGTCGGCGCGACCAAGTCGCCGCGGCCGATCCTCCGACGTGGGGTCAGTGGCCGCGGGAGAGTTGGATGAGCGAGCCGTCCGCGGCGCCGCTCACCACGATCGAGCCGTCGGGACGTGCGACGACGTCGGACGTGTAGGTGAATCCGGGGATCAGCGTGATCCCGGTGAGCTTGGTGGGCAGCCCGGTCGCGAGCGTGGTCCGGCTCTTGGTTCCGGGGACGATGCGGATCAGGCTGCCGGGCAAGTCGGCGTTCTCCCGGGCGGCGCCCGCGGCGTCCACGACGAGGAGCCGGCCCTGGTCGTCGAGGGTGACGCCTTCGGGTTTGGCCAGGCCGTCGGCGACCGTGCGGAGGAGTCCGCCTTGGGCGGGGACCGCGACCACGCGTCCGGCGCCGGCCTCCGCGATGTAGACCTGCTGCGTGCCCGGGTCGTAGGCGAGACCGGCCGGGGAGGTGAGTCCGGTGGCGATCACGGTCTTCGTCCCGGTGGCCAGGTCGATCCGGTAGACGGTGCCCAGGACTTCGTCGGTCAGCAGCAGCGTGCCGGCCGGGCCCTGCCGGACGTGCCAGGGGATGGCGAACCCGCTCGCGACGACGCTTTGGGCGCCGGTGGCCAGGTCGCGCTTCATCAGGCGGCCGGGGCGCGACGAGTCGAGCCAGTCGGTGTAGTAGACCGTGTCGCCGATCCGCACGGCGCCGGGGGTGACGCCTTGGTTCCCGTCGACGAGGAACTGCGACAGCGTGGTCACTTGGCCGCGGGAGTTCACCGACGCGAGTGAGGTGCCGCCTGCGACGAGGAGCGAACCGTCGGCGTTCAGGCTCAACGAGGTCGGGGTGGCCAGAGCCCCGGCGGGGAAGACCTGCGTCAGGCCGCACGTGCGGGGGTTCACCCGCTGGACGCCGCCCTGTACGAAGTTCGAGACGTAGATCGCGCCGTCGTGCGGATCGATCACCAGGTTGTCGAAGGCGGCGCCGGTTCCGGTGGCGAGCAGCGTCTTCTCGCCGGAAGTCCGGTCCACGCGCCAGACGTTGCCCCGGCCCGGGAGGTTCTCGACGACGACGAGCGGTTCGGCCGGGTCGAGGCTCTTGGGCGTCACCTTCACGGCCGACACCATGCCGGAGAACACGGCGGGAAGCCGGGTGACGGAAGCGGGGTCGCCCGGGTCCACGACCGCGATCCGCCCGGCGTAGTACTCGGGAACGTAGGCCAGGCCGTCGGACGCCATGCCGAAGCCCTCGGGCACGTGGAGCCGGTCGGTTATCCGGACCGGGGCCGCGGTGCCCTGCGGGTCGACCTGCCAGAGTCCGCCCGGATGCGCGGGGTCGAACGCCAGGTCGCTGACGAACAGCCGCCCGTCGGGCGCGAAGGCGATGCCGTTCGGCCCGGTGATCCCGTCCGTCACGTCGGCGGCGACGGTGGTCCGCCCGCTTCCGTCGGGTGCCATGCGGACGACGGACTTCTTCAGGGCGTTGGTGATGTAGAGGTTCCCGTCGGGGCCCACGGCCACATCGTCCGGGGACTGCAGGGACTCGCCCACGGGGTCGGTGTCGTCGGCGATGCGCACCGCGGCACCGGTGGCGAGGTCGATGCGGGTGATGCGGTTCACCAGGGCTTGGGCCACGTACAGGTGCCCCTGGCCGTCGAGCGCCATTCCGTTGACCGAGGGCAGCGGATTGGGCCGCACCAAGTAGCGGGCGCTGTAGCTGCTGTCCGTCGCCGTCGCCTGGGCGGTCTCGGGTGCTGCGGCGCCGGGCGTCGCCGCGAGCAGCGGAGTCGCGGCGGCGAGAAGCAGCACGACGGACCGCGGGCTCGCCGACCGGCCGTGCGGGCCCGACCTGCTCCTTCGGATCATCCTGGACACCTCCATGTCCTCGTGGCGCACACCGGCGGCAGCTGCGTGTCGGGCGTGCGGATCAACCGAGAGATTCGGCCTGGGCGGCGGCCACCGGCCTGCATCACGCGCCGCGGCGCCCGGTTGCCGGGCACCTCGTGGCAGGCACCAAGACGATGGCAGGCGCTACTCGCGGGCTACCGGCGATCTGCGCACGCCGGACCGGCCTTTCACGCACGGTTTCTGGCAGGAGCCAAACCGGGGACCGAACCACGTGATGCCGAGGAGGCGGCGGCCGCACGGGAGGGCCGGCTGCGTGCGAGGGACAGCCGGGCCCGCGACGCGCCGGTGCCCGGACGCCGAGGAAGTCCGCGAGGTTTACTCGGCTGTTCCCGCAAGGGTCTCCCGGCGGTACTCGCCCGGGGTGGTGCCGTACCGGCGCCGGAAGCCGCGGGTGAGGACGCCGGGGTCGGTGAAACCGACGGACCACGCGACCGAGGTGACGGAATGGTGCCGTTGCCGGGGGTCGGCGAGCCTGCGCCGGGCTTCGTCGAGGCGGGTGTCGCGGATGAATCCGGCGGGGGAGCTGCCGCCGTCGCGGAAGACGAGGTCGACGTAGCGGGTCGAGACGCCGAATGCGGCGGCGAGCGCTCGCGGGGACAGGCCCGGGTCGGCCAGGTGGATGCGGACGAACTCCCGCATGCGTACCAGTTGGGCGCGCCGGGACAGCTGCGCGCCGGAGCCCCACGTGCCGGTTTCCGGGGCGGTGCGGAGCGTGGACACCAGCAGCTCGTACACGGTGTGCCCGAGGTCGGCAAGGGTGTCGGGCGGGCGCCCGTGCGGTCCGCGGACGAGTTCGGTGACGACCGCGTTGAGCACCCGCAGCGTCGGGTCCTCGGCCGGGATGATGCGGCCGAGCGCGGGTGCGGAACCCACGTCCCGCCGGACCGCGGCGCGTGGCACATGTATGGACAGGTAGTGGGCGAAGGCGTCGGCGGTGAGCGCGTAGGGCTGGGTCGAGTCGACCAGCACGGCGTCGCCTTGGCGCAGCCGGTTGTGGTGTGTGCCGACGGCGGCCTGGCTGGGCCGCACGGCGAGCAGGAGGAGATAGAAGTCGACCGGGTTTCGCCGGATGAGGCGTGGAGTGCGGGCGACGCGCACCGGGTCGGAGGCGACATCGCTGATGCTGACGGCGCCGAAGTGGTGGATGTCCACCCAGCCGGTGTAGCTGCTGGGGGCGGCCGGGCGGAGTGGGGTGGCGTCCAACTGGAAGATCGCGTCGCGCAGGACGTCGCGCCACGTTTCGACGTCGGGCGCGGAGCCGGCCCGGTGGGCGGGGCCGGGGCGTGCCGCGGACCGGCGGCGGCCGTCCGGACCGATGCGGTGGCGTGGGGCGGTCCGGGGGCCGGAGTGCGCAAGCGACCCTCGTTGTGGAGTGTCGTTGCCACGGGGACGTGTCACGCGGCCAACCTTCCGTCTGACGGGGCGCATTGGGGGATCGTCCGCCTGGCGGCGGTGCCCCATCGTAGGACCGCGTGCCGAATGCGTCCGGCGGGGATGTCTTCCGGGCGGCCGGCGGTGGGCGCACGTCCTACCGGGGTGCTTCCAGCTTCCGGGCGATGTCCTCCAGCGCGGCGAGGTCCTCGGGGGTGAGTCGGTCGACGAAGTGGCGCCGTACGGACGCGACATGGGCAGGGGCCGCGCTCGTCAACGTGTCCATGCCCTGTTCGGTGAGAACCAGGAGGCAGCCTCTGCCGTCGTCGGGATCGGGCGCGCGCCGCAGCAGGCCGCGTGTTTCCATGCGGGTGGCGTGTCGCGAGAGGCGGCTCCGCGACCAGCCCATCTTGGCGGCCTGTTCGTGCAGGGTGCTGGTGTGCTGGGGCCTCTCCGACAGCGTGCTGAGCACCTCGTAGTCGGGTTCGGAGAGGCCGGCGTCGGCCAAGTCGCGCGTGGTTCCTGTCCGGACGGCGATCACCAGACGGCGGAAGGCCCGCCATGCCCGGTCCTCATTCGCGTTCAGCCATTCCACCGGTTCGGCCGCCGAAGATCTCATTGACATGTAAACAACATAGCGCCTACTTTCGTTTCCATGTCAACGAAACCCGTGCGCATCCTCGTGCTGATATGCAGCAACCGCCCGGGCGCCTTGGGGCCGGCGGTGGGCGAGTGGGTGGTCGAGACGATCACCCCTCGCGCGACGGAACTCGCCGTCGAACTCGTGCCGACGGCCCTCGGCGACCTCGATCTGCCGTTCCTCGACGAAGAGCAGCATCCGGCGTCGGGGATCTACCGGCACGCGCACACACGGCGGTGGAGCGCGATCGTGGACGCGGCGGACGGCTTCATCGTCGTGACGCCGGAATACAACTACGGGATGCCCGCGACGCTGAAGAACGCGTTGGACTACCTCAGCCGCGAGTGGGCGTGGAAGCCGATCGGCTTCGTCAGCTACGGCAACACCTCCGCGGGCACCCGGTCCGTCCAGCACGCCAAGCAAGTGGTGACCACGCTGCGTCTGGTGCCGCTGGGCGCCGCAGTCGCGATCCGTATCGGCGAGGCGACGGACAACGGGAGAATCCGTCCGAACCCCGCTCTCGAGCGGGCGGCCGTCGGCGTCCTGGACGAACTCGTGCGCGTTGCCCAGGCTTTGCGGCCGATGCGCGAGCGAGCGGGATCCGGCGTGGTGCCAGGCCCGTTGCCGGGATCGTATGTGCGGCGGCTGACTCCGGACGACGCCCCGGAGGTCACCGTCCTTCAGCGATGCTGCTGGGTGGACGAGGCGTTCGCCAACGACACCTTGGACGTGCCCGCCCTGCACGAGTCTCCGGAGCAGGTACGCGACTGGCTGGCGGCCTGGTACACCCTGGGGCTGTGGCTGGACGGTCGGCTCCTCGGCATGGTCCGGGCCCGGCGCCTCGAAACCGACTGGCACATCGGACGACTCGGTGTGGTCCCCGATCTCCGGGGTCAACGCGTAGGCCAATGGCTGCTCCGTGCGGCCGAAGCCGCGGCCGAGCCGGGCTGCCGTCGCATGGTGCTGTTCACCGGCGCGGCCAGCGGATACAACATCGGTCTCTACCAGAGCGAGGGATACGAGCGCGCATCGACGGCCGACACCGACGGGGTCGTCGGTCTCGTCAAAGAGCTGAATCCCGCGGAGTCCACGCCGGGCGGCGGCCCGTGACCGCGGCTGCGGGGGATGGTGCGGTCACCGGCCCGTCCGATGGCGCCCGCCTTCGAACACCGGCGCGCAGAGGAGGCGGTCGGCGTCGTCGGCACGGGACGGTCGGGTGACCAGGGGAGTTCGGTCCCGGTTCTCCGCCCAACCCGATCGGCCGGCAGGCCCGCGTCAGCCCGCTTCGCCCGCGACGATCAGGCCGTGTTCGTAGGCGAAGACCACCGCTTGGGCCCGGTCGCGCAGGGCGAGTTTGGCGAACATGCTGCCCACGTGGCTCTTGACGGTCGCCTCGGTGACGACCAGGCGGGCGGCGATCTCGGTGTTGGACAGGCCGCGCGCGACCAGGAGCAGGGTCTCGTGTTCGCGCGGGGTCAGTTCGGCCGCGAGGGGACTGGGTGCGGGGCGGGGTTCGGCGCGGGCGGCGAAGTTCTCGACGAGGCGGCGCGTGATCGACGGCGAGAGCAGGGCCTCGCCGTCGTGGACCACGTGGACGGCCTCGACGAGATGCGCGCGGGACGCGTCCTTGAGGAGGAACCCGGCGGCGCCGGCCCGCAGCGCGCCGAAGACGTACTCGTCGAGGTCGAATGTCGTCAGGACCAGGACGCGCGGCGGCGGCGTGATTCCCGCCGCGTGCAGGCGCCGGGTGGCCTCGATGCCGTCGACGTGCGGCATGCGGATGTCCATGAGGACCACGTCGGGCCGCAGTTCGCGGGCCAGCGCGACGGCCTCCGCGCCGTCCGCGGCCTCGCCGACGACGGTGAAAGCGTCCTGGGTCTGGAGGAACAGCCGCAGGCCGGTGCGGATCAGCTCCTGGTCGTCCACGATGAGCAGGCGGATCGTCATGCCGCGTCCCCCAGGGGCAGGCGGGCCGCGACCCGGAACCCGCCGTCGGCCTCGGGCCGGGCTTCCAGTACGCCGCCGAGGACGGCGACGCGTTCGCGCATCCCGACGAGGCCGTGCCCGGCCGTGGTCGCCGGACCGGGCGGAGGAGCTGACGGAGGACCGGCTGGAGGACCGGGCGGCGCGGAGTGGTGCGGTCCGTCGTCGTTGACGACCGAGACGTCCAGGTGCGTGCGGCCGAACCCGAGGGTCACCGCGACGCGGGTGGGGCGGGCGTGCTTGAGCACGTTGGTCAGCGCCTCCTCGACGATGCGGTAGACGGACAGCTCCACGCCGCCGTCCAGCGGCCGGGCGGGGCCGCTGACCTCCAGATGCGCGGGCAGCCCGGCGGCGTCGTACGAGGCGACGAGCGCGGCGAGTTGGTCCAGCGACGGCTGCGGGTGCAGGGCCGCGTGCCGCTCATCGGGCTCGCGCAGGAGCAGGAGCATGCGCCGGAGCTCGGCCAGGCTCTGCTCGGCGCTGGTCTCCACCCGGGCCAGGGTGTCGTCGGCGACGTCGGGCGCGGTGCGCAGGACGTCGCGGGCCCCGCGTACGCCCAGCAGCATCACGGTGACGGAATGGGCGACGATGTCGTGCAGCTCGCGGGCGATCGCGGTGCGCTCCTGCTGCGCCGCGATCAGGGACAGCTGGGTGCGCTCGCGTTCGAGGTGGTCGGCGCGTTCCTCCAGGGCGAGGGTGTACCGGCGCCGGGTCTGGGCGTACGCGCCGAGGCCCCACGCGCCCACGGCGACGGGGACGGCGGAGATGCTCGACGCCGTCAGGAACACCGCCGTCGGCGCGAGGGCGAGGAGCGAGGCGCGGCGTTCACGGAGTTCGGCGACGGTGAACAGGGCGACCAACGGCGGCGCGCCGCCGGGGTAGTGGCCGGCCACCGTGAGCACTGCGGCGGTCGTGCAGGTGAAGGCGAGGACGGCCTCGGGTGCGTACCGCCGGGTGAGCAGGGCGATGCCGGCCGCGAGCGCGAGCAGCGTGGGGACGGCGGCGACCGGCGAGGCGTCCTCGAACATCAGCCCCAGTTCCACCCCGGTCGCCACCGCGGCGACAGCGGCGTCGAACACCTGCGTGCGGTGCGCCGGGAACCACCGGCGCACCGCACGCAGGGAGCCGGGCAGGGCACGGGACGAGGCGTTCACGCCAGGTCCCGCCGGCGTTCGCTCGCGACGGACACGATCGCCAGGGCGACCGCCCACGCGGCCACGACCAGGGCGGCGGTCCCGACGGACAGCGTGGTGTTGTGCGTCGACCGCGTCAGGATCGCGGCGGCACCGAACGGCGAAAGGTCGGCCGCTGATTCGGCGACACCGGCGATCAGCGGGAGCACCGCGAAGTTCACGACGAGCAAGACGACCACCCCCACCACCGGGACGCGCACCATCGCGCCGATGGCGGCCCCCATGATCGCAGACAGCACGAACGCCGCCAGGTTGCCCGCCGCGACCGAAGCGATTTGCGCGGACGTGAGGCCGGGCCCCGGATCGTCGCGCAGCAGCGGCACGGCGACCGCGGTCGACGCGGCGACGGACAGGACCCCGATGACCAGCGCGGTCAGGGCGTACGCGGCGATCCGGGAGAGCAGCACCGTGCCGCGGTCGCGGCCGGACACCAACGCGGCCGGTGCCGCGGTGCGGTGGCGGTACTCGCCCGCGGCGCCGACCAGCCCCCACAGCATCAGCAGGACCGGCAGCCCGGCGAACGCCTCCTGCTTCTCCGCGACCTCGTCCAGATCGCCCGACGCCGCCGCGACGACCACGGCGTTGAGCACGCCGAACGCGACGACACCGAGCAGGAAGGCGTACCCGGACCGGGTGGTCGCGGTCTTGAGCAGTTCTCCCTTGAGCAGGCGGCTCATGCGCTGCGCCCTTCGGTCAGGTCGTGGAACACGTCGTCCAGGGACGCGGTCGACGAGGTGAGTTCCTCGACGGTTCCGGCCCGGAGCAGGCGCCCTTGGTCGATGATCACGACGTCGTCGACGATCCGGGCGGCCTCGCTCAGGAGGTGGCTGGACAGCAGGGTCGTGGCCCCGCGCTGCGCCCGTTCCCGGATGAGCGTGCGCAGGCGGCGGATCGCCTGCGGGTCCAGGCCGTTCACCGGCTCGTCCAGGACGAGGACGTCGGGGTCGCCCAGCAACGCGGCGGCCAGTCCGAGCCGTTGGCGCATGCCCAGCGAGTACGTGCCGACCCGCCGTTTGGCGGCGTCCTCCAGACCGACCAGTTCCAGCACCTCGCCGACGCGGGCCCGGGGCAGGCCGGCGAGCACGGCGAGCGCCCCCAAGTGGGCGCGTGCGGTACGCCCCGGGTGCGCGCCGCACGGTTCGATGTGCACGCCCAACACCCGGGGGTCGGACACCGTCGCACGGCCCCGGACCAGAACGCGCCCGGCGGTCGGGCGCACCAGCCCGGCGACCGCCTTCAGCACCGTGGTCTTGCCCGCGCCGTTGGGCCCGAAGAAGCCGGTGACCGCGCCGGACCGCACGGTGAACGACAGCCGGTCGACGACGGTGGTCCGGCCGTAGCGCTTGGTCAGCCCCTCGACCGTGACCGCCGCCGGATCGGGGCCGGCGGCCGCGGCCGGATGTGATCGCGAAGAGTTCATGCCGGAAGCCTGCAGCCCGTACGTCTCCCGGTCTTCAGCCCGAGGTCCGAAGCACGCTTCCCACCACGGTCGGAATCACCCGGGGCGCCGACGGTCGTCCGGCAGCTGCCGGACCGGTGCGCAGGTCAGTGCGTCGCAGCTGGTTGCGCCCTGGTTGTGCCCTAGTTGCGCCTGGAACGCCCCCAGGTCGAAGTAGGCGCGTGGATGCCGCGCCGGGCGTGTCGGCAGGGGCGGTTCGTCTGCCGCAGGCCGGTGCCGGGGCGGTGCATCTTCGCCGATGCCATGGTGGGCTTCTCGGCACCGCGCCCTGCGGCCAATCGGCGTAGGCCCCGCAACACGCCGCGAGGCGTCCCGCTCGGAGGCTGCCGCGGCTGTCACCCTTTCCTACGAAGATGCCCGTCGGCGGTGCAGGTTTGTCCACTGTGGCTCGTCCGGCGGAGCGCCGGAACCGCCGACGACGGGAGAACGATGGCCACGCTGTCTTTCCACGATGGCAACGCCCTGGCGGGCCCGCTGTCCGCCATCTTCGCCGCCGACATCACCATGGCCGTGCGTCGCTGCCCCGGTTGCGGCACCGAGGCGACCGTCGCCGAACTGCACGTCTACGACGCGGGGCTAGCCGCCGTCGCGCGCTGCCCGCACTGTCACGACGTGGCTCTCCGCGTCGCCCGGCACGGCCGGACACTGTGGCTGGACTTCGGGAGCGGCGGCGCCCTGCGCTTCCGGCTGGACGGCGAGTCCTGAAGTCCGCCTGACCGCAGCCTGCGCCCACGGCGGACGCCTCAGCCGAAACGCTCGGTGCGGATGCGGGCCTGGTCGTGGCCCAGGCCGACCAGCAGGTTCGCGGCATGCTCGACGAAGGCGGTGGGCCCGCACACGTAACACCACGGCCGGTCGCCGGGCCGCCAACCCGCCGCGTCCAGGTCGGATGCCCCCAGACGGCCGGCCGGCCGGGGGAACCCCTCCGGAGGCCGGCGCGTGTACACGTACGCAACCCTCGCTCCCGTCTGATCCGCTTCCATCCTGTCCAGGTCGGGCGCGAACCACCGCTGGGCCGGGTCCCGCAGCGAATAGACCAGGCGGAACGGTGCCGGGCCGGAGGCCTCTTCGCGGGCCCTGAGCATCGCCATCAGCGGTGCCACACCCGACCCTCCCGCGACCAGCATCACCGGGTCGCGCCACTGGGGACGCCACACGAACCAGCCGCCCAGCGGCCCGCGCACCTGCACGTCCGCGCCGACCGGGAGCGCTTCCGCCAGGTACGGCGACACCTCACCGTCGGGCACCGGCTGCACCGAGATCTGCACGGCGCTTTCTCCGTCGGCCGGAGCCGACAGCGAGTAGCTGCGCACCGCTTGGTAGCCGTCGTCCGCGGTGAGCCGTACATCCACGTGCTGTCCCGCAAGGTGCCCCGGCCACGAGGGCACGGCGAACACCAACGTGCGCGCACTTGCGGTCTCAGGGAACCGGTCGACCAATCGGGCACGCAACCACGCTCCGGTCACGGTCAGTCTCCCCAATACCTCTGCTCGCGCCACGGGTCCCCGTAGTCGTGGTAGCCCAAGGCTTCCCAGAAGCCTTGCTGGTCGTGCTCCATGAGCCGCACGCCCGACACCCACTTCGCCGACTTCCAGAAGTACAGGTGCGGGATGAGCATCCGTGCGGGGCCGCCGTGTTCCGCGGTCAGAGGGCGGCCGTCGTATTCGTGGACGACCCACGCCTTCCCGCCGGTGATGTCCGCCAGCGGAACGTTCGTCGTGTACCCGCCGACCGACTCGACCATCGCGTAGCCGGCGTCCGTGTCCGCGCCGTGCAGCAGCACGTCCAACGACACCCCGCGCCACGCCGTGTCGAACTTCGACCAGCGGGTGACGCAGTGGATGTCCTTGCGCACGTCCTCTTGGGGAAGGCGCTGGTACTCGTCCCAAGTCCACTGCCGCCGGTCACCATGGGCGTCGGTGACCGTGAAGCGCCAACGCTGCAGATCGATGACCGGCGTCGGCCCTGCCGACAGCACGGGGAACCCGTCCGCGACAAACTGCCCTGGGGGAAGCCGAGGGTCGTCGCTGCGATGAAACCGTTTGAAGCCCGGCGACAGCCCACTCACCAAGTACTCCGCTCCGTCGGCAACCTGGTCGCCACCATGGCAGGTTCAGCGGGACATGCCCGACTTCTGCGGCCCGTGTTCCCGCTGCGCGGCCGATCACCACTCGAACGCCGCAACTTGCCGCCGCCGTAGGGACTCCTGACCGGGGACGGCGCTACGACCGCCCGCCGGTGTCGAGGCTGTGTTCTTTGAGGAATGCGCCCGCGTGCGCTGCTGCTTCTTCTGCGGTCGGGTAGCGCGTTCCATCGGCGGCCGTGCCGGATGCCCCGTCGGCGCCCGTGGCTGTCCAGCCCCAGTCGCCGGAGGACGACCGCGCGAGTTCGGCGGTACCCCCGAAGAGGGCGAACTTTCGCACGCCCGCTGCCCCGGGTGCCCGGCGGCCCGCGGCGTCGGGCCACTTCTTGCGGGCGCCCTGCCGGGTGATGCCCCAGACGGCTCCCAGTTGCTCGTAGCTTGCGCCGTAGGAGCCGGCGGTTGCTGCCGCGTGCGCTGTCAGCCGCTTGATTTCGACATCCACCACCTTCCACGCGGCCAGTACGGACAGCGTCACGTCGACGGGATCCGCCTCCCACGCACGCTCCGAAGGAAGCCCGGTCTCCCGGGAGCGGATAGCCGAGACCAGGGGATTCAGCGCGTCGTACAAGGCTTTGTGAAGGTCTGCCTGCTCTTCCGGAGTGATCCGAGAAGCCATCATGCGACAACCATAGTTTCCGTAACTGTGTATGTAAACCAAAGTTACCGTCGTCGCGTCGAAGGTGGTGGCAGGGCCCGTCGAGGGCGTGCGGGTGCCGCCGGCGCCCGCGTGACCGGGAAGTGACCGCCGTGAGAGCGACCGGCGGAAGAGTCGTCCTCGCGCCGGCGGGGTTGGTCAGGAATCGGCCTCGTTCGGGCGTGATCCGAGCACGCGCTCGCCGGGAGTCCGGCGGCCTCGAGCGCGCGTCCAACGACGAGTGACCTCGTGGCACTCGCAATGAACGGAGTCACCTGTGAACCGACGACACTCCCGGCGCCTGCCTGCGGCGTTCACGCTTGTTTCGGCCCTCCTCCTCGGCCTGGGGTCCGGGATTCCCGCGGAAGCCGCGCCGGCCGAGGACGACGCGCCCGCGGCCTGCCTCGTCATCACGGCCCAGGGGGAGGAGTTGCCGACGAGCTTCAACCGGTGGGCCGACGTCCGCAACGACTGCGGCCGTCAAATCGACCGGGTCACCGTCCAACTCGACTACCACGTCGACCCGTCGTGCCAGCCCCTCGCTCCGGGCGCCGCGACCAGGTTCCACTGGATCGCGACTCTCCAGGAGAACATCCTGGCGAACTACGCCTACGAGTGCCCGGGGCCGTGACAAGCACGTCCATTCCGTCACCACCAGGAACGGGGAATCGTTCATGCGTCCAGGCACCCTTCGCCTTGTCGTGCCCGTGGTCGCCGCGTTCGCGGCTCTCGCCGGCTCCGCGGCACCCGGCCAAGCGTCACCGGGCCAACCGGGTTCTCCCGCAGTCGACTCCGGGGCCAGGTCCTGGCCGTGCGGCTTCTCGCACCACCGGGGTGTCCCCCAGTACGGCGACTGGTATTTCAACTGCACCAAAGAGAAGACGGTCCGCATCACCATCAAATGGGTCGACGGACATGTGAGCTGGATGTGCGTCGAGCCGGACACGGCGGAGCGCCTCGGCGATCTCGACACCGTCCAGGACGCCTGGATCAGCGCTTTGTGCTGACCCCGACCGGCGGCCGCCGCCACGGGACGGTTTGACGGCGGCCGCCGGTTCCGACAACACCCTCGCGCTTCGCGCGTGGCACCCTCCGCCCTCCGGGAGAAGAACACCCATGACCAGTACGACAGTTCGGCGTGCCCTGGCGGCGGCCGCCACCGCCCTGGCGATCTCGCTCGGCGCCTCGGCGCCGATGCCCGCCGCCGCAGCGCCTGCCGGACTTCTGGAAGACGCCGACCGGATCATGAATCTGGGCTACCGGGACTTCATGAACCACCCGCGCGTAGCGCCGTTCGACTGGAGCACCGACGGCTGCAGCGGACCCGTGCTTCCGCCGGCGAAGCAGATGTTCCACGACGCCTGTGTCCAACACGACTTCGGCTACGGAAACTACGGGCCCCGAGGCGGATTGAAGCTCGACACATCCGAGGGGCGCAGGGCGCGGATCGACGAGCGCTTCTGGCATGAGATGCGCAACATCTGCAATGACCGGTATCCGGGGCTTCTCAACCCCGGTTGCCTCCTCAGCGCCGAGACGATCTACCGCGGGGTCCGGGAGTGGGGTGGGGATTACTGGTGAGCCTGCCGTCCACGCGGCCGGGTGGCCCGGCACGGGATGCGGCGGCGCCTGACTCGGCACGCATCGCGCCGATGCGCACCACCCCCGGATGTGGCTACATAGTGTGATGCAACCGTCACTTGCTGTTCTATGATCCGGTCGTGGGCGCACAGTACACGTTCAAAATCCTGGGCCGATTCACCGTGGCGCGCGACGGTGCGGAGGTCCCGCTCGGTGCGGCGAAGCTGCGGATCCTGCTGGCCGCGCTGCTGGTCGAGGCAGGGAGGGTCGTCCCGGTCGACGTCCTCGTCGACAGGTTGTGGGGCGATCGCCCGCCGGCGGGCGCGCGCAACGCCGTCCAGAACTATGTCCTGCGGGTGCGCCGTTCCCTCGGCGCCGCCGTGGTGCGAACCGACTGCCACGGGTACATCGTCGACGTCGCCGCGGACGGACTGGACGCACACCGCTTCGCATCGCTGGTCGAAATGGGCAAGAACGCGCTGTCCCGCGCGGAACCGGAGCAGGCGGCAGCCCGGTTCCGCGAGGGGCTGGCGCTGTGGTGCGGCGAGCCGTTGGCGGACCTGCCCTCCGAACGGTTTCGCGATGTCGTCGCCGCACTCCGCGAACAACGGCTTGCTGCACAGGAGTTGTGGGCCGAATCGGTTCTGCGGTGCGGACAAGCGTCCGTCGCGTTGGCGGAACTGACCCGCCTGACCGAGCACCATCCGCTGCATGAACGGTTCTGGGCACAGCGGATGCTCGCTTTGTACCAATGCGGCCGGCAGGGGGAGGCCTTGGCGTGCTACCGCGCCGCGGCCGGCCTGCTCGCCGAGGAGTTGGGTGTCGATCCGGGTACGGAACTGCAGCTGATGCACCAACGCGTGCTGACGGGGGCACCCGAGATCGCGCCGGTCCACGTGCCGTCGCGAGTCCGCGGAAATCTGCCTGCCGAGACGACGTCCTTCGTCGGGCGGGGAAGGGAACTCGTCGAGATCACCGCACTGGTGGATCGGTCGCGGCTGGTCACTCTGACGGGGATGGGCGGTGTCGGCAAGACCCGGTTGGCGCTGCGCACCGCCCACGGATGCGCTCCGGGATTCGCGCACGGAGCGTGGCTGGTGGATCTGGCCGCGGTCACCGAACCGGAACTGGTGGATCGGGCCGTCGTGGGGTCACTGGGGCTGCACGACCAGTCCATGCGCCCCGCGGCGGACTTGCTGGCCGACCATCTTGCGGACCGGGACGTACTCCTGGTCCTGGACAACTGCGAACACCTCGTGGACGAAGTCGCCGCGCTCGTGCTGCGGCTGCTGAGGGCGGCACCCGCCTTGCGTGTGCTTGCCACCAGCCGTGAGCGGCTCGGCGTCCCGGGCGAGTACGTCTTCGGCGTTCCCTGCCTGGCACTCGAACAGGGCGTCGACGGCACCGCCTCCGAAGCGGTCCGGCTCCTGGTGGAACGCTCGGCCGGCTGCGGCGCGGTGCTGGCCGGGGAGCGCCACGGCCGAGCCGCGGTCGAGCTGTGCCGTCGCCTGGACGGCATTCCCCTGGCCATCGAATTGGCCGCGGTGCGGCTCGGCACGCTCACGGTGGAAGAGACGCTGGAACGCCTGGAGGACAGCCTGGACCTGCTCACGGCACCCCGGGGGCCGACCCCGCACCGGTACGGGCAGACCCTGAGCGCGGTCATGGACTGGAGCCACGGCCTGTGCACATCGGGCGAACGGCTGCTGTGGGCAAGGCTGTCGGTCTTCGCCGGAACCTTCGACCTGCCCGCGGCCGAGTCCGTGTGCTCGGATGCGGGCTTGTCGTCCGACGAGGTCTTGGCGCTGCTCACGGGGCTGGTCCACAAGTCGGTGGTGATGTGCGACCGGTCGGGTCGCTCGACGCGCTACCGGCTGTTGGAGACCATCCGGCAGTACGGAAGGGAACGCCTGCGGGCGGGCGGGGACGTCACCGTCCTGCGGGTGCGCCACAGCGACCATTACCGGGCCGTGGCCGCCCAGGCCGCCACGGAGTGGTGTGGTCCGGACGAAGCCGCGTGGCTGGCACGGCTCCGCGAGGAGCTGCCCAACGTGCGCGCCGCTCTGGACTTCTGCCGGACGAACGCCGAACGAGCCCCCGTCGGTGCGGAGATCGCGGCGAACCTGATGCGTACCCGCGCATGGTTCCACTCGGGAACCCTCGGCGAGGCACGGCATTGGATGGACAGTCTGGCGACCCGGCTCGACCCGGCTGCCTGCGGGCCGATTGTTCCCATCACCGCCATGAAGGTGTTCATCGCGACCATCCAAGGCGACCACCCGGCCGCCGCCGCACTCCTCGACGAGGCCCGGTCGCTGTCGGCGTGTGCCGACGCGCCCCCGTTGGCGTACGTCGAGGGAGTCTTTGCGCTGCTCGTCCGCAGCGACCCGGCCTCCATCGGCCGACTCGCACGGGTGCGCGACGACTTCCGTGCGCTGGGACAGCACGGCGACGCCCACATGGCGACGATGTTCTGGACGATGGCCGCCGCCTTTCTCGGGCCGGCGGACACCGCAGTCCGGGCGTGCGAGACGTACGTGGCCGAAGCCGAGGCATCCGGTGCGGAGTGGGGGCGCACCTGGGCCCAGTGGTGCGTCGGTCTCACCGAGCTTCGGCATCGCGACCCGGCCCGGGCGCTCATGCCGCTGCGCGACGCCTTGCTGCGGCAGCGGGCCCTGGACGACAACTGGGGACCGGCGTGGGGTGTGGAGACACTGGCGTGGGTGCTGGCGGCGCTTGAGCGTCCGGCGCACAGCGCCGAACTGCTCGGTGCAGCAGCTCGTTTGCGCCGCGCGACGGGGGTGGCGCTGGAGGGGCTGCGCCCCTTCCACGACCTCCATGCGGATGCCAAGCACCTGGTGCGTCAGCGCCTCGGACCGCGGGTGTTCGACGAGGCGTGGCAACGCGGGGCAGCGGGCGACGACGCGGTGGCAGTCGCCGTCGAGATCGCGCACGAGACGCATGGGCGCGGCTTCCGCTGACCTGGCGCGCGCCGATGCCCGAGCACGCGGTTGCGCCCGCGCCGGAGGCGCGCGTCCAAGCGCACGGGGTGCGCGCTGCCGAGGCCGAGGGCAGGCTCGTGGCTCCGCGGGGGTCTCCGGATGTCACGTCCGCGCCCCGCGTCCCGGTCTGGTCAGTAGGCCCTGTTCGAGGGCGACGACCACCGCGTGCGTGCGGTCGCGGACGTCGAGTTTGGCGAAGATGCGCAGCAGGTGCGTCTTCACCGTCGCTTCTCCGATGACGAGCCGCTTGCCGATGTCGGCGTTGGAGAGGCCGTCGGCCACGGCGTTCAGCACGTCGGCCTCGCGGGCGGTCAACACCACGGGGGCGGGCTGCCGCATGCGGGCGACCAGCCGCTCCGCGACCCGGGGCGCGAGGACGGTCTCGCCGCGGGCGGCCGCACGGATGGCTTCGGTGAGTTGCTCCCGCGTGGTGTCCTTGAGGAGGTAGCCGACGGCGCCGGCCTCGACCGCGCGTTCGATCTCGGCGTCGGTGTCGTACGTGGTCAGGATGAGTACGCGGGTGCGGGCCCGGCTCGCGACGATTTCCGCGGTGGCGGCGACCCCGTCGAGCACCGGCATGCGCAGGTCGATCAGGGCGACGTCGGGCTCCAGTTGCCGGACCAGTTCGACGGCCGCGCGGCCGTCGTCCGCCTCTCCGACGATGTCGATGTGGTCGGCTTCCGATGCCAGCAGCGCGATGACGCCGGCGC
The DNA here is from genome assembly GCF_039542225.1 of Yinghuangia aomiensis. Classification (NCBI taxonomy): domain Bacteria; kingdom Bacillati; phylum Actinomycetota; class Actinomycetes; order Kitasatosporales; family Streptomycetaceae; genus Yinghuangia; species Yinghuangia aomiensis. Next base: position 295,338 of record NZ_BAABHS010000005.1, on the reverse strand, counting down.
GCATGAGCGTGTGGTCGTCGACGACGATGACGCGGATTTTCTCCTGAGCCATGTCACACCTGTCCGTTCGTGGGGATCATCGCCAGGATGCGGGTGCCGTAGCCGACCGAGCTGGTCACGGTCAGCTCGCCGCCCAGTTCGTCGAGGCGCTTGCACATGCCGTCGAGACCGAAGCCGCGGGCTTGCCCGGGGACGAAGCCGCGGCCGTCGTCGGTGATTTCCAGTTCGACGCCGTCCGGGTGCGGGGCCAGGACGACACCGACCGTGGTCGCGTCGGCATGCTTGCGGACGTTGGCCAGCGACTCCTGGGTGCAGCGCAGCAGCGCGATCCGGGCGTGCCGGTCGCAGGCGACGTCCGCCAAGTCCGCATCGACGGTCAGACCGGTGTCCTCGGCGAACCGGTCCAGGGTCCGACGCAGCGCCGGGGCGAGGGAGCCGGGCACCACGCCTGTCTGCGGGGCGGAGCCGACCAGCACGCGGGCCTCGGCCAGGCTCTCGCGCGCGGTGCGCTCGATCGAGAGCAGCTGCCGGACTGCGGTGCTCTCTTGCGGGGAGTTCGGGGATTCAAGGGATTCCGGGGATTTCGGGGATGCCGTGGATTCGAGGCCGGAACGGGCGGCCTCGGCCAGGACGACGATCGAGGCGAACGACTGCGCGAGGGTGTCGTGGATCTCCCGTGCGAGCCGTTCGCGTTCCTCCGCCGCGCCTTGGCGCTGGTGTGCCTCGGCCAGCCGCCGCTGGGTCTGCTCCAGTTCGGCGGCGAGGCGGCGGGCACGCTCGTTGCTCAGCCCGAGCACCTGGTCCAGCCACAGGCCGAGCAGCGTGCCCGCGGCGTAGGCGACAACGGTGACGACGTTGTTGCCGGTCATCAGGTCCGGGCTCCACCCCTGATCGACGGTGCCGCCGAGCACGGTGGTCGCGGCGCCGGCGCCGCTGAAGGCGATCGCCGGCGTGGGGCCGCCGGCGTGGATCCACAGAATCGGCAGCGACACCACATACAGCGCCGCCCCGCCGTGCAGGTAGGCCAGCGGCCCCATGCCGAGGACGAGCACCCACAGGAACGTGCGCGGGCGCACCGCGCGGTTCTCGGGGAAGAGCACGAGAACCGCGTGGCAGGCACCGAGCACGGCCGGCAGCGCGAACGACCAGTACTTCGCCGCCCCGGAGTCGCCTTTCGCGGCGATCCAGAGAGGTGCCATGCCGAAGAGGAACCACAGGGCGGTGCTCCATCGGCGGAGCATGCCGGTGCGGTGGCCGTCGAGCTGCGGTCGCGCGTTCACGCCGGTCAGCCTACGTTTTCGAGGTGCGGCGCCGACGGAGTGGTGGTCGTGCGTGCCCGGGCCTGGGCGGGAGAAGGCCACCAGACGCGGTCGCCGAGCAGCAGCATCAGCGCGGGCAGGATCATGATGCGGATGACGAACGCGTCCAGCAGTACGGCCGCCGCCAGCACGAAGCCGAACTGCTTCATCTCGATCAGGTGCAGGCCGATGAAGCTGGCGAAGACGGTGACCATCACGAAGGCCGCGCTGGTCACGACCCCGGCCGAACTGCCGATGCCGTCGATCACCGCCTGGCGGGTCGGCACCCCGCGCCGGACCGCTTCCTGGATCCGGCTGATCACGAAGACCTGGTAGTCCATCGACAGGCCGAAGAGGATCACGAGCAGGAACAGGGGTACCCGCGAACCGATCGAACCGATCGAGTCGAAGCCCAGCAGGCCCTCGGCCCAGCTGCCCTGGAAGACGAACACGAGCAGGCCGAGCGAAGCGGCCGCCGACAGCAGGTTCAGGGCGATGCCGAGCAGGCCGAGGACGACCGAGCGGAACGCCCACACGGTGATGGCGAACGTGACCAGCAGCAGGGCCCCGATGACCAGCGGAAGCTGCCGCTTCTGGTGGTCGGGATAGTCGGCGTAGCGGGCGACGTCTCCGGTGACCGCGATGTCGACGCCCGGCAGCTTTCCGACGGTGGCCGGGACGTATTCGTCGCGGACCCGGTCGAGGGAGTCCCGCGCCTCGTCGGAGCTGACGTAGTACGGAACCCGCAGCTCCAGCAGGCTGATCCGGCCGTTCGCCGAGGTCCGCAGCTCGGGCGTGCCGGCCAGGTGCGGGTCGGACTCGGCGCGCTTGGCGAGGCCTTCCAGGGCGTCGGCGACCTCGCCGGCGCGGCCGGCGTCGGCCCGTACGACGACTTGGTGCATGGACTTCAGCTCCGGGAACGCGGCGTTCTGCCGGTCCCACACCTGCATCGCGCGCAGGTCGCGGGAGTACGTCTCCCGTCCGATGTCGGTCAGCTTCAGGCCCGCGAGCGGGGCCGCGAGAGCGAGCATGGCGCCGACCGCGACGACCAGCACGACAGCCGGACGCCGACTCGTGGCCCGCAGTACGGCGTTGGTGAACCGCCCGGCTCCGGCTTTGGCCCCGGTCCCGGCCTTCGGCTCCTTCGGCTCCTTCGGCGGCACCGCGTCGCCGCGCTCGGCCGCGCGCTTGGCAGCGCGCTCGGCCTTGCGGGCCGCTCGACGGTCGGCCCGGTCCCCGAGTTTGACCAGCAGCGCGGGCAGGACGGTCAGCGAGCTGATGACCGCGACCACGGTGACCACGATCGCGCCGGTGGCGATCGACGAGAAAATGACGTCGTCGGCAAGGAAGAGGGTCGCGCTGGAGACGGCGACCGCAAGCCCGGAGACCACGACGGCGCGTCCCGAGGTGGCGGCGGCGAGCTCGACGAGCGCCTGCGAGGTGAGCCGTCCGCCGGCGCGTGCCCGTTCCTCTCGCTCGCGCTTGAGGTAGAACAAGGTGTAGTCGACGCCTACGGCCAGACCGATCAGCAGGATGACGTTGGTGCCGACCCCCGCGTCCGGGAAGACGTGCGAAGCGAGATTCGACAGACCGATTGCCGCGGCGATGGAGGACAGTGCCAGCAGCAGCGGCACGGCGGCCATCGCCACGGACCGGAAGACGATCAGCAGCGTGAGCAGCGTGACCGGCAGCGCGATCATCTCGGTACGCGCCAGGTCGTCCCCCCGCTGCCCCTGCACGTCTTTGCTGAGCGAGGGACTGCCGGTCTCCTCGACACGCAGCGCGGGATGGTCCTTCTGCACCTGAGCGGTCTGCTCCAGCAGCGGGTCCACGTGTTTCTTGCCCTCGAGTTCGGGGCCGTTCATGGTCACGTCGACGCGCACCGCCGAACCGTCGGCCGAGCGCACCGGCGGCGCCACGAACAGCACCTCGGGCAGCTTCGCCATGCGCTCGCCGACGCTCCGGGCCGCGGCGTCCGCAGCCGCGGCGTCCAGCGCCCCGGTGCCGGGCTTGGCGGTGATCAGGACCCGCTCGACCGGCCTTTGCTGAAGGCCGCCCTCGGCAGCGAGGGCCTCGCCCCGACCCGCCTCGCCCACCCGGTAGTCCTCGGTGGTCGCCGCATGGCCGCCGACGACGATGCCCGCGCCAAGGCACACGACGACGAACAGGAACCATCCGGCGATCGCGCGCCAGGGGTGGCCGGCACTCCACCGGGCCATGCGTACAGGGAAATTCCTCATGGCATCGATGCTGGCCGCGGGGGCGTTCCCGCCGACACCCTCGGCCGGTTGAACCTGTTGTCCACCGACTGGTGGACGGGGGTGCCGGGGCCCGGGCGCCTTCGATCCGAGAGAGAGGGATCCCCAAGCTTCCGGGAGACGCGTGGACTTCGTCGGCTGCGGCTTTCCGGCAGCATCGACCGGCGCCCGTGCTCGGCCTCGGCCGAGGCGGGGCGAGCACGCCCGCCTCGGCCGGCGCCGTTCGGGGCTTCTTCCCTGACAGTCAGAGCAGTTCGGATTCGCGTGGATCGGCGCGCGTGCGCAGCCTGGCAGGGGAGGAGCCCTTCGGGGGCGCCGTCACGGTCGGTGGCCGAGATCTCGACGGTCAATGGCTGCCCGCAGCAGAGATTCGGTCTCCGCTGCGTGGCGCACATCCCAGTATTTGACATCCTGCCATCGCGCATGGTCATAGGCGTCATGGATCTGCCATGGCGCGGAAAGCCAGCGCAAGGTATTCCAATTGGATCTGATCTGAGTGCGCAGTGGCGTGTAGTCGTCCGCCTCGGCAGGCGTTGCCGCGGCGACCAGGGGCAAGGCGTGTCGGAGGGAGCCCGCGAGCTGCTTCAGGGCAAACTGGATGCTGCGGGCCATCTGGCGCTCGTCGCTGCCCCTTGGCGCGCGAGCGGACTGGGCGATTCGCTCGGAGACGAACGAAACGATGGCGTCCACGTCGCCCAGGGTGATCTCCTCGCCGTAGCGCAACGGCGAACGGGGCGAACCTTCATCGGGCATCGCCGTCTCCTCGGTGCCTCAGATGCTTCAGGTGCCTCGACAGGGTGGCCCTGTCATGGGTGGGTACGTACGGCGAGAGGCCGAGCGGGTCGCTGAAGGCGAGCGGGTTGTCGACGTAGGCGTGGGGGTTTGGGGCGGCGGCGAGGCCGAGGGGATCAGGACTGAGGAATACACCGAGTTCGGGGTCGTAGTTGCGATGCAGACTGTGGGCGAACGGGTCGTCGCCGGTGGTGGTCTGGCCGGCGAAAACGTGCGCGCCGCCTGGTGCTCCAGCGCCGATGTCTGTGCCCCACAGCGTGCGTTGGGCCCGCCACAGTGTGGTGCCGTCGCGCTCGACAAGTGCGGTTACGGGGCCGACCCGATCGGTGACGGCGACGGTGAACGCCGCGGATTCGCCCTCGTCGACGGCGGGTCCGACGTGTTGGCTGAGGATGTTCCAGGTGCCCGGGAGATGATCCCAGGTGGTTGACCCGCCCGTGGCGTCGATCATGCCGACTTTGCGGAGGCCGTCCCAGTCGCACCGACGTGTTGCCGCTGCCGCCTCGCCGTCGATGCCGGGGCCGGTGACGGCTTGTTCGGTGCGGCGGGCCAGCGGGTCGTAGCGGTACGAGCGGCTGCTGCCGTGGTCGCGCTCACCCCGTCGGGGAGCCGGCTGCGCGACGAACTCGAGCCGCTGCACCGGGAAATGCGCGAGGCGATCGCCCGCGTCATGGCCCAGGCCCGGGGCGTGGACGGCGTTCTGCGGGTGGACTTCCTGGGGCCGGGGCGGGCGAGCTGACCCCGGTGCTCATGAATTCGTTCCGGTCCCGGCATCCCGGCTGCGAGATCGGATGCGCGAGATCCTGGGACTCCCATGTGCCACGCTTTACGCCCGGCGGGAAGGCCGTTCCCCGCGGGATGGACGTGGCCACCTTCCAGGAACTCCTGGCGCTGATCGCCGCCGGACAGGGCATCTCGCCCGTGGCCGCCTCGGTCCAGCGGTACACGCGGTGACCGCCAACGGCGGGTACGCGCGCTACTGACAACGGGCGGCCCCGGCAGTCCGGATGAGGAGATCACCCTGGTCCGGGCCGACGGTCAGTCGAGGTCCAGGCGGATCGCCTTGTTCGTGACCGGCATGAGACAGCGGGACTCGCTGCACGCGCCGTAGCTGACCACCACGTCCATGGGCCCGGAGCCGTTCAGGTGCACCGGCAGCCGGAAGGTCACCGCGCCGTCCGGGTACACCGGGATCTCCGTCGGGAGGCCGGCCGGGCGGATCAGCCGGGTCGGCTGATCCGCGGTCGGCGGCCCGTCGGCTGTGCCGGCGCCGCGGACGCCGATCCGGGTCGGGATACCCAGGCCGTCCACTCCTTCGTCGGGCAGGTCGATGCTGTACACGTGGAATCCGGGCTGGTCCGGGCGGAACGTGGCGCGCAGTTCGGCCTCGTTTGCGGACGTGCGGTGCAACTCGACCGTGACGGTGACCCCGCCGGCCGCGGCACGTGAGGCGGGGTCGGGTACGTGCGCCTGGCCGCAGCCGGTCAGGACCAGCACGGCCGTTCCGACCGCGCCGGCGGCGGACGCGACACGGCTACGGGGGATGCTCATCGGGGCTTCGGGGCCCAGCGTGTCAGGAACGCGGCGACCTGCGTCGCGTTCAGGTCTCGCGCGTTGGCGAACGAGCCGTCGGAGGTCGCGGTGACCACGCTGCCGTCCGGCTTCAGGATGGCCAGGGCCGGGATGCCGCTGGTCTCCAGCCCGATGTACCGGCTCGCCAGCTTGATGTTGCGGTCGAAGCGGCCGACGTCGACGGCCAGCAGAACGTAGTTCTTCTGCAATACCGGGGCGACCTGCGGTGATTCGAAGAGCGTGTGCAGGGAGCGGCAGTCCGGGCACCAGTCGGCACCGAAGTCGATGAGCACGTAACGGCCATCGGCGGCAGCGATCGCGAGTGCCGCCCGAATATCGGCGCCGGCGTCGCGGGTGGGGTCGTACCGGTCCGGGAGGGACGCCGCGTTGCCTGCTGCCGGGGAGTCGGCGGCGGCGGTGCTCGCGGTCCTGGTCGCCGCTGCCGTAGGTTCGGCGGCGGCCGCGACAGCCGGAGTACGTTGCGCGACAGGTGCCGCTCCCGCGTCCGAACCATCGTTCGAGCCGCACCCCGTGGCCAGCACCAAGGCCGCCCCCGCGCACCCGAGCGTATAGCGCATACCGCGCATCGAATCCCCTCCCGAAAAAACGATTGGCCGGAGGAGATTAGCGGCAGGTCGGCACCGTCGCTCAACTGCCCGTCCATTTGCACGCCGGCTTCGGATCGCCCGCAAGCCCCGTCGTGGGTCCGGCGCGTCCGCCTTCTGCACCGTCGGTCAATCCGGTCACCGGAAACCGGTTGTCAGGACGAGCTATGAGGCCTTGACGCGGGCGTACGCGGGGCCGCGATCGGAAGCTGTCGGAGGAGGCGCGGCCCCTCCACGTGCCGGTGCCGCGCGTGCGCTTCATCGGCTGACGGCAAGCAATACCGTGCAGCGCCCTGCTCTGGTGTCCACGGAGAGCGGATCGGCGGTCCCGTCCGTGCCTTCACCGGCAGCCCCGGAGATCGTGGCGGGCCCATCCGATGTCCGTCGCATGGCGGTGGACCGCGGAGCCTGCGCCGCGCAGTGCGGTGCCCTCGGCCCTACGGTGCGTCGCCCGAGCCCGCCCGGCGGCTCAAGGTCGCCTCCATGGCCTGGGTCACGTATTCCAGCAGGTCGGCGAGGTCGGTGCGCTGGTCGCCGGTGAGTCCGCTGAGGACCTCCTGCATGAGGGCGTAGCGGTCGCGCTGGATCCGTCGGCTGATGCGGCGGCCCGCCGCGGTCGCCTGGACGACGACGTAGCGGCGGTCGTTCTCGTCCGGGCGCCGCTCGGCGAGGCCGAGTCTGAGCAGGCGGTCGGTGGTGCGGCTGGTGGCGCCCCGGTCGATGTCGAGCGCCTCGGCGAACTCGTGCATGCGCCACTCCGGCCGTGACGCGAGGGTCTCCAGTGCGTCGACCTGGGTGGGGGTCAGCTCCTTGCCGCCCGCGCGGTACAGCGCGCGCGTCAGTTCCACGTGCGCCGGGCTGCGGGAGAACTGCTGGATGGCCCGGATCACCCGGTCGCCGGGGTCCTCGCCGCCGGGGCCGTCGGCGGCGGGCGCGGCGGAGGTGGGGGGAGTGTCCGACATGCTGCGGGCACGGCGATCGACCATGGAAGAACGGTACCGGTTGGTCGGTGATCCGCTGGTCGGCGCGGTCCGCTCACCCCTATGGAATGCCCACGGCAACTCTTGCCTTAGGCATCTATTGCGGCTACGTTGCGGCGCAGGCGCCCCCTGAAACCGCAACGACCAGGAGACCCAGGCATGAGCACCAACGACATCGCCGTGCGCGGTGGGACGGTCGTCGACGGCACCGGCGGACCCCCGCGCCGCGCCGACATCGGCATCCGCGACGGACGCGTCACCGAGGTCGCCGACACCGTGACGGGCCGGCACGAGATCGACGCCGCCGGGCGTCTGGTCGTGCCGGGCTTCCTCGACATCCACACCCACTACGACCCGCAGGTGCTGTGGGACGGCCTGCTGACCCCGTCGTCCTGGCACGGCGTCACCGGGGTCGTGGCCGGCAACTGCGGCTACAGCCTCGCCCCTGCCCGCCCGCAGGACCGCCGGTCGCTGCTGGGCACGCTGGAGATGGTCGAGGACATGCGCGGCCCGACCCTCGCGGCCGGCGTGACCTGGGACTTCGAGACGTACCCCGAGTACCTGGCGGCCGTGCGGCGGCGCGGCACGGCGATCCACTTCGGCGGGTTCGTCGGACACACCGCGGTCCGCACCTACGTCATGGGCGAGGAGGCCTACGAACGCCCCGCCACCGACGACGAACTCGTCCGGATGCGCCGCGTCGTCGCGGACTCGCTGCGCGGGGGCGCCCTCGGGTTCTCCAGCGACCGCGCCGGCTTCCACCTCGGCGACGGCGGCCGCCTGGTCCCGTCCATGGTCGCGACGCAGGAGGAGGTCGAAGCGCTCGCGTCCGTCACCGCCGAGGTCGGCCTCGGCGTCGTCCACATCGCGACCGGGGAGAACTACCGCTGGGTGTACGACTTCCAGCGCCGCCTCGGCCGCCCGCTGACCTGGACGTCCATCCTCACCTACCCGGAAGGCACCGCCTCCCGGGCCCCCTACCAGGACAAGCTCGCCGACCACCTGCGAGGCCGCCGCGACGGCGCGGACGTCTGGGCGCAGGTCACCTGCCGCCCCATCACCCAGGAATTCACCGTCGCCGAACCGACGTCCTTCTACGCGCTGCCCGCGTTCGCCGACCTCGTCGCCGTCCCGGTCGACCGCCGCCACGACGTCTTCCGGGACCACGCCTGGCGGGCCCGCGCCTGGGCGGAGTTCGAGAGCGGCACCTGGCTCAACCCGCGGTGGCAGACCATCACCGTCTCGTCCTCGCCGTCCCGCCCCGACCTGGTCGGCGCACCCGTCGCGGCGATCGCCGCCGAGCGCGGCACCACGCCCTTCGACGTCATCTGCGACCTCGCCCTCGACGACGACCTCGCGAGCCGCTTCACCGTCACCTTCGCCAACGACGACAAGGACGGCGTGACCGAGCTCGTCCGCAGCGAGGGCTGCATCATGGGCCTGTCCGACGCAGGCGCGCACGTCGGCCAGATCTGCGACGCCGTCATGCCCACCGACTTCCTCGCCAACTGGGTGCGCGACCGGGACGTCATGCCGGTCGAACGCGGCGTCCACAAGCTCACCGGCGAGATCGCCGACGTCCTCGGCCTCGACCGCGGACGGCTGCGCCCCGGCGGCCACGCCGACCTCGTCGTGCTCGACTACGCCGCCTTGTCCCCGGGCCCGACCCGCCGCGTGCGCGACCTGCCCGCCGACGGCGAACGCCTCGTCGCCGACGCGCCCACGGGCATCGACCACATCCTCGTGGCCGGCGTCCCCATCCGGGAGCACGGCGCCCAGATCACCGACCGCCTGGACCGCCTGCCCGGCACCGTCCTCACCCCGTCCGGAACCCCGGAGGCCTCCCATGGCTGACCTGCTCGAACGCATCCTCGCCTACGCCGGCCCGAAGGGCGAGCTGGTGCTGCGCGGCGACGTCCTCACCGGCGCCAACCGGTTCCGCATCATCTCCGTCGACGACCACCTGATGGAGACCCCGCAGCTCTTCCGCGACCGCGTTCCCGCCCGCATGCGGGACGCCGCGCCGCACCTCGAACGCGACGAACTCGGCAACGACTGGTGGGTGTTCGGCGACGAACGTGTTCCCCTGCTGGGCTCCGACGCCATCCGCGGCTGGGAAGCCGGCAAGGGCTACCTCGGCCCCGTCAACTTCGACGAACTGCACCCCGCCACGTACGACGCGGGCGAACGCGTCCGCGTCATGGACGCCGCCGGCATCGCCGCCCAACTCAACTTCCCCTCCGCGCCGTTCGGCTTCGCGGGCCGTCGCTTCCTCGGCATGAAGGACCGCGATCTCGGCCTCGCCTCCGTGCGCGCCTACAACGACTGGCTGCTCGACGCCTGGATCACCCCCCACCCCGGCCGGTTCATCGCCTGCCAGATCCCCTGGCTCGGCGACCCCGAAGTCGCCGCCGCGGAGATCCGGCGCAACGCCGAACGCGGCTTCGTCGCCGTCTCGTTCAGCGAGAACCCCGAGCGCCTCGGGCTGCCGTCCCTGTACAGCGACGCATGGGACCCGTTCTTCCGCGCATGCGAGGAAACCGGCACGGTCGTGAACCTGCACGTCGGTTCGTCGTCCGAGACGATCGTCCCGTCCCGCGACTCCACGGCCGCGGTGCTCGGGGTCCTCTTCCCGATCAACTCGATGGCGGCGGCCGCCGACTGGCTCTTCGCCCGCATCCCACTGCGATTCCCGGACATCCGCATCGCGTTGTCCGAAGGCGGCATCGGATGGGTGCCGATGTTCATCGACCGGATCGAGTTCATGGGCCGCGACCTCGACTACAGCGCCGACTTCGGCCCGCATTCGCCCGTCGACTTCCTGCGCCGCAACTTCTACTTCACGGTGCTCTCCGACCCGGCGACGATGCGACTGCGGCACCTCATCGGCGTCGACCACATCATGGTCGAAACCGACTACCCGCACCCCGACTCCACCTGGCCGCACAGCCAGGAAGTCCTCGCGGAGCAGTTCGCCGGCGTCCCGGACGACGAGATCGAGCTGATGACGTCCGGCAACGCGGCGGCCCTGTACCGGCACCCCGTCGTCGCGCACTGAGCCCGGAACTCCTCGCCCCGGTCCCGCCCCGACCCCGTTGCCCGAACATTCCCCCGATCTCTCCGCGGAGGCCACGTTGTTCGCACAGTCCGCAGCACATCCCCGCCGAAGACTCGCCGCCCTCGCCGCCGGGCTGTCCGCGCTTGCCTTGGTCGCGACCGCCTGCGGCTCGGGCGGTTCGCGTTCCTCGTCCGACGGCGGCAGCCTCACGATGCTCGCGATCCAGGACTCGGCCTCGCTGGACCCCTTCCGCCGGGCCTACGTCGCCGTCACCGACGAGCCGCGCCTGGCCGCCCTGTACGACCCGATGCTCACCATCGACCCCAAGACCGGCAACGTCGTGCCGCACCTCGCGGAAAGCCTGCGGACCGCGGACGGCGGCGCGACGTGGCAGCTCAAACTGCGCCCCGGCGTGCTGTTCTCCGACGGCACCGCGTTCGACGCGGAGGCCGTCAAACGCAACTGGGAGACGCACGCCAAGCCGGAGACCAAGTCCGTGCACGCGGCCTATGCCGCGGGGTTCAAACTCACGGTCGCCGACGCGACGACGCTCGACATCGTCCCGTCCGCACCGAACCCCAACCTCGACCGGACGATCGCGACGCACCTCACGTACATCGAGGCGCCCTCCGCGTTGGACAAGGGCATCGACGCGGCCGGGTCCCAACCCGTCGGCGCAGGCCCGTTCATGCTCAAGTCCTGGACACGCGGCGCCGAGCAGGTGTTCGTCCGGAACCCGCACTACTGGCAGAAGGACAAGGGGCTGCCCAAGCTGGCTCAACTCACCGTCAAGACGTCCCCGGACGGCAAGCAGAACCTCAACGCCGTGCGGTCCGGCCGCGCCGACCTGTTCATGACCGCCGTCCGGAGATCCTGACGGACGCGGAGAAGGACCTCCAGACCTTCCACCAGAAGGATTTGGGCGGGCAGATGTTCCTGTTCAACACGACCCGGGCGCCGTTCGACGACCCGCGCGCCCGGCGGGCGATCGCCCTCGCGCTCGATCCGGCGGACATCCCGGCGACGCTGCACAACGGCTATGTGCCGGCGACCGGCTACTTCAACCCGGCCTCGCCGTTCTTCGACCCGGCGGCGCCCCAGCCGGCCCAGGACAAGGGCGAAGCGCAACGGCTCTTCGACGAACTCGCGGCCGAGGGCAGGCCGGTGAACTTCACCCACCTCATCCCGCAGAACGTCGACTCGCAGAAGGTCGCCGAGTACGTCCAGTCGCGGTTGCAGGAGTTCCGCAACGTCTCGATGAAGATCGAGTCCCTGGAGATCGGCGCGTACATCGTGAAGTACGCGATCAACAAGGACTTCCAGTCGCTGCTCTTCCAGCAGTGGCTCGTCGACCCGGAGCCCGAAGTGTTCAACATGCTCCAGTCGCAGAGCCCCATGAACTACGGAGGCTGGCGCAACCCCGAAGCCGACGCCGCCCTCCAGGCGGGACGCGCCGGCGTCGACCCCGGGGTCCGGAAGAAGGCCTACGCGGACCTTCAGCGGGTCCTGGCGGCGGAACTTCCGGTGTGGGTGTACTCCCAGTCGATGGCCGGACCGGTGGCTGCCAAGAAGGTGACGGGACTCGAGCAGTACACGACCGGCTGCTTGTTCATGGATCGTCTTGACGTGAGCTGAGGTCCCGACGGGGCAATCCGCGGGAACGCACGGGCGGCCATCCGAGCATGCAGGGTGGCCGCCCGGAGCGCTACAACTCCTTGGCGGCCTGACGGATCGTCTCGGCGGCGGGCTTCACGCCCGGGTCGGGGGCCGGCGCCGATCCCAGGGCCGGTCCGGACCGCGGGCCGCCACGCTCCTCGGGGGATCCGACGACGAGGGTCCGCACGTCATTCGCGGTCCGCAACCCCCGGCCGGCGGCAGCTGTCCGACCTGTGTGCGCGGACGGGACCGCGGCGGTTGTCGCCGGCTTCGACACCGTCGGTGCCTCACTCGCCCGGGCGGCCGCGGCGGCCGCGTCGAGTGCCGTGCCCAGCGCCACGGACGCTTCGTCCGGCAGGGCAGCCGGCAGCGCTTCCAGGGTGCGCTGCGCGGCGGCGCGTTCCGCCGACAGCAACGCGGTCAGGCTTTGGTCGCGGTTGCCCGCCGCGACGCCGGTGACGACCTGGTGCGCCGTGGTCATGTAGGCCGTCGCGGCGCGGCGGCGCTCGTCCGGCCGCAGGCGCGCCTCGATGTCCTCCCGCGCCGTTCGCCCCTTGGTCTGCTCGGCCTCGTACGCGGACACCATCGTGGCCCAGGTGGCGTCCACGACGTCCTGTGCCGCGGGGCCGCCGCGCCGTTCCGCGCGTTGCGCCTCCTGCAGCCACCCGCGTTCCCGGCCGGGGGCGAGATCGGTCGACGATGCAGCCAAGCGCGCGTACACGTTCTCGTGGGCCTCGGCCGCGGCCCAGTGCACTTTGGCCGCGGCGCTCGCGTGGAGTTCCCCATGGGCGGTGTCCACGAGACCGCGCGCGTACTCCAGCATGTCCAGGCCCGGGGCGTTGCGGTCGCGGGCGCCGTACCGGTCGATCATGGCGTCGAGGTAGTCCCGGACGATCGCCGCCTCGTCGGACGCGTAGAAGCCGCTCTGCGCCTGCGCCGCGGCTCGGCCGGCCGTCTCCCGCGCGGTGCTCGCCTCGGTCTGACGACGCAGGGAGCTCGTCGCCGCCGGCTTCCGGTGGCGCTTGTCGAAGGCGGCGGACAAGTCCTTGCCGGCGCGCCGCGCCAGCTTTCGCTGGAACGCCCGGTCCTCTTTCGTGGCCGCGAAGCGCTCGCCGAGCGCCTCCGCCCTTCCGGAGCCGAGGAATGATGCGGCCAGCGCCTCCGGCTTCTGGAACCGCTCCCACCGCCCCCACGATGCCCAACGGTTGTGGGTGTCGAGGGAAGACTGCCCGGGGGAGTCGGCAGAACTCCAGGTCATGTGGCCAGTCTTTGAATCCCGTGTCCAGCTTTCGCGGGTACCGGCATGCTGCTGTTCGCGTACCGGAGCTTCCGCACGGAACGGCGGGGCGTGCTCGTCGGGCGCCCGCGATTCCTCCCGCTTTCCCCACCGCGTCCACCATCCGCCCACGCATGCTCCACGTGCCTCGCCCGCCCGGTCGGTCCGTCGGCCCGCCGCGAACCTGGCAAGCCGAAACGAACATCCGGCGGGCGGCAGAACGCTACCCGCACCGTTGGTGTGTTGCCGCGAGGCCGCGGACAAGACGGGCGATGTCCGTCCGCGTGGCCGAAATCGTCCCTTCGGCCGCGCGGACTGGACACCCGCCGCGGTCGGTCGCAGCGGTGCCGCCCGGGGCTTTCCACCGGCTGGTCCGATTCCGTGGACATCGGCGGCCCTCGCCAAGTACCTTTGAGAACAAAGGCTTTGTTGTCAAAGGGAACGGGGTTCACCCATGCCTCATCTGACCGTCCACCTCACGGAGAACAGGCTGACCGGCAAGGAGTCCGGGCTCGTCGCCGCGCTGACCGACGCGGTCGTCGATGTCTACGGCGAATGGGCCCGCGACCTCGTGAGCGTCCGCCTTGCCGGCGTCCCCGCGGGCCGGTTCGCGCAGGGCGGCAAGACCGCGGACACCAACGCCTCGGTGACCATGGGCGTACGTGCCGGCGTCTTCGACCGGCCCGACGCGGCCGAGATCACCGCGCGCCTCGGTGCCGCGCTCACCGATGCGCTCACGCGTGTCGTCGGCGAGGACCTCCGCGCCGGCACGATGGTCGAACTCGTGGCGTCACCGCCGGAACGCACCTTCGTCGGCGGTGCACTCGCCGTGTGACCTCCCTCGGGGCCACGGACGCGGCCGGGCCCGGCATGGGCTGTCCGTCCGCCTGTGCCGGTTTGCCGTAGGTAGGGGCTCTGCCGCGCCGGTAACCGCCTTTTGGGGACGGGAAGTCGTGATCAGGCGGTGTGTGCGGCTTCGCCGCGGAGCCGATTGTGCCCTGCGAAACCCGCGCTCGGCGTCGTGCAGCGTTGCTCACCCGGTCCGGTTGCAGTGTGGTCTCGGGCATTCACAGTCGGAACTTCGGACTGCCAGGGTCGGTCCCTGTCCGGCGCGGTCCGCGGCGGGCGTCGTCGGCGGAGAGGGACGTTTGTGGACCTGAGGAAGCGTGTCGGGAGACTGGTGGCCGCCGGTGCTCTGCTGGCGGGGTCGCTCGTGGGCGTGAGCGCGACGAGCGCGAGTGCCGGCGAGTCCGGTGCGGAGGCGTTCTGCAACACCGTCGACCAGGTGCGGAACAGTTCGAGCGGGTTCGGCTTCTTCCTGGGCACGGTCCCGGTGCACACGCACCCGTACGGGGCTTGTGCCGCGACCAACTACCGTTCGGGAACCAAGTTCTACTACTGGTGCTACCGCTACAACGACTACGGGAACTTCTGGATCTTCGGGCGCGTCGCGGGCAGCGACTTCATCGGCTGGGTGTACTCGCCGAATGTCACATGGGAGACGGGTTCGCTGAACTCGTGCGACCCGAGTTGACCGATCCGGGCCGCAGGTGATCGTGGGGGGCGTCGGCGTTCCGCCGGCGCCCCCCGGGCGTGCGGCACCTCCTCAGGTGAATCACCCGCGGACCGGCGGCCGGTAGGCCGGGCCGGCGGCGGCTGCGAGGGTGGCGTGAAGGCGGGCGGCACGGGACGTGACGGCCTGGTCGTTCCAGGAGATGAGCAGGAACTCCGCCTCGCGGTCGTCGTCGGCGCCGGGACGGCGCAGCGGGGCGGGCACGGGCCGCTTGGCGTCGGAGTGCAGGACCACGACGAGGCGCAGCGTGTTGCCGGTGCGGCTGACGGACACGAGCGCGACGTCCTGCCAGGTGACGGTGAACGCCGTTCCGCCGAGCCGCATTTGCAGCACGCGGGCGTCGATGCGGAGCGAGCTGCGGACGAGGAGGGGGAGTGCGCCGACCAGGCGGGGCAGGAACCCCACCAGGATGGCGATGACGGACAGGAATACCCCGGCGAGGAGTTGCCCGATCAGCGCGGTCGACGTGCACAGGACTGCGGTGATCAGGGCGGTCCACAAGGCCGACTTCCGGATGCGTCGGCGGAACACGGCCGGGCCGCCGTCCTGTACGGCGAACTCGTGGACGGCGGACGGTGTGACGGGTATGCGTGGCGCGACCGCAGGCGGGGGCGGCGGCACGCGACGAGCGGGCGCGATGTACGTGCCTTGTGCGGGAGCCCCTGCGGCGCGAGGGTTGGGCGCAGTCGGCGCCGACTCGGGCGCCGGGGACGGTGCCCGTACATCAAACGGTATGCCGCCCGCGTCGACTTCCGCTGCCGGTCGTCCGGCCGCGGGCGCCGCCGTTTCGGTCAGCATGGCCCCGACCTCGTGCGCCGACGGGCGTCCCTCCGAGGCCTTCGACAGGCACTTGTCGAGCGTCGTGACAAGCCCCGGCGGAACCCCGTCGAGCCGTGGCGGCGCATGCACGACGCGGAACAGCAGTGCATGCGAGGCGCCGTGCCCGAACGGCGGTTCCCCCGTCGCGGCGAAGACCAGCACGGACGCCAGCGAGAAGATGTCCGATGCGGGGCCGACCGCCGCCCCGAGGGCTTGTTCGGGCGACATGAAGCCGGGTGTGCCGACCACCATGCCCGTCGAGGTCAGCGCCGAACCACCGCCGTCCTCCATGGCTTTGGAGATGCCGAAGTCGATGACGCGGGGCCCGTCGTCCAGTAGCAGGATGTTGGACGGCTTGAGGTCACGGTGCACCAGGCCGATGCGGTGGAAGGAGTCCAGCGCCTCGGCCAGGCCGGCGCCGAGCCGGCGTACCGCGGCTTCGTCCATCGGCCCCTGCGCGGCGATGTGTTCGTCGAGGGCGGGGCCAGGGACGTATTGGCTTGCCACCCAAGGGGATTCGGCGTCCGGGTCGGCGGCGACGACGGGTGCGGTCCAGAAGCCGCCGGCTTTCATCGCCAGGTCGACCTCGCGCCGGAACCGCTTGCGGAATCCCGGGTCCCGGGCGATCTCCGGCCGCACTTGCTTGACTGCCACCCGGCGGCCGGACGCGGACTCGCCGAGGAAGACCTGCCCCATGCCGCCCGCCCCGAGCCGCGCCGTCAGCCGGAACGGACCGATGGCCGCCGGATCCCCCGGCTGCAACGCCTCCGCCACACCCAACCCCCGTCCGCGGTGTCTTGATCTCGCCACCCTATGGGGCGGAGCCCGCTCGTCGGGTTCGGGCGGGTGCCGTCGTGGTGCCGCTGCGGTACCGCGGGGGCGTGTGCGGTGGACAACCGCGACGAAGTCCGCGAGTTCCCGACCCGCGGCGGGCCAAGATCACCCCGGCGCGGGCGGGCCTGCCCGCCGGCGGGTCGCCGGTCCGCGGAAGCCCCGAGGGCACCGAGCCGACGACGGGGATCACGGTTCGAAGGTGCAGGCGCCGGTCACGGGGGTGCCGGCAAGGCGGGCCTGGATCCAGGCGACGTCGTCGGCGACGGCCGACGCGCCCAGGGTGTGGGCCCCGTCCGGATAGGGCTTGAACTCGATCGCGGCCGCGCCTCGCGCGCACAGGTCCTGGGCGAGGGCGTTGTTCATGGCGCTGAGGATGTCCCGGCCGCCTTGGGTGAGCAGCACCGGGACGCGGAGCTTGACCTGCGAGGTGGCGTTGGCCGTGAGGTAGGCCTTGATCGGCCCCAGGTCGGCGTTCGGAAGGAGGACGTCGTCCGGGGCGGGCATCGGCCCGGTGTCGCCGAAGCATTCCTGCGGGTCGAACCGGACCTGGGCGAGCGCCGCAGGCGTGAGGAAGGCTTCGGGCTTGAAGTTCGGGTCGGTCAGGGAAGCGGCGCGGACGAGCGTGAGGAAGATGCCGATGTACGGTGCGGAGGTTTCGGACTGCTGGGCGACCAGCTCCGGCATCGCGTCGAAGCCGACGGCCGGAGCCTCGGCGATGATGCCCTTGACGTCCAACTCCGGCGCGTACTCGGGCGCATAGTGCCCGGACCACAGCGCGGCATGTCCGCCTTGCGAATTGCCCGTGAGAATCGTGGACTTGCCGATGTCGGGCGTCAGGTTCCGGGCGGCGCGGATCAGGTCGAGCGTGCTGTACGCGGCCGACTTGGCGTGCAGGTAGGCGTGCGGGGTGCCGGTCGCGCCGAGGCCGAGGTAGTCGGGTTGGACGACGGCGAAGCCCTGGGCGAGGAGGGTGTCCACCAGTCCGGGGCCGGCGTCGGGGTCGTTGTTGAGGAACGCCCACGTACCGCGTGAAGGACCGCACTTCGGAGCCGATCCGAGGGTGCCGTGATCCGTGGCGGCCACCGGCCATCCGCCGGCGGGGGCGGGGCCCGGCGGCAGGAAGACGAGCCCGGTCGTGGCCACGGGTTTGCCGTCGTAGCCGGTGGTCGCGTACATGACCAAGATCTGCTTGGCGGCGCCGGCGAAGCCCGCTTGGGGGACGTCGAAGGGGCGCTGGCGGATGACATCACCGGGCTTGACCGGCGGAAGCGGCAGCGGCGGGTCGAAGAAGGCGTCCCCGTCGGGCACCGGCGCCGAGGACGGCGGCGGGGTGGAGGCGGACGCCGAGGGGTTGTCCGGGACGTCGGCGTGCGGTGATGGTGCGCCGACCGCGGAGGGCCGCGCGCCGTCTTCCGCGGAACGGTGCGATCCCTCCCTGCTGCACCCGGCTGCGGCGAGGGCCGCGAGGCACGCGAGGACCGCGGCTCCTCGCCCGAACCGGCCCAATGCCGCGGTCGGCCTGTCGTGTACGGAACGCATATGCTCCACTCCCGAGACGATCCGTGGCGAAGAATCCGGTCATTGCCCGCAGGGTTGTGCGCGAACACGGAAACGGTGCGCGCGCACGGCGGAGTCGCCCGGCCGTTCGCCGTTCCGTGCCGTACGCGCCATGGAGCCGTTCCGACTGCGAGGGAAGCGTAGACGCAGAAAGTGAACTCGGCTAGCTTTTGGGCATGGATGCGGAGAGGGCGGCGCGGCTCGACAACATCCGTACGCCACGCGGCCGTTACGCGAAGGGGGTCCGCCGCCGCAACGAAATACTGGCGGTGGCACTGGAGGTCTTCGCGACCCTCGGTGACAAGGGCGCGCTCGTCAAGGAGATCGCGGACCGCATGGGCATGTCACAGGCCGGCGTCCTGCGCTACTTCGGTTCCCGCGAAGGCCTGTTGATCTGGACGCTCGCCGAACGGGACCGCCTCGCCAAGGAACAGGCCGCTGGGGAGTCCTACGGCGACCCTCTCGCGCCGATGGCCGCGACACTGCGCCGCAGCGCCGAAGTGGCAGGCCTGGTACGCCTCTACGTCAACATGGCCGCGGCATCCGGATTCCCCACGCACCCCGCGCGTGACTTCTTCGAGGTCCGCAACGGCGACATCATCGACGCCTTGCGCGACGGCCTCGCCGAGTTGCAGCGCGACGGCCGCATCCGCCCCGACGTCGACCCCGACGCCGTCGCCCGCCTCGCCCTCGCCGCATCGGACGGCATTCAGCACCAGTGGCTGCTCGACCCCACCGTGGACATGGGCACCGTCATCGACACCATCGTCGCGCTGGTCGTCGATGTGCCCCCGCCGCCCGTGCCGCGCTGACGTCGACCGTCGCGTGCACCCTGCCGACTCGTGGGCGCACCGAGGCTGGTCGCCCTGCGCCTACGGCCGTTCGAACAGTTGCAGGACGCCGCCGGCGGAGAAGCAGAGCGCGCCGACGAGGGTGCCCCAGTTGGCGATGTCGGCGTTGACCAGGCTGTCGGTGGCGGGGCGGGTGTACGCGGCGAGGGCCGAGACCATGAAGAGGGCGGAGCCGAACTGGTTCACGGCGACGATCCACCAGCCGAGGCTGCGCTGCCGGAGGCAGGGGCGCGACCGGTGGCAGATCTCCACGAAGGCGAGGTGGCCGGAGATCAGGAAGAGCAGGCAGCCGATCACGTCCGGCGTCCAGATCAGCCGGTTGACCTGCTGGACGCTCAGCCCCTGGAGGAAGGAGTCCAGCAGGTTGACGGCGAACACCAGCGTGCCGGTGAACAGGACGAACGTGCTGAGCCAGTCGACTCGCGTCGGCTCGTAGCTCCACCAGCGCCACGGGCGGGTAACCAGTCGGCCCTCGCCGCCGGGGAGATGGCGGGGGGCGTTGACGACCTGGAGCAGGGAGACATAGCCGCCGGTGTTGAAGAAGAGGCCCCCGGCGAAGTAGATCGAAGCGCAGGTGGTGGCATCGCCTGACCCGAACTGGGCAACGGCGGCCCCCGCCGCGAACAGCGCCCCGCCGACGACGAAGGCGGTGGCCGCGATCGCGTTGAGCCTCCGCAGACGGGCGCGGGCCTTGTCGTCGGCGACGGTGCGCCGCGCGGCGACCGCGCCGGGCGCGTGCACGGCCAGCACACCACGCCGCCGCGCCGGCCGCGACTCCCACACGGCTGTGCCGCCGCCGGGCGGATGCCAGGTGAGACGGGTCGTGAACGGTCCGGCGCCTTCGGCACGCTGGTCGGGGTGAGCGGGGTGAGCCACAGGGCCGAGACTAAACGCGCGGCGAAACACCGCCGGTGCGCAACGCCGACGGTGGGCTGGATGCCGCACGACTGCCGCGCCCAACACGGCGGTGAACTTCGCGTCCTGGGCAGACCGCATCACATCCGCCGCGGTCAGTACCCCTCCCGCCAAGGTCGCGCGGCCTTCGAGGAGATCGGACGCTTCCTCACCGCGTGAACCGCATGGTGCCGATCGAGGTACGGAGACGATCGCACGCACGTGAGGGCCGGACGACCGTTGCCGGGAATCGGCAACGGTGTCGGGGCGCATTCCCGGACGCTGTTGCGGGCGGGGGCGTGCGCCTGCCTTCACAGCTCCTTCGCCGGCCAGTCGAGGAGTTTGGCGCCGATGACCGCGGTGTGGAGGACGTAGCGGTGGAGGGGGTCCGCGGGGTCGGAGCCGGTGAGGGTCTTGATGCGGTCGAGGCGGTAGGTGACGGTGCGGACGCCCAGGCGCAGGCGGCGGGCGGTCTCGGCGGCGACGCAGCCGGAGTCGAAGTACGCCCACAGGGTGTCCAGGAGCGGCTGGGCGCCGCCGCGGGCGTCGCGCAGCGGGCCGAGGGCGGTGCGGACCAGGTCGGCCATGGCGTGGCGGTCGCGGGTGAGGACGGGGAAGACCAGCAGGTCCGCCGCGTACAGGACCGGCGTGGTGAGGGGCATGCGTTCGGCGAGGTCGAGGGCGTTGAGGGCCTCTTCGTACGAGTGGACGACGCCGCCGGGGCCCGGGTGGGCCCGGCCGATGGCCACCCGTCCGCCGTCGGTGGCGGCGCGTGCCTGCTCGGCGAAGTAGACGAGCATGTCGTCCTGGGAGCCGGGCGCCACGCAGATCAGCCGGCCTTCCTTGGTGGCCAGCAGGATGCGCCGGGCGCCGAAGCGGGTGACCAGGGCCTGTTCGACGCGGCGGGTGACCGGGTGGGTGTCGTCATATGGCTCCGGGCCGGTGGCGACGGCGGCGGCGTGTTCGTGGGCGAGGCGCAGTCCGAAGCGTTCGGCGCGTTCGGCGAGCCGGTTCAAGTCGCTGCGCCCGTAGAGCAGGTCGTCGACGAACTCGCGGCGTGCGGCCTCTTCCTGACGGACCGCCAGGCGCTGGGCGTGGTCGTATCCCTCGCCCGCGGCGTCGACGGCTTGGCGGACGGCCTCCAGCAAGCCCGCGGTGACGGCGCTCATCTCGCGGGCGGTCGCGGCGCTCGCGGCGCCGGGCAAGGTGGGCCAAGCGGCACACGCGGCGGACAGGTGCGCGGCGACCACCCGGCGGAGGCTGTACCCGTGTTCGGCGGCGCGTTCGCCGAGGGCGCGGCGGGCGTCGAGTTCGTCGCGGGTGAGGCGCCGTCCGGTCTGCGAGACCTCGGCGAGGGCTTCCGTGAAGCCGTCCACGTATTCCTCGGGTATCTCCACGGCTGCTCGTGCTCTCCTTCTCCCGCCTCGGGGGCCTGCGGGCCGAGTCTGGCATAAAGAAAGCGTAAAGATTGCCGGGGGTCGGCAATGTGCGCGGAGCCGTTGTGCACGCAGGATGTGGGGCACGGGGGGATCGCGGCCCCGCCGCCGCCTCCGGCAGGTACCCGAGGCGGCGGCGGGGCGCGCACCGGTCGCTGTCGGGCGTATGCGGACGAGGGGGTGGCGTCGATGGACGAATTTGCCGCCGTGGTGCTGGCGTTCCCGGCCGTGGTCTTCACGTTCGCCCTGGTCGTCGTCGTGGCGTTCTGGCTGTGCGTCCTCGTCGGCGCGGTCGAGCACGACTCCTTCGAAGACGGGTCCGCCGGGGACGTGTTGGGGCTCGGCGGGGTGCCGCCGACGGTGTCGGTGTCGCTGTGGGTCGCCATGGCGTGGGTGCTGAGCCTGGTCGGCGGAGTCCTGTTCGGGAGCGCCGCCCCTTCCGCCGGGATGCGCGCGGTCGTGGACGTGGGGGTGCTCGCCGCGGCCGTCTTCGCCGCTTGGCTCGCGACCCGCGTGGTGCTGCATCCGCTGCGGCACTTGTTCCCCGACGAACCCGGGCCGTCCCGCCACGACTTCATCGGTCTGACGTGCGTCATCCGGACCGGACGGGTCGACGGGCGCTTCGGTCAAGCCGAGGTGACCGCGCGGGACGGCGCCACGGCCGTCGTCCAGGTCCGTCAGACCGGCACCGACGTGTTCGCGGCCGGGGGAACCGGGCTGCTGTACGCCTACGACGAGCCGGGGGAGTTCTTCTGGGTCGCGCCCTTCGACGCGGCGCTGGACCCGGGGGCCCCGCTCGCCTGAGCTTCGTCGGCCGCTCTCGTGCGGGCCGACCGCTTCGCTAAGGATGTCTCATGAATGCCATTGGTGTGGGCCTGGCCGTGTTCGTCGCCGTGGTCCTGCTCATCGGTCTCGCCATGCTGCTGGTGGTCAGCCGCCTGTACCGCAAGGTCGAACAGGGCAAGGCGCTGATCGTCTCCAAGACCCGCCGGGTGGACGTCACCTTCACCGGCCAGGTGGTGCTGCCGATCCTGCACAAGGCCGAGGTCATGGACATCTCGGTCAAGACGATCGAGGTGCACCGCTCGGGCCGGGACGGCCTGATCTGCCGCGACAACATCCGCGCCGACATTCGCATCTCGTTCTTCCTGCGGGTGAACAAGACCGTCGAGGACGTCGTCAAGGTCGCCCAGGCCATCGGCAGCGCCCGGGCCAGCGACGCCAAGATCCTCCAGGAGTTCTTCAGCGCCAAGTTCTCCGAGGCGCTCAAGACCGTCGGCAAACAGCTCGACTTCACCGACCTCTATACGCACCGCGAGGAGTTCCGCGACCGGATCATCCAGGTCATCGGCACCGACCTCAACGGCTACAGCCTCGAGGACGCGGCGATCGACTACCTCGAGCAGACCCCGGTGACGAGCCTGGACTCCGCCAACATCCTCGACGCGCAAGGCATCCGCAAGATCACCGAGCTGACCGCGGTGGAGCACGTCCGCACCAACGAGTTCCGCCGGACCGAGGAGAAGGAGATCACCCGGCAGAACGTCGACGCGCGCGAAGCGATCCTGGAACTGGAACGCCGGCAGGCCGACGCGGAGATCAAGCAGGCCCGCGAGATCGCCACGGTGCGCGCCCGCGAGGAAGCCGAGACCGCCCGGGTCCAGGAAGAGGAGCGGCTGCGCGCGCAGACCGCGTACTACAAGACCGAGGAGCACCTCGGCGTGCAGCGCGAGAACGTGGCGCGCGAGGTCGTGGTCGCGGAGAAGAACCGCGAGCGGGTCATCGCGGTGGAGAACGAGCGCATCGAGAAGGACCGGCAGCTGGAGGTCATCGCCCGCGAACGCGAGACCGAGCTGACCCGGATCGCGGCGAACCGCGAAGTGGAGACCGAGCGGCGCGACATCGCCGAGGTGATCCGGGAACGCGTCGCGGTGGACCGGACCGTCGCCGAGCAGGAGGAGAGCATCAAGCGCCTGCGGGCCGTCGAGGAGGCCGAGCGGGAGCGCGCGGCCATCGTGATCCGGGCCGAGGCGGAAGCGCAGGAGAACCTGGTCAAGGGCATAAAGGCGGCCGAGGCCGCCGAGCAGGCCGCGGCGCACAAGGCGCGCGAGCAGCTGACGCTGGCCAAGGCTCGCCAGGACGCCGCGGAGCTGGAGGCCCGGGCGAAGGTGCGGCTGGCCGAGGGGACGCAAGCCGAGGCCGCCGCGGAGGGCTTGGCGGAGGTGCTGGTGCAGGAGCGGAGCGCCGCGGCACTGGAGAAGGTCGGGCAGGCCGAGGCGCTGGTCGCCGAGCGCAAGGCGGCCGTCGAGGCCGAGGCGATCGGGCTGAAGCTCAAGTCCGAGGCCGCGGGCCTGACCGAGAAGGCCGCCGCGATGGCCGCGTTGGACGAAGCGTCGCGCGGACACGAGGAGTACCGCCTGCGGCTCGCCGCGGAGAAGGAAGTCCGGCTCGCCGGGCTCGACGTGCAGCGGCAGGTCGCCGAAGCCCAGGCCACCGTTCTGGCGACCGGGCTGGAGAACGCCGACATCAGCATCGTCGGCGGCGAGAGCGTCTTCTTCGACCGCCTCGTCGGGGCGATCTCGCTCGGCAAGGGCGTCGACGGTTTCGTGCAGAACTCGGACACCGTCAAGGCCCTGGCCGGACCGTGGATGGACGGCAGCGCGGACTTCACCGCGGACCTGAAGCAGATCCTCGGCTCCCTCGGCACCGCGGACGTGCAGAACATGACCGTCTCGGCGGCGCTCATGCAGCTCATGCGGGACGGCCGCCTCGGCCCCGACACCGCGGGCGGGGCAGCCGGACTGCCCGGTGCCAACGGCGTCAAGAACTGAAAGGCGCGGCGCAGCGGTGACGGACGCATCGACGGACCCGACCACCTACCCCGGGGCCCCGGCCGGACCGGTCCGGGACGCCGGCGACGGCGGCGACTTCGAGGTGCTGCGCGCCCGGCTCGCCGAGCAGGCCGCGGAGCTGGCGCGCCGCGCCGACGAACTCAACGGCCGCCGGCTGGCGGCGTTCGGTTCGACGGGGCTCCGGCTCCTCGGCGGCGCCAGTCTGGGCACCGTGGGCGACGGCGTCCTGCGCGACCTGGCCTGGGTCGGCGGGACGCTGGTCGCCGGCGGCAATCCCGCCCCGGGGGCGCCCGAAGAACATGCGGTGGGCGGGACGTTCAGCCTGCATCGCGGCAATGCCGCGGACGACGCGCCCGGTTTCGCGCACGCCGACGACGACCCGGGCCTCTTCACGGCCGCGGAGACCCGCCGGGACGTCGCGGAGCTGTTCCGCTACTACCGCGAGACCCGGCTGACCCGGCTGAACCAGGCCGGCGGCCTGCTGCTGGCGGTCTTCCGCGCCGGGCCGCGGGCGACCGATGTACGGGTGCTGCGCTGGCGGTTGGCGTCCGACGGGTCCGCGACGTACGTCGACGCGCGCGGGGAGCGCGACCACGTGCTCCCCGCACCGCACGACTTCGCGTGGACCGCCGCGACCCGCGACGACCACCGGCCCGGCCGCCACCCGCACATCGCCGTCGGCGGCGGGCTGTTCGTCTCCACCGTCGGCGGGACGCTGAGCGTCCGCACGGTCGACGACACCGAGACGGTGCGGGGCGAGATCCACCGCGAACCGGTCGACGAGCCGCTCCAGGCCCTCGCCGACGCCGACATCGCGCACGCCCGCGTCGGCACCCTGGTCCTGCTTCGCGTCCGCCCCTACAAAGAGGACACGTGGCGGTACCTGGTCCACGCGACGACCACCGGCAGGGTGGTCCGCCTCGACGGCATCGGGCAGGCCGCGCGGCGCCTGCCCGGGGACGACGGCATCGTCTTCCCCGGCGGCTACCACCTCGGAACCGGCGTCCACAAGGAGTTCGACACCGGCACCGGCGGCCTGGCCTTCGAGCACCAGGTCCGGTCGCCCAACGGCGAGGACACGCTGTACGTGTTCCGCGATCCCGAGCAGGGCCGCAGCCTGCTCCTGTCCTACAACTCGATCCGCAAGGAGATCGCCACCCCGCTGACGGGCCGCGGATCCGCGCTGCGGGACGACGGCATGCTGGTTCTCCTGCGCGGCGACGGCGAGCCCAAGCGCGTCCACCCGGTGCAGGTGTGGGCGACGCCGTACCGCTCCGAGGCGTTCGCCGCCGCCCAGCCTCCGGTCGCCGGGCCGCTCGGCCGCGTCGGCAACGCCGACCTGGTGCACGGCATCGCCGACAGCCACGCCGTCGCGCGGCTGGTGGAGGAATCCGGCACCACCACCGCCGCCTTCGAAGCCGTGCTGGCCGCGTGCGCCCGCGTCGCCGACCGCTACCACTGGCTCGACGACACCGGCCTCGGCGGCTTGGCCGAGCCGCTGGGCCGGCTCCGCGCGACCGCCGAACAGGTGCTGGCGGAGTTCCGGACGGTCCGGGAACTGACCCGGGCCGCCGAGGAGACGCTCGACCGGGAAGCCGCCCGGATCGCCGCCCTGGTGCGGCGCGTTCGCACCGACAACCCGCGCGGCGCCGAGGCCTGGATCGGCCGGCTCACCGAACTGCGCCGGGCCCTGGGCGGCCTGGCCTCCCTGGACGAGCTGCGCTACGGCGATCCCGACCGTGTCGCGGCACTGCGGACGGACCTGGCACACGAGCTGGCCACGGCCGGCCGACGCGCGGTGGCCTTCCTCGGCGAGCCCGACGCGCTGGCGGACCAACGCGAGGCCGTCGCCGAACTCGTCGCACAGGCGCAGGAGATCGCCACCGCGGCGGAAGGCGCGCCGATCGCCGGCGTCCTGGCCGACCTCGCCGACGGGCTCGACGTCGTCGCGGAAACCGTCGTCGACCTGGACTTCGCGGACGCCGCGGTGCGCACCGCGATCCTGGCCGACGTCGCCGACCTCCAAGGCAGCCTCGCCCGCGCCCGCGCGCTGCTGGACGCACGCCGCCGCGCCCTGGCGGAGGACGAGGGCCGGGCCGAATCCGCCGCCCAGTTCGCCCTGCTCGTGCAGACCGTCGCCACCGCCGTGGCCGCCGCCGACACACCGGAAGCGTGCGACGAGAGCCTGGCCCGGATCCTCCTGCGCATCGAGGACCTGGAAGGACGGTTCCCCGAACTCGACGAATTCGGCGACCGGCTCGCCGCCAAGCGCGACGAAGTCGCCGACGTCTTCGCCGCCCGCCGCCAGCACCTCCTCGACGAACGCGCCCGGCACACCGCTCGCTTGACCGAGGCGGCCGGCCGGATGCTGGACGGCGTCCGACGCCGCGCCGACGGCTGCCGGACGCTCGACGAGGTCGACGCCTACTTCGCCGCCGACCCGACGGTCGCGCGCCTCCACCGCACCATCGCCGAACTGCAGGACCTGGGCGAACGGATCGCCGCGGAGGAACTCGAAGGCCGCCTCAAGGCCGCCCGGCAGCAGGCCGCCCGCGCGTTGCGCGACCGGACCGACCTCGCCGACGCCGACGGCGGCACCGTCCGCCTGGGCCGGCACCGCTTCGCCGTGGCCCGGCAGAGCGTCAACCTCACCCTCGTCCCGCACGACGGACACCTCGCCTTCGCGCTGACCGGCACCGACTACCGGCGCCCGGTCACCGATCCGCGTATCGACGCCGTCCGGGAACTCTGGGACCAGACCCTTCCCTCCGAGTCCCCGGACGTGTACCGCGGCGAGTACCTCGCCGCGCGCCTGCTCGCCGACCACGGTCCGGCCGCGCTGACCGCACCCGGCCTCGACGTGCTGGTCCGGGACGCCGCGCAAGCGGCACACGACGAAGGCTACGAACGCGGCGTCCACGACCACGACGCCACCGCGATCCTCGCCGCGCTGCTGCGCCTGCACACCGCGGCCGGCCTGCTCCGCTACCCGCCCGGCGACCGCGCCGTCGCCCAACTGCTGTGGGCGCACGGCACCGACGACGACCTCCGGGACGAATGGACGTGGCGCGCCCGCTCCCTGGGCCAAGCCCGGGACGCCTTCGGGCCGTCCGTCGGCATCGCCGCGCTGCGACGGGAAATCGCCTCGGCCGTCGAGGCGTTCGCCGCCGACGCCGGCTTGCCTTCCGTCGCGGTCCCGACCCGCACCGCCGAGTACCTGGTCGAGGAACTGGCGGCCGACACCGCAGGATTCGTCACCGCCACCGCGGCCACGGCCCTGATCGACAAGTTCCGGCACACCGCGGGGAACGCGTACGACGAAGCCCTCGTCAACGTCCGGCGCCTCCCGGCCCGATGGCAGCTCGTCGAGGCATGGCTGGGCTCCTACGCCACGGCTTCCGGGCAGCCGGCCGCAGCCGGAGACCTCGCCGAGGCGGTGGCCGTCGAACTGTCCCCGCGGCTGCCGCGGTACGAACGCCCCGGCCCGGCACACGAGACCGTCGGCGGCCTGCTCGGCACCCATCCGCGCGTCCGACGTGGCGCGATCACCTTGCGCTTCGACGAAATCCTGGCACGCGTAGGCGACTTCCACGATCACCGGCGGCCCGCGTTCCGGGCCTACCAGACCCTGCGCGGCGAACTCGTCGCGGCGGAACGCGCCCGGCTACGGGTCGACGAGCACCGGCCGGCCGTCGTCACGACGTTCGTCCGCAACCGCCTCGTCGACGAGGTCTACCTGCCCCTGGTCGGCGACAACCTGGCCAAACAGCTCGGCTCCGTCGGCAGCGGCAAACGCACCGACTCGCACGGCTTGCTTCTGCTGATCTCCCCGCCTGGCTACGGCAAGACCACCCTGGTCGAGTACGTGGCCGAACGCCTCGGCATGCTGCTGGTCAAGATCGACGGACCGGCGCTCGGCCGGACGGTCACCTCGCTCGACCCGGCCGAAGCCCCCAACGCCACCGCGCGCCGGGAGATCGAGAAGATCAACTTCGCGGTGGAGGCAGGCAACAACGTCCTGCTCTACCTCGACGACATCCAGCACACCTCGCCCGAACTGCTCCAGAAGTTCATCCCGCTGTGCGACGCGACCCGGCGCATCGCGGGCGTCCGCGACGGCCGGGCGCACACGCACGACCTGCGCGGCAAGCGCTTCGCCGTGGTGATGTCCGGTAACCCGTACACCGAGGAAGGCAGGCGGTTCCGGGTCCCCGACATGCTCGCGAACCGGGCCGACGTGTGGAACCTCGGCGACGTCGTCACCGGGCGCCGCGACGTCTTCGAGCTGAGCTTCGTCGAGAACGCGCTGACCGCCAACCCCGTCCTCGCTCCGCTCGCCGAACGCGGCCGCGCCGACCTCGACCTGCTGCTGCGCTGGGCCGCCCGGCCGGACGAGCCGATCCGGCCCGACCTCCTCGACCACGCCACGGCACCGGCCGAACTCGACCGCATGCTCGCCGTCCTGCGGCTCCTCCGCGCGGCCCGCGACACGGTCCTCACGGTCAACGCCGCCTACATGGCCTCCGCCGCCCAGTCCGACAGCGCGCGTACGGAGCCGCCGTTCCTGCTGCAGGGCTCCTACCGCAACATGAACCGCATCGCCGAACGCCTCGTCCCGGCCATGGACACCACCGAACTGGCGGCCCTGATCACCGGCCACTACACCGCCGAGGCCCAAACCCTGGCCGGGGACGCCGAAGCCAACCTCCTCAAACTCGCCGAACTCCGCGGCGTACTCACCGCGGAACAGCAGATCCGCTGGGAGCGGGTCAAGGAGGCGTACGGGGCGTCGGGGCCCGCATGACATTTCAAAAATTACGCAACTATGCAATAGTTTCGTCCTGATCTCTTGCCGCCGTGATCCGTCGGTCCAAGGCCGGGCCGCTCGTGCTGAAGGTCGACGCCCGCAACGAGGCGTTCGTCGACGCCGACGCGGTCGTCGCGTGGACGGTCGGCCTCAGCACCCGCATGGAGGCGCAGACCGTCGGCTCGCGGGTCTGGCGGCGCCGCGGCGGCACCGGCGAGGGCTGGAACATGTGCTTCATCGGCGAGGGCTACGTCGTGGTCCAGCCCCACGAGCCGGCCGACCCCGCGGAATACGCGGCCCGCGGGCTGCCGTACGGCATGGGGTCGAGCGGGTACCGCGGCAACCGGTGGGGAAGCTGACCGGGCCACCGCACGGCCCCCGCCCCGACGCGGAGCGCGCGTCGGACGCGACACACCGGCCCGGGTACTGTGCAGGGCCGTAACCGAAGCCGAAGAAGCCGCGGAGGCGCCATGACGGACAGCCGGCAGCAAGGGCCGCGCCGCGGCAAAGGCATGCTCGAGGCCGAGGTCCTGGCGCTGCTCTGGACGTCGACGACGCCGCGCACCGCGCACTGGGTTCAGGTCGAACTCGGCGGTCAGCTGGCGTACAGCACGGTGGTGACGATTCTGTCGCGGCTGTACGAGAAGGGTTCGCTGAGCCGGGTGCGGGAGGGGCGGGCGTACGCGTACCTTCCGGTGGCCGACGAGGCGGGTCTCGCGGCCCGCCGGATGTGCAAGGTGCTGGACCAGGAGAGCGACCGTACGGCCGTGCTGGCCAGCTTCGTCTCCGAGCTGTCCGCCGAAGACGAAGAGACGCTGCGGCTCCTGCTGGAGCGCATCGACGGCCCCGCCGAAGCGGGCCACCACGAGGGCTGAAACGTGCGCTTCGCGGTCTACCTGCCGATGATCCTGCCCCTGTCGGCGCTCCCCGTCGCCCGGCTGGCGGTCGATCACCTCCACCCGCGCACCGCCACGCGCCTGCTGACCGGCGTCGCGGCGGTGCTGGCGCTGTGCAGTACGTGGTGCGTCGCGCTGCTGGTGATCGTCGGCTCCGCCCAGGTGCCGGGGAACCCGCTGCCGGACGGCTGGGGGGATCCCGGCGTACGCGACGCCGTGCCGCACGTCCGGCTCTTCGGCAGCCTCGCGATGGTGGTGCTCAGCGTGGTGGTGACGGCGTCCGCGGCCATGCTGCTGCGCGACCGGCGGGTACGCCGCCGGGCCCGCGCCGCCATAGCCGCGCTGCCGGACGCGGGGGGCCTGGTCGTCATCCCGGACGAACGCCCGTATGCCTACGCCCTGCCCGGGCGCGAACCCCGCGTCGTGGCCACCACGGCGATGCTGGCCTGCCTCACGCGCGACGAACGACGTGCGCTGATCGCCCACGAGCACGCGCACCTCGCCGGACGCCATCACGTCTTCCTGACCGTGTCCCGCCTCGCCGCCGTGAGTCACCCGCTGCTGCGGCCGCTGCGCACCGCCATCGCGTACACCGTCGAACGCTGGGCCGACGAGGACGCGGCGGCTGCGGTCGGGGACCGCACGGTCACCGCGCGGGCGGTGGGCAAAGCCGCGCTGTCGGCGGCGAAGTCCGGGGCTCCCGCGGCGTCCGCGCTTCCGGCGTTCGCCGCCCGGGGCCCGGTCCCGCGCCGGGTCGCCGCACTGCTCGGCCCACCTCCGACGTCGGCATGGCCGGCCCCGGCGTCCCCGACGGGCTTCGCGGCCATCGTGGCCGCGGCAGGCACGACCGTGTCGGTGTGCGCGACGGCGAACGCGGCATTCGCGTTGTTCGTGATCCTCAAGGCGTCCACAGCGTTGTAGCCGTCTGCGGAACAGCCATGTGCCGCACCGCATGCGGGTTCCGAGCCCCGGGGACCGCTGACACCTTCGCCACGGGTCGACGCGCCCGCCCGGTCCCGCGTGTCCGGGGCGCGTTCGGGTCGTTAGCCCGACTGTCCGGGTCGGTTATCGAGGAGGGCGGGGGCCTGTGGTTTCCGAGACCGTGCGGACCGCGCGGCATTGGGGGTTCACGTACCGGGTGCGGGTGCGGGCGGGTGACGAGTCGGCGTTGGCGCCGATCCTCCTGCTGGGCGGGGCGTTTCAGGACATGTACTCGTGGCGGCGCCATGAGGAGCTGCTGGTCCGTCACGCGGATGTCGTCACCGTGGATCTGCCCGGCTGGGGTGCGGCGGATCACCTGCCGGCCGACGTCGGGATGGACTTCCTTGCCGAGACCGCGGCGCATGCGTTGGACCAAGTCGGGTTGCGGCGTGTCAACTTGGTCGGCTGTTCGTACGGGTCGCTGATCGCGCACCGGTTCGCCCAGCGGTACCCGGAGCGCGTGGTGCGCCTCGCTCTCAACGGAGTGGCGACCGGCCTGACATCGGAGGAGCAGCGCACCCTGGAGGGACTGGTGCGGCGCCTTCCGGACTGCGATGGACGGGAGTTCGCGGAAGCCGTCACGGAGCTCCTGTCGCCCGTGCTGCCCGGGCGTCCGGTCCGCCGGGGTGAGGTCATCCGGCAGGTGCTGACCGCCCGCCTGTCGGGGCTCACGGCGGATGCCCGGCGGAAGTTCGCCAGCAACACGATGCGGCTCTGCACCGACGTGCTGCTGGAGCCGCACCCGGCTCCGGCGGTTCCCACGGTCGTGGTCAGCGGGGCCCAGGACACCTTCACCACGCCGGAGCACGGGCACCGGCTCGCGCTCGTGTACCCGCATGCGGCGTGTCTCACCATCGGCGAAGCAGACCATCTGCTTCTGCTGCAACGCGACGTGGAGTTCTGCGAGTTGATCGTCGCGCATTTCCGCGGCGGACGAACGGACGAGCTGCCGTTCTGCGTTCCGTGCCCCCGAGGACACGAGGAAGACCGTTGAGCGGCGTACCCCGAGCGCCCCAGGCACACCGGTGGACCGCGGGAGCGGGCGCGTGTCTTCTCGCCGTGGTCGGACCCGCCGTACCCGAGGCGGCCGCCGAGACCGGGGTGCAAGGGGCGGTGTCCGCCGCGGTGTCCCCGGTGGCCGGGGCCGTGTCCGACACCGTGTTCCACGTGCCCGGCGCCCACCAGCGGATCGCGATGCCGGACGGCACGGTTCTCAGCGCCCGCGTCTACGCGCCGCACCGCGCCCCCGGGGAGACCGGCCGACCCCCGCTGCTGGTCATGCCGGCCGCGAGCTACCTCGGCGAGGACTGGTACACCTTCGAGGCACCGCGCTACGCGGCCGCCGGCTACCTGGTCGTCGCCTACGCCGAACGCGGCATCGGAGGATCGACGGGATACCTCGACTTCGCGGGCTCCCGCGACATCGACGACCTCAGCCGGATCGTCGACTGGGCGGTCGACTCCGCGCACGCCGACCCGGCGCGGGTCGGCGTCTACGGCTGCTCCTACGGGGCGTCCGTCGGCCTCCAAGCGGCAGCGGTCGACCCGCGGATCAAAGCGGTGGCCGCGTTCAACGGGTGGACCGACTTCTTCCGGGCCTTCTACACCCACGACACCGAGCACGAACTGAGCGCATGGTTCCACGTGCTGGCAGCGCGGGCCGTCGAGCGGCCCGCGCCCGACCTGGCCGCCGGATACCGGGAGTTCCTCCGCGGGAACAGCGCGGCGGCCCGCCAAACGCTGCAGACGGACGACCGCTCCGTGAACCGCCGGGTGGCCGGGCTCAACGCGAACGGCACCGCGGTGTTCATGGTGAACAACTGGTACGACACGGGCGTCGCCGCACCCGACCAGATCGCCGAGTTCTTCGACGCGCTGACGGTGCCCAAGTATCTGGAAATGCGGCCGGGCGAGCACGCCGAAGCCATGCCGTCCTGCCTGGCGGCGACGCTCGATGCCGTGTGCGACCGTGCCCGCGAATGGCTCGACCTCCACGTCCTCGGTCGGCCGACCGGCATGGCCGACGCGGCTCCGCTCGCCGTCCGGCCGCGCACGGCCGGGCCCGACGAGTCCTACCCGTCCTGGCAGGCGATGGCCGCCTCCACGGCAACTCCCGCTCCCACCCTGCCCGGTGGCAGCCGCACGATAGCGACCGGACGCGACTCGGGGGCCGACGCGGGCATCCCCGTGGTCTCGCCCGCGCTCGACAAACGCGGGCTGCCGCCGACCGTCGTCATGCCGCTGCTCTCGCCGACCGCCGCGGCGGTGTGGCAGTCCGAGCCCACGACCGTGCCGTGGCGGGTGCGCGGAACGCCCCGGGTCACGCTGAGCGTGACGCCGAGCGCCGCCACCGGCACGTTCTTCGCCTACCTCTACGACGTCGACGCGCTCGGTGTGGGGCGCTTGGTCACCCACACGCCCTACACCTTCCGGGACCGGACGCCCGGTGTGCCCTTCACCGTCGACACGGACTTCACCGCGACTGCCTACACCGTCCCCTCCGGCCACCGGGTCGCCTTGGTGATCGACAGCGCCGACCTCCTGTACCGGGCACACAACCCGTCCGGGGCGCGGATCGCCTTCGCCGATCCGCGCCTCGGCTGGTGACCGGCGGCTTCGCTCAGAGGGTGTGCTTCGTACGCACAACCACGGTGTCGTACGTGCGGGACACCGCGAGGTGGTGGCGGCGTCCGGTCCGGTCGAGGCCGGAGCGCAGGTCGTCGGCCACCGTGACCGTGGACGGGTGGGTGCCGGTCAGGCGGGCGATGTGCTCCTTGGCGGCGATGTGTTCGAGGTGGTCGGCGAGCCTGGATCCCGGCGGCAGACCCCACGCCGGTGCCAGCGCGCCGGGCAGCCAGTCGACCCGATCGGCGTCGGCGGCGGTCAGGTGTGTCGCGGTGCCTGCCGTCGTGGACAGGGACAGTTCAGGGACCGCGCACCGCCGGGTGAGGAAGTTCCGACGGTCGGTCGGGGAGACGCGGGAGAACGGCCCCGTCGGGAGCAGTACGCTGCCGAACCGCAGGGCCGCGAGCACCCGTTCGCCCACGCACAGCTGTACGTCGACGAGGAGCGGCGGTGCGCCGTCGGCGGCGTCGGGTGCGAAGGCGGCGAGGCGGGCTTCGACGTCGACGGGTCCGTGGTCCGGGAGTTCTCCGTGGACTTCGAGAGTGTGCAGGTGCAGCGGGTAGCCGACCGTGTCCGGCCCGATCTCGGGCACCCACCGCCACAGGCTCGCGTGCGGGACGGCCTGGACGGCGGCGTCCAGCAGCCCCTGGTGGAGGCGGCCTCGGGGGACGGTTCCGCGCCCGGCGTCGAGCACGGCCGACGATCCGGTGGAGCCGATGCGCAGGGAGGCCAGGTAGCGGAATGCGGGCCCGTGGAACAGCTCCCCGGACGCGTAGGGATCGGGCTGGGGTTCGGCGTCCGGCAGCGGGGCGAAGCGCTCCGGACCAGGACCGGTCCGCTCGCCGACGACCACGGTCGCGGTCGCCACGTCGTCGAAGCGGGAGAGGCCGGATGCGGCCGCCTTCCGCCAGACGGAGAGCGTCACGGCCGGGGTGTCCGCTCCCGAGGCGGTGCGGACGCGCAGGCGGACGGGACCGCCGGTCGGGATCCAGCGGCGCAGCCGGACGTCGCGCACGGCGACGACCTCCCGGCCGGTCCGGCGTGCGGCTCCCTCGGCGAGGAGGTCGACCACGGACATCAGGGGAAGCGCGGGCAGCGTGTACGTCGGGCAGTGGTCTGCCAGCCAGGTGTCGGCGGCCGGGTCCAACGTGATGTCGTCGGCTGCTTCGGGCACTTCGGCCGCCTCGCGTGCCTCGCGTGCCTCGCGTGCCTCGGACGCCCGAAGTGGCGCGGTGCCCGGCACGACCCGCATGCCGATGCCGTGTACTTCGTAGATGCAGGTGTCGTCGCCCCAGAGCCGGGCGTCGCCGACCGCGTACGGGCCGCGCTCGTCGGTGCCGACGTCCCGGATCTCCATCTCCACCCGGATGGTCCGGTTCTCCGGGGTGATCTGGCCGCGGTATTTCCAGGTCAGCTCGCGGCCGAGCATGACGGGCTCGAACCGGGGGTGGGGGATGCCCGCGGCGAGGCCCCGTTCGATCACGTAGAACTGGAGGAGCTGGCACATGGCTTCGACACCCAGCGAACCCGGTTGGACGGGGTCCTGGAAGAAGTGCGCCTTGAAGAACCACTCGGCGGGGTCGACGTCCTTCTCGGACCGGAGCCGCCCGAGTCCCGCTTCGCCCGCGTCCGGCCAGTAGCCGGTCACCCGGTCGAGCATGAGGAGCATCGGGTCCGGGAGCCGGGCGGGTCCGGCGAAGTAGCGGGCCGGGCGGGCGGTGAGGTCGACGGCGAAGTCGCAGGGCGCGTCCAGGTCCCCGCGCCGGGCGGCGGTGACCGGGAGCCCCGGCTGGCCGGCGAACGCGCTGGGCGGGAAGTACCCGAACCCGGTGGACATCGTGAAGACCTCGGTGTCGTCCGCGAAGCAGCGCACGGCGAACGCCACGATGGTCATTCCGCCGCTGCGGGAGATTCCGGTGAGTTCGGCTTCGGTGCGCACCGTGCGGGTGTCCGGGGTGATTTCCCCGGTGAGGGTGCCGGTGCCGTCGAGGTTGCGGAAGAGCAGTTCGGTGTCGGCGGTCAGCGGGCACCCGGCGTAGCAGGCCAGCCACCCGCACGGCTGGAGGGCGATTTCCATGAGCACCGCGAACGGCATCACCGCGGCACCGTTCTGCTCGAAGAACCACACCTCGTCCGGGACGTCGTACTCGGCGACGACACGGAGGCCCTCGCGCAGGGAGTTCTGCTCGCCGTGCGTCGCGAGGATGCGGGTCATGAAGTGGTAGGGCGGGCCGGGCAGCCGGGCGATGCGCTGCGTGCCGTCGTCGAAGCGGCGGAGACCCGGGCCGAAAGCGTCGCTCGGCTTGCCCCACGCGCACGCGAGGAGGGACGCGTAGTCGAAGGCGAACCCGTCGGACACGGCCACGGGCTTGGCCTCGCGGTGGGCGGCCAGTCCGCCGAGGGCGGTGAGCGGCACCGGGGTGCCACTGATCTGCTCCCGGCGCGCGCCGAGGCCGCGCCAGTGCTCCAGCGGCCAGTCGGGCACCAGGCGCAGGGCGATGTCCTCGCCGTGGAAGGCTTTGACGCCGTCGACGGTGCCGAGCACGTCGGCGTACAGCGTCGGGTACGGCCCCGCGGAGACGCCGCGGACGAAGACCTCGTAGGTGACGTTCCGGCTGTCCGGGGTGGCCTGGCCGCGGCAGCGGGCGGCGGAGGTGCGCCCGGGGACCACGTCGAAGCGCCAGCCGTCCTTGTCCGCGGTCAGCCCGAGTGCGGCCATGTGGAAGGCCATGGCCTGGATGCCGCCTTGCAGCATCAGGGTCCCGGGCATGCACGGGTCGTTCTTGAAGTGCCCGGCGAAGAACCAGTCGTCGGCGGAGACGGGGCTGGTGGCGCAGAGGTAGCCGCGTCCCCAGGGGCCGCCGGACGGGTCGAACTCCGCGATCTCGCGGAGGAAGAGCATGCGGCCGGCGTCGATGCGCGGTGAGCGGACGTGCGCGCGGGTGGCGTCCCAGGCGGGTCCGAAGCAGTCGGCGGGGCGGCCTTCGGCGAACGCGCGCACCTGGTCGGCCGTGAAACGCGATGAACCGGGCTTCAGTGCCGGCGGATCCAGCGGAAGGTCGAACACCGGGCGGGAGGCCCGCGGATCCCAGCGCACGCCGTCGGCGTCGGCGAGTTCGGCCTTCGTGAAGAAGCCGGCCTGGCCGTTCCGGACGCTCAGCCGCAGTTCGCCGTCGACGTGGCAGTCGTAGTGGAAGAAGAACAGCCGCACGTCGCCGTGCTGGGCGTGGCCGTCGATGTGGATGTCGTAGCGGAGGGTTTCCCCCGCCCGCGGGCGCTCACCGTGGTAGGTCAGGTCGCAGCCCAGGAGCCGGTAGGCGCGTTCGCCGCGGTTGAGCAGGTCGACGCCGAGCCAGCTGATCAGCAGGAGGTCGGCCTGCCCGGCCTCGATCATCAGGCCGGCGGGGATGCGGCCGGTGGCGTCGAGGTACCAGCTGTCGGGCCGGACGTCCGTCTCGGTCCGGATGGTGCCGGTGGCGTGCTCGGGGCCGAGTTCCGCGAGCGCGGCCGGTACGGCGTCGATGCCCGTGACGCGGTCGGCGAGGAGCATCGGCGGCTCCGGCATGCGGGTCTGCACGGCGTACCCGTCCTGCGGGGCGAACGCCGGTCCGAACAGGTCCGAGACGCGCCCCGACGCGAGGTGTTCCAGCTGCGCGCGGTCGAAGGCCGGTCCGGATCGGGCTTCCGGGTGTTGGTCCGCAACCAGGTCCCGGGGCGGGGAGGGCAGCGCCGTCTTCGGCGCGACGGCGGGCGGCGTCTGATGCGGCACGAGGGCCGCGGACGGCCCGCTCCGGCGGGCCAGCGCGGCGGCCATCCGCTGCCGGGATTCCAGGAACGCCGTGTGCACGGCGACTTGTTCGGCGAGTGCGGTGCGGTGCAGGGCGGTCACCTGGTGGCTGAGCCGCGCCACCAGGGTGCGCATGTCGGCGCCGACGGGCGGCATGTCGGGACGCGGAGTGCCGGTGGCCGCAGCGGTGGTGGCTGCGGTGGCGGGCGCCGCCGCTTGCACGGTGACCGGTGCGAGGACGGGTGCCCGCGGCAGCGTCACCGGGGGATGGTCGAGTGCGGGCAAGGTGACCTTCCAATGCGCGGGTACGTCGACGGTGGGGATCGCGGGGCCTGGTTCGGATGCGGATGCGGCAAGTGCGCCGAGGAGCGGGCTCGTTCGGACCGGCACACCGGCCACGGCCAACTCCGCCGCGGCGAAACGCAGTTGCCGCATCCCCGAGCCGTGCGGATTGTCGAGGGCGACCGCGACGTGCTCGCGGTCGCCGAGGATCCGTTTGATCCAGCCGGTGCACAGGCCGCGCGGTCCGTGTTCGACGAAGACGCGGACGCCGTCCCGCCAGGCCCGGTCGACGGTGGCCGCGAAGTCGATGGTGCCGAGCCCCTGTGCGGTGACCGCGTCGGCGGCGTGCTCGGCCGTGGCGTGGTACCAGGTCGCCGTCGCCGCGCTGTAGAACCGGACGTCGGGGACGGCGGCGGTCGGCCGGTGGTGCAGCGTCCACCACGCGTCGCGGACTTCGGCGAGTTCCGGTGCGTGCGCGGCCAAGTCGTAGTCGAGCGGTACCGCGCGGCCCGCGCCGAGGCGGTCGACGACGGCGGCGCACGCGCGTGCTTCGCCGCCGACGACGCACACGTCCGGTGCGTTGACGGCCATCAGGTGGACCGCGGGTTCGTGGGCGACGGCCGCGCGGACGTGGTCGGCGGGCAGGGCGACCAGGTAGCTTGCCCAGCGCTCGCCGGGGACGCCGAGCCGTTGCCAGGCGCGGCGGACCGCCCGGATTTCACCGGTGAGTTCGGTGGTGAACAGGCCGCCGCGGCAAGTGTCTTCGTACAGGGAAGCGGCGTCCGGCCATGCGCCGAGGGCGACGAGGGCCGCGGACTCGCCCGAGGAGTAGCCGATCGCGGCGTCCGGACGCAGGCCGAGGACGTTCCGGGAGATCGCGGTGTGGACGGCGGCGAGCCGCGCGGCGCCCCAGATCTGCCGCAGCACCCCTGTGGGGTCGTCGCCGGATGGTGGCGCAACTGCCGCGGCGTGCGCGGGGAAGGCCGCCGCCAGTTCGGTGCCCATGCCCGGGTAGGACGCCGAGCCGTTCGTGTAGACGAAAGCGGTCTCCCCGACCACGGGCTTGTCGCGGTACAGCACACCGGGCGGCGGGGGTCCGCCCTCGACGAGCCACCGTCGTGCCGCGGGCACGAGGACGGACGGATCTCCGTCGCCGACCAGGGCCAGCCGGGCGGGCCCGTCGTCCGATTCCCGGCCCGCGTCGAGTGCGGCGAGGACGTCCTGCCGGTCCCGGCCGGAGAACACGGCCGTCCGCGGGGTCGCCGCGACCGCGGGCGGCCGTGCGTCGGCGGCGCGCAGCCGCACCCGCACGGACGGTGCGCCGAGCGGGGACACCGTGACGTCGGCGGTGTCCAGCGCGGGGTCGGGCTCCGCGGGGCCGTCCGGGCGCGGCCGCGCCCGGTGCTCCAAGGCCGTCGCGGCGACGGCGACGCACAGCAGGCCGTGGCAGGCGTGGGCCCGGCCGAGGAGCTCGCCGGGGTCGAAGGCGGTGCCGTCGCCGATCCGGAGGTCCGCCTCGGCGGACGCGTCGGCATCGTCGAGGACGGCGATGACACGGTCGCCGTCCCGCCGCGCGTCGTCAAGGCGCTTGAGGACGGTCACGACGGCCGCGTCGCCGCAGGCGGCTTCCCGCCCCAACTCCCGCAGCGCGGCCTGGTGGACGGGTTCGCACGACAGGTCGACCGCGCCCACCACCGCGGCGTCCGCCTCGCCTGCCCGCAGCGCACGTGCGGCAAGCTCCAGCGCCACCAGACCGGACGCCTCCTCGGCCGAGACGGTGAAGCCGGGACCGGCCAGGTCCAGTTGGGTGTTGATGCGGTTCGCCACCAGGTTCGGCAGACTCCCGACGACCCGCTCCGCGACCATGGGCGGCGAGAAGGCGCCGCGTACCCGTTCGACGAGGTCCGGGTCCGTTCCGAGTCCGGCCTCCGCGAGCCAGGACGGCGAACGCCACCGGGCGGCGGCCCCGGCGATCTCCGGTTCGACGCCGCTTCCGATCACGACCACGGTGGTCTCCCGCGGCAGCGCGACGTCGCGGGCGGCCTCTCGCGCGGCTTCCAGGACGAGGAGCTGCCGGGGCATGGTCTGCGCGACGGCGACCGGCGGGAAGCACAGGCCGGGCAGGGCGACACCGACGGTGTCCGCGCCGCGGCGCCGGTCTCCGCCGAGGACGGCCCGGCGGAAGTCGTCGGTGTCGCGGCCGTCGCCGACCCGGGTGGCGACGGAGACGACGGCGATGGGGACGCGCGCGGGGAGATCCGCGGGAACGCGGGCGGGAACCGGCGCGAGGTCGGTCCGGTGTCCCGGAGCCGCCCGCCGGACCGGCGCGCCGGCGCGCCCGCCGTCCCAGGCGTCGACGATCAGGTGCGCGTTCGTGCCGCCGAAGCCGAAGGCGCTGACGGCCGCTCGGCGCGGCCCGTGCCACGGCTCCGTTTCCCGGACGAGCCGGAGCGGCGTCCCGTCCAGTGCGGCCGCCGGTTCGTCGGCGCCGAGTGTCGGCGGACGTACTCCGGCGTGCATCGCCCCCAGGACCTTGAGCAGTCCGCCCGCACCGGCCGGGGCCAGCAAGTGGCCGACGTTGGACTTGACCGAGCCGATCGGCACGTCGGCGCAGTCCGCGAAGACCCGTGCCATGCCGCGCGCTTCGACGGCGTCGCCGACGGGTGTCCCGGTCGCGTGGCACTCGACGAGCGACACCGTCGCGGGCGCGACCCCGGCCGCGGCGTACGCCAGGCGCATCGCCCGTTCCTGGCCTTCCTCGGCGGGGCTGAGGAGCCCGCCCGCGCGGCCGTCGTTGGACATGCCGATCCCGCGGATCACCCCGAGGACGGGCGCACCCGCCCCGACGGCGTCGCGCAGCCGCATGAGGGCCACGAATCCCGCGCCTTCGCCGGGCACCAGGCCGTCGGCGTCCCGGTGGAACGGCCGGCTGCGGCCGGTGCGGCTGACCGCGGACAACCCGCAGAAGCCGACGTGCAGGAACAGGTTGTCCACGCGGTTGACGGCGCCCGCCACCATGAGGTCCGCCGTGCCGTCGTGCAGCCGGTCGCAGGCCAGCTTGACCGCGTACAGCGACGACGCGCACGCGGCGTCGAGCGCGAACGCCCCGGCGCCCAGCCCGAGGGCCTCGGCCGCGAAGTGCGCAGGGAGCCCCGAGGAGAACCGGTTGCGCGCGTCCGGCCGGGCGCGCCGATCGGCCCGCAGCAGCGCCTCATGCGCCTCGGACAACCACACGTGCTCGGCGAAGGCCGACCCGGCGCCGGTGGGATACGACAGGTTCCCCAGCACGAGGCCGGCTCGCGGCATCGGCTCGTGGTATCCCGCCTCGCGCAGCGCCTGCCGTGCGCCGTGCAGCACCCAGAGGAAGGCGGGGTCGAGGCCGACGAAGCGTTCCGGGTCGACGAAGAAGCCGTCCGGGTCGAAGACTTCGTCGAATCCGGTGACGTAACCGCCGATGTCGTTCCAAGTGCGGTCGAGGTGGTCGTCGACCGTCCCCATGACCAGGTCGTGCGGCACCCGCCAACGCTCCCGCGGCACCGGGGCGAGACTGCACCGGCCCGCGGCGACGTTGTCCCAGAACGCGTCCGGGCCGAGGGCGCCGGGAAGGACGCACCCCCGCCCCACGACGGCGATCGGCTCGAATCCCACACCACTCTCTTTCCACGCGGGCACGGACGGGGCAGGACGGTCGCGCGCACCGCGCGAGCGGGTGACGACGACCGAACGCTCAGGAGGGCCGGATGACGAGTTCGACGCCGAGCAGTTCGACCCGGGCTGCGCCGTCCGCGTCGAGGAGCGCCACATCGCACCGGGCACCCGTGTCGTGCACCTTGCGTGCGCGCACCACACACCGCGCCGTGTCCCGCAGCGGACCCGGGCGGTGGACCCGGCATTCCGCGACACCCATCGGCAGCGTGGCCTTGCCCAGAGCCTCCTCG
Organism: Yinghuangia aomiensis; assembly: GCF_039542225.1. Classification (NCBI taxonomy): domain Bacteria; kingdom Bacillati; phylum Actinomycetota; class Actinomycetes; order Kitasatosporales; family Streptomycetaceae; genus Yinghuangia; species Yinghuangia aomiensis. The sequence goes on along the minus strand of NZ_BAABHS010000005.1, from coordinate 253,711 downwards.
GCCCACAGCAAGGCGAGTTGCAGCGCGCCGTCGACCGCGGCGGGGTCGAGCCGCCAGGGGCCGTCCCCCCAGCCCAGGCGGGCGACACCGGCCACGGTGGCCTCGGCGCCGGTGTCGCCGAGGCCGTGGACGGCGTCGAGGGCGCGGAAGCGCGGGCCGTGGAACAGCACCCGGCCGTCGTACACGTCGTGTTCCACCGGAGCGAGGCCGCCCGGGACGTCCCACGCGGCCGGGGTCCCGGGGGCGAAGTCCACGACCGCGCCGTAGTGCGGGACGCCGTCGCCGCCGACCAGCTCGGCCTCCAGCGCGGCGGGGTCACCGGCCTCGGCGGGACGGCCGCGCACGCCGAACCGGTGGCCACTGCGGTCCAGATCGGGCAGCGTGACCTTGCCGAACACCCGCACGTCGCGGAGCGCCAGGCCGTCGGCCGCCGGCCGCCAGGCGGCCGCCGCACCGGCGAACACCTCCAGCGCCACGGCCACGGGGAGGACGGGGACGTCGGCGACGACATGGTCGGCCAGGTAGGGATGCGTGCGCGCGTGGACGCGCAACTCGCCGTCGCCCGGCTGTGAGACCGGCGCCATGGAGCCCAAGCCGGTGCCGGCGGCGAGGATCACCCGGGTGTCGGCGCCGTCCGCGTCGAGTTCCGCGGTGAACGCCGCCGCGCCCCGCGGCACGGGGATGAGCGGCACGCCGGCCTGCGCGAAGTGCTCCGCCAAGACGGGCGTCACCATGCCCCCTTGCCACGGGCCCCAGGCGATCGAGCGCACGACGCAGTCGGGCCGTGCGGCGCCTTGGGCGGACGCGAGGTGGTCGAGCACCGCGTTCGCCATCGCGTAGTCGCTCTGGCCCGGGTTGCCGAAGGCGGCAGCTACCGAGGAGAACAGCACGATCGTGTCGAGCGGATCGTTCGCGGTCGCGGCCAGCAGGCTCAGGAACCCGTCGACCTTGGTGGCGACGACGTGGTCGAACTGCGCGTCGGTCTTGTCTCCGATCAGCTTGTCGGCCAGGACACCGGCGCCGTGCACGATCCCGGTGACCGGGCCCCAGTCGCGCCGCACGTCCGCGAGCACGTCCGACACGGCGCGGCCGTCCCGCACGTCGACAGGCCGGTAGCGGGCCGGGGAGCCGGCTTCCTCCAGCGCGGCGAGGGTCGCCCGGACCTCCCGCGCGGCGAGAATGGCGCGGGCCTGCGCGGTGAGCGCGGCAGGGCCGGCGGACCGGTTCAGGTCGGCAAGCGCCCGCGTGAGCGCGGCCTCGTCCCCGGTGTGCGGCAGGTCCGCGGGCTCCTCGACGAGTTCCGTGCGGCCGAGGAGCACGATGCGGGGCCGGTGCGCCCGGGCGAGGTCCACCAGGCTTGCCGCGGTCACGCCGCGAGCGCCTCCGGTGGCCACGATCACCGAGTCCGGTCCGAGCGTCGCGCGGCGTCGGCGGCCTTCGCGGCCGGTCGACGACGGCTCCGCCGTGAGGGTGAGGCGCGTGCCGTCGGCTCGCAGCCCGACCTCAGGGGCCGGGCCTCCGTACAGCAGTTCGTGGGCGATGGCGTGTGCGACGGCGGCAGCGTCCCGTCCACCGCGCTCGCAGTCGATGGCCTTCACCCGGGCGTCCGGCCACTCCTTGGCGGCCGTCCTGGCCAGTGCGGCGATCCCGCCGAGCAACGCACGGTCGGCGGCGCGGCCGTCGAGCCCGAAGTCCCCTCCGGTGTCCTGCACCACGACGAACACGCCGCCGTCCGCGGTGAACCGCGGGGCGATCGACCGTGCCGTGCGGAACGCGTCGCGTTGGATTGCGTGCGCGCCGATGGCGGAGTCGAGGTCGGCGAGCGCCCCGAGGTGCACGACCGCCGCGGCGTGCGCGGGGACTTCGTCGACCACCGACGCCGTCAGTCCGTGGGTGCCCAGGAGGTCGGCCAGGAGCTCGGCGACGCCGTGTCCGTCGCGGGTGACCGCGATCGGCCCCGCCGCCAGGCCGGCCATGGCGAAGCCGGGCGCGGGGGTGATCCGGGTGCGGACCGCCAGCCTGGTGAGGACCACGTCGGCGGGCGGTGCGCCGCGCGTGGGCGGGATGGCGGGCACGTCGGGTGCGTGGCTTGTGCGGGTTCCGTGGTTGGGTGCCTCCGCTTCGCGGACGGGCATTTCGGGTGCGTCGGCGAGCACTTCGGGTGCCCCGGCGGATGCCTCCGGGGTGCGGGCGGGTGCCGGGCCCGGGGTGAGCGCGTCGACGATCTCGCGCAGCGTGCGAAGTTTGAGCAGGTCGGCGACATCGCCCTCGGCGAGGTGGTTCCCGGCGCGTTCGCGGACCGCGGAGAGGATCTCCACCCGCTTGATCGAGTCGACGCCCAGATCCGACTCCAACGCCATGTCGACGTTCAGCATCGCCACCGGGTAGCCGGTCCGCTCGGCGACCACGCCCAGCAGCAACTCCTCGACCTCCGCCGGCCCGGGGCCGGCGTCGGGCACCGCAACGGGCGGCGGCGGGACGACCGGGGCGGGGACCGTCGCCGGGCGGGAGGCGGGCACGGGCATCGGGGCGGGGGCCGGTGCTGCCACCGGTTGAGGCGCCGATGCCGGTACCGAAACCCGCGCGGGCATCGGCGCGGGTGCCGACACGGGCACCGGAACGTGCACCGGCACCGGCATCGGCTGCGGCACCGGTACAGATGCGACCGTCAACGGCGCCGGGATCACGGGCGCTTCCGGCAGGGACGAAGGAACGGCGCCGCTCTCCCACGGTGTTCCGAGCATCGCCGCGAACGTCGTCTCGGTCATCCGCAGGAAGGCCAGGTGGCTGTCGACGAGCATGCGGTGGCAGGCGGTGTGCGCCTCGGCCGTGGCGCGCTGGGCGCTTTCCAGCAGGGCGAGCAGGTCGCCCGCGACCGGTTGCGGGGGTGCCTGCTCCGGCGCCGCCGCCATGGGGATCCCGGGTACGGGAGTCCCCGGCACGTGAAGCTCCGGCACCGGAATCCCCGGCAGCGGAGTCCCCGGCACATGAAGCTCCGGCACCGGAATTCCCTGGACGGGAAGCGCCGGTACAGGAGTCTCCGGCTCCGGGATCCCCGGCAGGGGAGCCTCCGAGGTCACGGCCGCCGACATGGGCGCCGCCACCGCCGGACGCGGCACGTTCGGCTGCGGCAGCGCCGCCACTCCGCCCTCCGGCGGGTACGGCTTGCCGTAGTTGCCGCCGTTGATCTGCACGGTCATTCTGGGCCTCTTCTCGTTCTCCGCGACGGCGGGCTCGGGTGCTGCGTACGGCGTCCACTGCGCCTCGTGGCGGAGCCGCACTCCGCGCACGGCGAGCCGGCCGAGCGCGTCCTGGAGCGCGGTGACCCCGTCGCCGCCTTTGCGGTCGAGGCTCACCGCGAGGTGCTCGCGGTCGCCGAGGGTCTGCGCCACCAGACCGGTGAGCGTGCTGCCGGCCCCGACCTCGACGAAGGTGCGCACCCCGGCGCCGTACATCGCCTCGATCTCGTCGCCGAACAGCACGGGCGAGGCCACGTGCGCGGCGATCCGGTGCCGGATCTCGTCGGCCGCCTCCGGGTACACGGCGGCGTCGGCGTTCCCGAAGACCGCCACCTGCGGGGGGCCGACCGGGACCTCCCGGAGGAAGTCCCGGAGGGGAGCGGTCGCTGGCGCCACGATGGGGGTGTGGAAGGCGGTGGCCGCGTTCAGCCGCCGGGTCGTGACGCCGTCCGCGGCGAGCTTCCGCACGACGTCGTCCACCGCCTCGGCGGTGCCGGACAGCACCACCTGCCGCGGGGCGTTGTGGTTGGCCACCCACACGTCCGCGCCGCCGCAGGACGCGATGGCGTCCTCCGCCTGCGCCCGGCTCGTCGCCGCCGCGACCATCACGCCCGGAACCGCCGCGGCGTCGCGCATCAGCTCGCCGCGCCTGCGGGCGAGGGCCACGAGCGTGTCGGCGTCCAGCACTCCGGCGGCGTGTAGGCCCACGAGTTCCCCGAAGCTGTGCCCGGCCACGCAGTCCGGCCGGAGGCCCAGGCCGTGCAGCACGTCGAGGAGGGCAAGACTGTGCACCGCGAGTGCGGGCTGCGCCCACGCGGTGGAGGTCAGTTGCGCCTCCTGCGCGGCCCGCTCTCCGTCGTCGACGGCCGGGGGTGGAAACACGACCCGGTGCAGCGGGATGCCGTCGAAGGCCGCGGCACCCAGCCGGTCCCAGACCGCCAGCGCGGCGGGTGAGGCCATGGCGACGTCCGCGCCCATGCCCACGTACTGGGCGCCTTGGCCGGGGAACAGGAAGGCGATCCGGCCGACCGCGCACGGGCCGCAGGCGTAGTGGATCCCGTTCGGTGCGGAGAACGCCTCGTCGGGTGCGTGGGCGATCAGGTCGTGGGCCTGCCGCAGCTTGGCGATCAGGTCCGCGGTGTCGGACGCCACGACCGCGAGCCGCTTGGGTGCGCCCTCCCGGAACGCGGTCTGGCTCTCCCTCGCGAGGGACGCGAGCGGGCGGCCGGCGTCGATCGGCTGCCCGGTCAGCGCGTCGGGAGTGTTTCCGCTGAACAGCACCAGCTCGGTGGGGGCGGTGCGCATACGTGCCGTCGCAGGGACCTGGCCGTCCTGCGGCGGCACGTATTCCTCCAGCGCGACATGGAAGTTGCTGCCGCCGAAGCCGAAGCTGGACACCGAGGCCCGGCGCGGGTGATCGGCCGAACGCACCCAAGGGCGCGGGCGGGTGCTGAGGTAGAACGGGCTGTCCCCGATCCCCAGGGCCGGATTCGGGCGGTCCGCTTTGATCGTCGGGGGCAGCACCTTGTGGTGGAGGGCGAGGACGGCTTTGAGCAGCCCCGCCGCACCGGCCGCGCCCTTGGTGTGCCCGATCTGCGACTTCACCGATCCGAGCGCCGCCCACTGCCGGTCCGGGCGGCCGGACTCGTCGAACACCTCCCGCAGCGCCGCGAATTCCGCCGCGTCCCCGGCCTTGGTGCCGGTGCCGTGCGCCTCGACCAGCTCGACGGTGGCGGGGCCGTAGCCCGCCTCGTCGTACGCTCGGCGCAGGGCGCGGGACTGCCCGTCGGGCAGCGGTGCATAAATGGCCGTGTCCTTGCCGTCCGACGCGGTGCCGATCCCGCGGATGACCGCATAGACCCGGTCGCCGTCGCGTTCCGCGTCGGCCAGCCGCTTGAGGGCGTACATCACCAGGCCCTCGCCCAGCATGGTGCCGTCGGCGGCGTCCGAGAACGGGCGGCAGTCGCCGGTCGGCGACAGTGCGGGGGTCTTCGAGAAGCACATGAACGTGCCGATGTCGTTCAGCGTGTCCACGCCGCCGCTGATCATCAGGTCGCTGCGCCCCATCGCAAGCTCGGCGACCGCGTTGGTGAGCGCGGCGAGCGAGCCCGCGCAGGCGGCGTCGGTGGTGTGGTTGGTGCCGTGCAGGTCGAAGCGGTTGGCGATCCGGCCGGCCACGACGTTCGGGAGCAGGCCGGGGAACGTCGCTTCCTGCCACGGCACGTAGTGCCCGGCGATGCTGTCGCAGACGGCCTGCGCCTCGGCTTCGAGGATCCCGTTCTCGCGCAGGGCCTTGAGCCACACCGGCCGTTGCAGACGGGCGTTCATCTGGGCCAGGAGCTTGAGCGGACCCACGCCCAGGATGACGCCCGTACGCTCCCGGTCGGCCTCGCTCAGGCCGCCGACGTCCGCGACGACCTGCTCGGCCACCATGAGGGCGAGCATCTGCGCGGTGTCCGTCGCGGTCATCGTGGCGGGCGGGATGCCGAACGCCAGCGGGTCGAAGGGCACGTCGGGCAGGAAGGCGCCGCGACGGGCGTACGTCTTGTCGGGGGCCGCCGGGTCGGGATCGTAGTGGTCCTCGACGAGCCAGCGCGTCGCCGGGACGTCGGAGATCAGGTCGCGTCCCGCGACCACGGTGCGCCAGAAGTCGCCGGCGTTCCGCGAATCCGGGAGCAGCGCACCGATTCCGACCACGGCGACGGGAACCTGGGTGCGCTGTTCCTGGGGCATGCTTCCTCTTTCGTGCCGTGTGGTGTGCATGTGCGACGGTGCCAACGGTGCCGACGGCGGTGCGGGGGGTCAGGCGAGCCGGCGCGGCGTGAACGCGAACGCGGCGGCGGGCACCGCGACGCCGTACGTCCGGAGCTGGTGGGCACGGGTGTGCACGGCCGCGCCTTCGAGAAGGTTGAGGGCGATCTGCACCGCCGTGCGGTTCGCCGGGGCGGCCAGGAAGCCGCCCGCGGTCCAGCGGTTGAACGCCCCCATCGCCGGGCCGCACCAGATCTGGTAGTCGGTGCGCCGGGCGGAGTCCCCGGAGATCGCCCAGCGGCTGGAGTTCCCCAGGTACCAGCGGAAGACCAGCGCCATGCGGTGCTTGGGATCACGCTCGGCGCGGGTGATCTCCGCGGGGTCGCGGGCGGCCCAGAATCGGCGGGTCTCCGCCCAGACGTCGTCGATCGACGCGTGCAGCACGCCCTGTTCGAGCTTGGTGCGCACGGCCGGCGGGAGGGCTTCCAGCGAGGGATGGTCCCGGTAGGCGTCGTACAGCTGTCCGGCGCGGGACGCGAACATCGTTCCGCGGCGGAGCACTTGCAGGCGGACACCCATCTCGAACATGTCGGCCGCGGGCGCCATCGCGACGTCGGCGACATCGGCCTCGGACAGCATGGCTTTGGCGTCGTCGGAGATCCCCGCCTCGACGGCGACCTGGTTCACCGACCCGGTCACCACGTACTCGGCCCCCAGGGCGAACGCCGCGGCGACCGCACCCGGGGTCCCCAGTCCGCCGGCCGCCCCGACGCGGACGGGACGGGCGTACCCGAACCGCCGGACGACCTCGTCGCGCAGCATCAGCATGCGGGGGAGCAGCGCGCTCAGCGGCCGGTTGTCGGTGTGGCCGCCGCTGTCGGCTTCGACGGTGACGTCCTCGGCCACCGGAACCTCGGCGGCCAAGTCTGCTTCCCGCTGCGTCAGTTCGCCGCGATCCACGAGGGCGCGCAGCAGTTCCGCCGGGGCGGGCGACAGGAACTTCTCCGCGACCTCGGGGCGGGAGACCTTCGCGAACAGGCGGGTCGCGCGGACGATGCGCCCGTCCGCCGCCCGCGCCAGGCCGGAGGCCGAGCACAGCACCACCGCGGGCGTCAGGCCCAGGTATGCCGATGCCGAGACGCACGGCACCCGGTGGCGCGTCAGCAACGCGGCGACCCGGTACTCCAGTTCCGGCTCGTTCGGCGAATGGATGAGGTTCACACCCCAGTTCGCGACCCCGTCGAGCTGCGCCGCCAGCTCGTCGACCGCCCGCTCGACCGCGTCGAACGCAAGGCCACCCGCCCCGAAGAACCCCAGCATCTCCGCCCGGGCCATTGCGACGACCATGCGCGTCGTCGCAATGCCGTTGGCCATCTCGCCCGCGACGTACGGGAAACGCACCCCGTGGGCCTCGCAGAAGGTGCGCCCGCCGAGCCATTCCGGGTAGAGCGGCGGCAGCGTGCCGACGGAATGCTCGGCCGGCCGGGTCCCCATCACCAGGCCGAGCCTCCGGCCGGTGGGATCGGACACCACCTGCGCGTGCTCGCGGACCCGCGCCGCGCAGGCGGCGATCCCCTCGGGGGAGAACACCGGCTCCGCGGCGGCAACCGGGCCGGGGACGGCCAACAGGGACATCAACGTCTCCATCCGGCAGAGTCACGGTAACGACGCGCTACCGCCGGACAGCAGCGACGCCGGCTCCGGTTGTGGCGGCAGCACGCCGGAGAGCAGGTAAGGGAGATCGACGCGGTGCCGCGACGGCGACGCGCCCAGGGCGCAGCGCACGCGGGTGTCGTCGTAGCGCCGCCGGTGGTGCAAGTACGGCGTGAACCCCGGATACAGGTCGGTGGCCGCCTCCAGCGGAGACGCGTCGACGGGACGCTGCGCCACCACTTCGACGCGCACGGGCGCCAGACGTTCCATGACGGCGGTCAAGGTGCCGATCGGGACGTCGTGGCCGTGCACGACGTGGTAGGTCTCGACGCCGCCCGAGCGTTCCCGCGCACCCAACGCGACCATGACCCGCGCGGTGTCCTCGACCGGCATCAGGTTGAGGTGCGCGCGCGGATGCCCGGCGAGCCGCACCAGCAGCGGTGCGCCGTCCGCCTGGGGACGGCCGACGCCACGCAGCACCGTCTGCAGCATGTCGTCGATGAACTGGAGCGGATGCTCCGGGAGTTCCGGATGCGGCGGTACGTCCGAGACCAGGATGCTCGGCCGCAGGACCAGCGCGGGGCGCCGGTGTTCGCGGGCCCACGCGCGGACCAGCAGCTCGGCCTCGTACTTGGACCGCTCGTAGGTGTTCTCGAATCCGTGGCCGTCGTCCAACTCGTCTTCGTAGACGACGCCTTCGTGCCTCGCCCCGGCGACGAAGGCCGTGCTGACGTGGTGGACGACAGGCTCGCGGCACCCGGCCGCGGCCAGCGCCAAAACGTTTCGGGTGCCTTCGACGTTCACCCGTCGCAGCCGCGCGGGATCGTCGTCCAAGCGGATGTTGCCCGCGCTGTGCCAGACGACATCGACGCCGTCCGCCAGCTCCCGGTAGGCGGCCGCGGACAACCCGAGCTGCGGCTGCGTCAGATCGGTGTCCACGATCCGCAGGCGGTCGGCCAGCTCGGCAGTCAACTCCTGTGGTGCATCGGTAAGCTCGTAGAAGCGCATGATCCGGTGCAATGCCCCGCCCGACTCGGCGTGCGCGAGAACCGTCACCTTCCGATGCCGCGCCAGCAACTCCCGCACCAGCCTCAGCCCCAGGAACCCGGTGGCGCCGGTGAGAGCAACATGCACGAGCTGACGGCCCCAGACAGTCTGCGGAAGATGACGACGGGCGCCCGGCCGCGACCGACCGGGGCACGGCGAGCTTAGGCAGTCCGGGCGATCCGCCCGCGGCCGGATTCCCTCGAAAGGGTTGGGTGGGGCGGGGGTTTCACTCGTAGGGGGGAGGGCTGTAGTGGACTCGTAGCGAACGCGGCTGGGACTGCGGACGGGAGTCTGGGCTGGGGCACCCGGGTGAGCGGTCCGTGACTCGCGGCTCGCATGGCTGGCGCGTCGTGGTGCCCGTCGGGATACGGGAAGCGGAACTGTCGGAAGACACCGGCGCGTTCGGCGCTCCGGAACGGTATCCGGGGCAGACCAGGTCCGGGCGGCACCTCTCCTGACCTCTCCTGTCACACACCGATGCCAAGGGGTCACCGGTACAAGCCCGTTCCACTTGTGAATCTTGTGATCCGGCACGTGTCGGCAGTGGCCGACCGGTTGGAAACCCGTGGGCGGCGTGCCAAGCTCCCCGGCGGTACACGATCGGCACGCCACCGCTTCGCAACCGGAGGGATCAGCGATCATGGGCAAGCGCGTCATGACCAAGGCCTTGGCCGCGGCGGGAATCGCCGTCGGACTTGTGGCCGTCGGCCAGAACCCGGCAGGTGCGTCCCCGCAGACATGGAGCAGCACCGCGGCCAACCTGGGATCCGCCGTGTGCTCGGGTTCGTTCAATCCGACGCCGGACAGCGCGATCCTGGCTTGCCTGACCTACTCGGGCTCCTACGTCGTGCCGTACACCATCTTCGTCAACGCGTCGAACGAACTGCGCTTGAATCCGGAGACCTTGACGGCGATCCCCTTCGGCTCGGACAACAGCACGTGCCCGGCCGAAGCGCCGGGCACGGGGTGGCGCTACTGCAACGGGCCGGTCCAGAAGATCGGCGGAGGCTGCTACGACATCGTCGGCGTCGCCCAGTTCACGTGGTACACGGACCGGCAACTGGTGACGCCGCCGGTGCGCATCTGCGGCTGACGGCGACGTTCGCCCGGCGTTCGGACGACGACGGCGACGACGAAGCGGCGACGCCGAGTTCGGCCGCTCGTGATCCGTGCGGGAGAGCCCCGTCGATGCCCGGTGAAGCTCGCCACGGCACACGCCCGTCCGACCGGGCCTGTGCCGTGGTGCGTCGGCGCGGCAGCCCTGGGCGGTTCGCGTCGCCGACGACGCAGTCAGATGCCCGCACTCAGGCCTTGCGCGCCGACTCCCACGGCCACCCGGCGTCGCGCCCGCGCCCGAGCAGGTCCATCATCGTGAACAGCTTGTCGCTGAAGCCGCCGATCTCGTACCGGTTCGGCCGGCTGCTGTCGATACCGGTGGCCGCGTAGCCGCTCGTATTGATCCCGAACATCGGCACGCCCGCCGGGATCGCCTCGGAGACGCTCACGCCGCGCCCGCCATCCCCGCTGCCGGCCGCGCCGGGGTAGTGGAACGCCTGCATGTCGCTGATGAGCACGACGCGGTCGTGGCCCTCGTACGTGGCCTTGAGTGCGGCGACGGTTTCCGTGCCGTGCCCCACCTCGCCGATGCGCCGGTCGAACGCGTCGATGGCGCGGAGCACCGATCCGCCCGGGGTGAGCGGGTGGTGGAAGTACCCGTTGGCGTAGCCGACGAGGTCGACGGCGGCGCCGCGGTGCGCGAGGACGATGGCGAAGAGCGCGGCTATGTCGACGTGCCGGACCACCGACTTGGCGGAGATGCACGACTGCATGCTGCCCGACGTGTCGACGAGGACGAGCGTGCGCCCGGGCAGTGCCGGCACATTGGCGCACGACGCCGCGAGGGCCTTGTCGAGCGCGTGGCCCCAGCGCAGGCTGGGCGCGGCTCGGTACGCGGACAGGAACCGGTAGGGAAACAGCCGGGACTCGGCAATCGTCGCCGGTTCGCCGATGCGCCGCGCGATGGCCTCGGCCGCTTCGTCGGACACGCCGGCCTCGTCGAAGTTCCGCAGGTTGCGGATGAGCGCCATAACACCCATGGACGGTGCGACGGACTCCCACAGCCGGGCCTTGGGCAGCGCCGATCCGGCGAGGGACAGCACGTCCTCCCACGTCATGCCCGCCGCGCGGAGCCGGTCCGCGTCGAGGAGCACGCTGGGGTCCGCCGCCGCGTCGGCGCGCAGGGCGGTGTTCGCGGCGATGGTGCGCAGGCCGGCGGGGAGTTCGGTGTCGCGGTTGTGGCGCCGGTCGAGCGCGTGCCGGAACAGGTCGCCCTGCCACGGCTTGCCGTCCGCGGGGGAGGGGTGCACGAGGTCGATGACGTCGGCGAACCGGTACCCCTTGCTGCCGGTGTCGTACTTGAGCAGAGCGCGCTCGCTGTAGAGCCGCTGCACGGCGTCGGCGAGGCCGCGCTTGACCGGCTTGGGAATGCGGCGGCCGTGGCGCGCCGTCCAGTAGGCGAGGAACTCGCCCGGCTCGTCCGGGCGGTGGAGTGCGGCGTCGACGATCTGCCGGTTGTCGCCGTGGAGTCCGGCGGTCAACCGGGCGTCGACGGCCTCGGCGGCGGCCACGAGCGACGCGGAGCGCATGCCGGCGCCGGTACGGAGCCAGGCGACGAACCCGGCCGTCCAGGCGGGGTCGTCGACGGCAACGGCGCGCACCAACGTGGCGAAGCGGTCGTCGCGGTCCCCCGCGGACTCGTAGAAGGTGTCCTCGCCGACCATGTTGGTGACGGCGAGCAGCACCAGGTCGCTCTTGGTCTCGCGGGCGTATGCGGCGCCGCCCTCGTACGTCGTGGTGGTGCCGGTCGTGGTCACCGGCCCGCGGGCCGTCGGCCGGGCGGCACGGGTGTTGAACTTGGCCATGAAAAAGCCCCCGAGGGTTCCGGGGGAAGATCAGCGAAGGGGCGCCCGAGGTCAAGACGGCTGGGCGATCAGTGGTGCTCTGCCGATTGAGCTACCGGATCCCTGGGACCCGGACGGGACTCGAACCCGCAACCTCCCCATTAACAGTGGAAGAACTCCCGGCCTGCGCACCGGGCGCCCCCGACGCTGTTCCTCCCGAGATCAAGGTCGGCTGCGGTGTTCGTGACCAATGCTCTACCGATTGAGCTACAGCCCCAGCGTCGCTGGTGCCGAAGGGACTCGAACCCTCAACCCTTGGTTCCGTAGGAAGGAACCGCGGCCTTCGCACCGGGAGGTGCGTATCCAGTTGTGAGGTCCGCAGCCGACTGCGGCCGTTGGACCGGGCTCGACTGTAACCCGCGAAGCATTCGGGATCACAACGAATTTGCGTGCGTGCTGTGGGTGGGGGGAACCGATGACGCCGCAGCCCGGCGGGTCCCGAAGGACCGTCGCCGGGCTGCGGATGCCCAGGGTTGCGGGGTGACCGGGGTCAGACCCCCGCGGGTTCGCGGTAGCGGTCGTCGTCGCCGGACGGCGGGTTCGGTGCCGCGGCGGCGTTGCGGGCGTCGATGTGCTTGCGCAGGCTGTCGCCCTCGACGTCGACGTTCGGCAGGATGCGGTCCAGCCACTTGGGCAGCCACCACGCGGACTTGCCCAGGAGTGCGAGCACGGCCGGGACGAGTGCCATGCGGACGACGAACGCGTCGAGGAAGACCGCTGCGGCGAGGCCGAATCCGATCATCTTGATCATCGAATCGGTCGCCCCGATGAAGCCGGAGAAGACCGCGATCATGATGATCGCCGCGGCGGTGACGACGCGGGCGCCGTGCCGGAAGCCGTCGACCACGGCCTCGCGCGGTTTCGCCCCGTGGACGAACGCCTCGCGCATGCCGGTGACCAGGAACACCTCGTAGTCCATCGCCAGGCCGAACACCACGCCGACCAGGAAGATCGGCATCATGCTCATGATCGGGCCGGTCTGTTCGACGCCGAAGAGTCCGTTCAGCCAGCCCCACTGGAAGACCATGACCACCGCGCCGAGTGCCGCGGTGACCGACAGCAGGAAGCCGAGGGCCGCCTTGAGCGGTACCAGGATCGACCGGAACACCGCGATCAGCAGCAGGAACGCGAGCCCGACCACCAAGGCCAGGTAGGGCAGCAGCGCGTCGTTGAGTTTCTGCGAGAAGTCGATGTTCAGCGCAGGGGTGCCGCCGACGAGAGTGCGTGCACCGGTGTCCGAATCGGCCCGCTCGACCACGCTGCGGATGTCGTGGACCAGCGTCTCGGTCTTGGTGTCGCTCGGTCCGGTGGAGGGGGTCACCTGGAAGGTGGCGAGGTGGCCCGCACGGTTCTGCGCGGCCTCGCCGACGGACGCGACGCCGCGGCCCTTCAGGGTCTCGACCTCGTGGCGGACCGCCTGCACCGCGGCGTCCGGGTCACTGCTCTTGGCGGTGTCGACGACCAGCAGCAGCGGCCCGTTGAAGCCGGGGCCGAAGTTCTCCGCGAGGATGTCGTACGCCTGCCGCTGCGTCGTACTCGCCGGCTTCGCGCCGTCGTCCGGCAGGCCCAGGTTCATGCTCGCCGCGGGCACCGCGATCGCGCCGAGGCCGACGACGGTCGTCAGGAGCACCGCCACCGGGTGGCGGAGCACGAAGCGCGCCCAGCGCGAGCCCATGTTCGGCTTGTCGGCGGCCGGCCGCGTTCCGGCCTCGGCGTGCCGGGCGGCACGCTTGCGGTCCTTGCGTCCGAAGATCCGCTTGCCCGCGAAGCCGAGCAGCGCCGGGACGAACGTCAGCGCGACCAGGACCGCGATCACGACGGTCGACGCGGCGGCCAGGCCCATCTCGGTGAGCATGGGGATGTTCACGACGGCCAGGCCGGACAGCGCGATGACCACCGTCAGCCCGGCGAAGACCACCGCGGACCCGGCGGTGCCGACCGCCCGCCCGGCGGCTTCCTCCGGTTCCCGGCCCAGCCGCAGCTCGCTGCGGTACCGGGAGACGATGAACAGCGCGTAGTCGATGCCGACCGCGAGGCCGATCATCATCGCCAGCGTCGAGGTGCTCTCCGACAGGTCGAACACGCCGGCCAGCGCCGTGATCCCCGCGATGCCGACGCCGACGCCGAGGATGGCGGTCAGCAGCGGGAGGCCCGCGGCGATCATCGCGCCGAACGTGATCGCGAGGACGACGGCGGCAATCGCCACACCGATGATCTCGCCGTTGCCGACGCTCGACTCGGCGTGCAGCGCGTCTCCGCCGACCTCGACGGTCAGACCGGCGGCCTTGCCCTGCTGCACGGCGCCTTCGAGCACGTCGCGCGTCGAGTCCTTGAGCAGGTCCGAGCCGACCGTGTAGTCCACGGTGGCGTAGGCGGTGGAGCCGTTCTGGCTCACCGTCGCCGCGGAGAACGGGTCGGACATCCCGGCGACCTCAGGGGTGCCGCGCAGGGCGCCCATCGTCTTGTCCACACCGGCCCGGTTCTGCGGCGCGTCGATGCGCTGCCCGTCGGGGGCGCGGAACACGATCCGGGCGGTGGCACCGCCGCCGGCCGCGTCGGGGCTGCGCTCGTCCAGCAGGTCGATCGCCTTCTGCGCTTCGATCCCGGGTATCGAGAACGGTTTCGCGGCGGGCTTGGACGCGGACGCGGCACCTACGCCGACGGCGACCAGCACGGCCACCCAGAGCAGGAGGACCAGCCGCCTTCGGCGGAACGCCGCGCGTCCGATGCGGTACAGGAAAGTGGCCATGGAACGTGTCTCCGGGTGGTCGAAGGCGAAAGCCCTGGGCGAAGGCAGGCAAGGGGGAGCGCTCCGTGGCACGGCAGTGCCGCGCACCGGACGGACCGCGGGAATGCCGACGGGTACCGCGGCGGAGGCACGCGGTACGTCGGTGTCGACGGAGCGGAAGTGAAGGAAGGAAAGAGAAGAAGGAAGGGAGTCGAGGGGCGCGGGAACGGCAGCGCGTTCGGCGGACGCGGCCTACGGCCCGGGTCGGGCCGTCATCGACGGGTCAGGCGTTGCCGCGTCTGCCGCGGGTCCGGACGCGCGCGGTGGCCCGGCGGAAGGGCTGCGCGGTGTCGTCGTCGGACCGGCGGTGCGGGTCGTGCATGCGGGAAATCTCCAGGGTGGGCGAATCCGCGGTCGGCCGAGCGGCGACCCGCGGGATTCGTCGGGTGTCGAACTCTGACAAGTATTCCGGCGGATTCCCGCCCGCGGCTCGTCCCGAGGTTCCGAAAGGCACTACTCCCACGGGCGTAGGCCCTTCGGGCCGTACCCTGCCCGCGGTGCCGGGCGTGTACGCCGCGAGCCGACCGGGCAGTCGCGACTTCCACGCCACGGGCATCCGGGCCCGCGAACTGCTCATCACCGGCACGTTTCGTCGCGGAAGGGCGCCCGCGTCAGGGCGCCTGATCGGCGAGCGGTGTGTGCTCCCCGGAAGGCGCGCCATCGGGACGGGGTTCGGCCTTGGCCGGGGTGCGGTGGCGGTCGTTCCGCGGGATCACCAGGGCCAGGACCAGGCCCGCGACGCAGCCCGCCAGGCCGATGGACAGCACGGTGACGAACGCGGATTGCGTCGGCGCGCTGGGACCGCCCGGGAAGTCGCGGGTGCCGTTCGCCAGGACCGCGCCGGTGATGGCGGCGCCGATGGCGGTGCCGGTGGAGCGCATGAGGCTGTTGAGGCCGGTCGCGGCGGCGGTGTCCTCGGCCGGTACCGCGCCGATGACGAGCGCGGGCATGGCGGCGACGGCCAGGCCGATGGCGAAGGAGATCACGCAGGTGGCCGTCAGGACGTGCCACGGTCGGCCGAGCAGCCAGGGGGCGGCGGCGTAGGCGACGCAGAGCAGGCCCGCGCCCGCGACGAGCGAAGTCCGGGGGCCGTGCGCGCGGGACAGGCTGCTCGACAAGGACGCGGCGGTCATCGTGGCCACTCCGGCCGGCATGAGGACGAGGCCGGAGACGGCCAGGGAAAGGCCCATCCCGTAGCCGGTGGCCTCCGGCATCTGCAGGATCTGCGGCCACACCAGGCTCTGGACGTACATGCCGAAGCCGACCACCAGCGTGGCCGCGTTGATCGTCAGGAGGCGCCGTCCGGACGCCCGCCGCAGGTCCACCAAGGGTTCGTGGGTCCGCAGCTCCCAGGCCGCCCACAGCCCCAGCACCAGCACGCCCCCGGTGCCCAGGCCCGCCACCGTGGGGCTGGTCCATCCCCAGTCGCGGCCTTTGCTCACCACCAGCAGGAGCGACCCGAGTCCCGCGCACAGTCCCGCCGCGCCCAGTCCGTCGAAGCTGCCGTTGCGGCGGCCCGGCCGGGCCGGGACGACGCGGGTGACGGCCGCGGCGCACAGGAGCCCGAGTCCGGCGGTGACCCAGAACATCACGTGGTGGTTCGCGGTCTGGACGACGAATGCCGCGACCGGAAGCCCGAAGGCATAGCCCGCGCCGCTGGCCGCGCTGATCATGCCGACCGCGGAACCGAGCGCCGCGGCGGGAAGCTCCTCACGGGCGATGCCGATGGACAGCGACACCACGCCGAAGGCCGCGCCTTGCAGGGCGCGTCCGGCGATCATCGGCGCGAGCGAGTCGGCGAGGGCGCAGACGACCGATCCGCAGGAGAGCAGGAGGAGGGACGCCAGCAGGAGTCGGCGGTGGCCGTACATGTCGCCCAGACGTCCGGCGATGGGATTGGCCAGTGCGCCCGTCAGGAGGGTGACCGTGATCACCCAGGACGTGTCCGCGGGGGCTGCGTGGAGCAAGTGGGGGAGGTCGTGGAGCAACGGGACGACGAGGGTCTGCATGACCGAGACGACGACGGCGCACGCCACCAGAACGGGGACGAGGGCCCGGGGCCGGCCGACGGGTTCGTGCATCAGTCGCCTCCGGGCGCCGCCTGACGGTGCGTCAGGATTCGGTGGTGTCCCGGCAGTCCTACCGGCCCAGGGGCGCCGCATCAACCGCGCCATGTCCTGTCGCGCGGGCTCTGACCTGCGCATATATCGGCCGCGCCGATGAGTCGGGCTGTCTTGCCGCGGCTTCCGGCACGACCGGTCGGTGTGATCGATCGGCGTGATCGATCGGTGGGGACGATCAATCGGGGGGCGGGCGTGGTGAAGGTCACGCACCAACGGGCCGGAGGCCGTCCGTCTCCGCGAACAGCGCGGTGACCACGCGGACGAAGCCCGGCAGCGCCGGATGGCGTTCGTCCACGCGCCACACCAGGTGCCGGTCCAGGCCCGGTACGGCCTCGGCGATCGGCACGTACCGGACGCCGGGAACCGGCTCCCGGCGCGCCTGGTGCTCGAACACGATGCCGACGCCGAAGCCGGCCAGGACCCGCGCGGCGACGTTGTCCCCGCCGACCACGGTGCCGGCCGGGGCCAAGGGCCTGCCGGTCCGGCGCAGCGCCTCGGCGAAGCGGTCGTACAGCTTGGGGTTGATCTCCCGAGGCCAGCCGATCAGGGGTTCGTCGGCGATCGCGCCGAGCGGGACCTCGGCTTCCCGGCCGAGCGGGTGCCGGTCCGGCAGGACCGCCACCAGCCGTCCGTGCTGGACGACGGTGGACGCGAACGTGTCGTCGAGTTCCGGGGTCCAGCACAGCGCCGCGTGCAGGCGGCGGTCCCGCAGAAGCTCCATCTGGCGCAGTGTGGGCAGTTGTCGGAACGTCGGAACCGCGGTCGGCGAAAGCCGGCGCAGCGCGGGGACGGCGCGGGAGACCAGCATCTGCCCGAGCTCGGGGGGACAGCCGACGACGAGTTCCTCGGTCTGTTCGCGCGCGAGGGCCTGGGCCCGCTCGTAGGCCGCGGCCAGGGCGTCGTACGCCGCACGGGCCTCGGGCAGGAACGCCTGCCCGACCACGGTGAGCCGGACGCGCCGGGTGTGGCGCTCGAACAACGGCGCCCCCAGGTCGCGCTCCAGCCCGCGCACGGCCTGGCTGACCGTGGACTGGGCGAGCGACAGCGCGTCCGCCGCCCGGCCGAAGTGCAGGTGGTCGGCGACGGCGAGGAAACACTCCAGCCTGCGGATGTCCATGGGGTCCTCTCCGCTCTGTCCGGCGCAATCTACCCGGGGCGGAAAGGAAGGCCGCTGCGCCGGTGCCGGGTCACCGTGGCGACGCATCGAGACCGGCAGGCGGCGCGGATCGTCGGCGGGTGCCCGGTGAAGCGGTAGCAGGTGCGCCAGGGTGGGAAGTCTTGGGGGCAGGGCCCTCCATTTGCATCCCGTGTCGATGACGAACCGAATCGCGTTCACGATCTCGCGCCGCGGGTGCTTCTCCGGGCAAATCCAACCTCTTTTCGTGTCGCTACGGCTCAGGTGCGTTCGGGGACTATCCGAACTTGTCTCGCGGTCTTGCTTCGTCGTGCCAAGTGCGAGTGGATGAGATCCTCACGTGTTGCTGTGAACTCCCAGATCGCGAAGTGTCGGCCCCGTGTGTGCGGGGATTGCTCGCACAATCGCGAGCTGGTCGGCTGCTTGGGTGCGTCGGCCCCGCACGGGGATTGCTCGACTTTCGGGCGTGCCGTAACCATCAGCCCTGGGAATGCGGGAATGGCCGGAACCACGATTGGCCCAAACTCCTTGAAGAGGCTCGATGAACGATCGCAACCCCCGGGTCACCGCCGCCAGGGTGGTCGTGCAGGAGAAGGCCCTGCGTGAAGGTTTCCGATCGATCCTGGGACGCGAGGTCGCCGTGGACTTCGCGGGTGAGCGTCTGGGCGCAGAGTCCGCGCAAGACATCACCTCGGGCATGCTCCGCGTCGCGCAGTACTTTCGGCGCTCCAACATCCAGTCCGTGACCGCATGCGACTTCAGCGAGCACCCCCGGTTGTCGCGCAATCCGAACCGGACCGCCACCACCACACCTGACGGACACGTCTTCTTCAACCTGAGCCGGATGGGGGCACAGGTCCGCGAACAGCAGTTGGGAGCGCGGCACCGCATGGTGAGTGAGGGAACCGCACCCTTCCGGCTCCCCCATCTGGTGGGGTTCGACGTGGCGGCCGGCCACGAGTACGTGCACACCGCCCAACGGGCGTCGGTCTTCGCCGACGACCCGCTGATCTACAACGACATCCTCATCGGAGTCATTCGCGCACGGGCCGGACACTCCTCCGACGAACATGTCCGGCAGGAGATCTCCGACCACTACGGCAGCTATCCGCTGAGCGGAAAGCGGGAGCTGGGAGCAGTGCTCGTCACCGACACGATCTGGAACCCCGCCGAACCGCACCGGTTCAGCGGCATCGTCACCGGCGAACAGCTCTTCGCCAACGGATCACAACTCACTCCCGACGCGCTACGGCCCACCCCCCTGGCAGCACCCCGACCGACCCTCGCCGTCCGGACACTCCGACACGAGCCCGCCATGCCGTCCGCGTTCGCCCCGCCCCAAGGCCTGGCGCCCGTCCGGAAGCTGGAGATCAAAGCGGCCCTTCCCCGTGCCGCGGCCGACACCAATCACCGCCCGCTCGGTCCCTCTGCCGGCCCATCTATCCGGCAGGTCAAGGGGATTGCGCGCAAAATGTCCCATGGCCTCGGCGAACGCTGAAGGTACGGCAGCTCCCCATAAACGCACGACCGACGTTCGGGGGAACATCACCAGCCGCCGGGCCCGGTCCACCATCGCCGGCCGGCTCTGCAACGCGAAGGAGCCGATGACGCTCTTCGGACCGGTCGGGCTGAGCGGTCAGCGCCGGACAGGCAGCAACGCCGCGCCGATCAACCCCGCGTCCGGCCCGAGTTCGGCGCGGCGGAGCGGCGGCGGCCCCGGGCGGGCGGCGGTGAGCGCCGTGTAGGTGCGGGTGAGGGCCGTGGAGACCGGGCCGTCGGTGGTGCCGAGGCCGCCGCCGAGGACGACCGCACTGGGGTCGAGGAGGCGGACCGCGGCGGCGAGGACGGTGCCGAGGGCGCGGCCCGCGGTGTCGAGGACGGCCGCGGCGTCGGGGTCGCCGTCGGCGGCGAGGGCGGTGACTTCGCGGGCGCCGGGGGTGGGAGTGCGGCCCAGGGCGGTGTAGCGGTCGCCGATGCCGCGGCCGGAGGCGAACTGTTCGAGGTTGCCGGCGAAGTCGGGGGCGACCGAGGCGGGGACTTCGAACTCGCCGAGGGCGATGGCTTCGCCGCGGGCGCCGGGCCAGACCGTGCGGTCGACGACGAAGGCCGACGACAGGCCGGTGCCGAGGGAGACGTACAGGAAGTCGCCGAGGTCGCGGCCGGCGCCGTGCGCGGCTTCGCCGAGTGCGCCGCAGCGGACGTCCGAGCCGACGGCGCGGGGGATGTCCTCGAGGCCGGCGGCCTTGAGCGCGGTGTCCAGGGTGTCGAGGGGCTGGTCGTCCCAGGCGAGGACTTCGCGGCTGGTCACCAGGCCGTCGGCGGCGACGTACTCGGGCAGGCCGACGCCGAGGCCGGCGACGTCGAGGCCGCGGGCGGCGGCCTCGGCGAGCAGGTAGGCGATCGCGGCGGTGGTGCCGGCGAGGCCGGGGTCGCGGAGGCGGCCCGCGGTCGCGGTGGGGCTTTCGCGGCGCAGGACGATCGTGCCGTCGGCGGCGACCAGCCCGGCGGCGATCTTGGTGCCGCCGACGTCTATGCCCGCGGTGACGGTCGTGCTGTGCATGGTGGCTCTCCGGGCGGGTGGGTCCGGACCCCGCGGTCCGGCAGGCAGGCGGATCGGGCGGGGGTCAGGCGCCGCGCAGCAGCGTCGCCTCGAAGCGGTACGCGTCGCCGCGGTAGACCGCGCGGCCGAGGAGTACCGGGGTGTCGGTCTGGTCGTGCGTGATCTCGTCGCAGACCAGGACCGGGCTGCCGAGGGGGATGCCCAGCAGGTCGGCTATGCGGTGGTCGGCGGCCTCGGCGTGGGCGGTGTAGGCGCTGCGCATGACGTGTACGCCGCTGTCCTCAAGAAGGGAGAAAAGGGATATATCGGTCAAATCAGATGAGGCGACGGTGTCTTGTGCGCGCGCCAGCACCGTGGTGTCGACGCACACCGGCACGTTTTCGAGCCCGCGAACGCGCACGATCTCCACGACCGGGGAGGCGGGTGCCGCGCGCAGCCGCTGGGCTTCCTCGTAGGTCGCCGACCGCAGTTCGCAGGACAGTACCTGCGCGCTGGCGGTCAGGCCGCGGGCCCGGGCGACCTCGCTGAAGCTCTTGAGCACGCTGGGAGGTTCGCTGACCATGTCGGCGCGGACGAACCAGCCGCGCTGGGCCGACGCGTGGACGCGGCCCTCGGTCTCCAGGATCGCGAGGGCGAGGCGCAGGCTGCTGCGGCTGACCCCGACCCGCTTGGCCAGCGCCCGCTCGCCGGGCAGCTGGCTGCCGGGCATCCAGACGCGCTGGTCCAGCAGTCGGGAAAGCTGCTGGTGGGCGAGCTGCACAGCCGGGCCGGCCGAAGCCAGGGGCGGTGGTCCGGTCTGCGGCCCGGCGGCCTCGGCCGCCGGGCCGCCCGGAACGGGTCCGCCCGACGCCGCGTCGGCGGGTATCGCGGGTGCCGGCACCGCTGCCCCGGGCGCGCGGCTATCGCCGTGCCCCGGCGGGGAGTTCCGGTCGCCTTCCGAGTCCCCCATGCGCCGGCCGAGCGCCTCGTTGGTGGTCATGAGCGGGGACTGTACCAGGCTGACCAATCGTCAGACCAGATGCGAATGTGGTCCAATCTCTGGACTAACTGGTCTGAGGTGGTGCAGGATCACCGAGGCGCCAGGAAGCGGAACATCTGATTCCGGAAATCCCCCCGCCGCCCGCACCCGCGGCGCGGCCCCGGTGGACCGTCCTCCGGAAGAGGCCCGCTTCCCGGCGTCCGCGGCATCCCGCGCGGTGCCGCCACAGCAACGACACCCGCCGCGGCCGGACCGCCCGGGTCGTCCCGTAACGCAGGAGCCGAGGAAGCCTCTATGCCGGTACGTCAGCCCGTCCGTCTCGCCGTCGTCGGCGCCGGGACGATCTCGCAGTCGGTCCACCTGCCGGCCGTGCACCGTCTCGCGGCGCTGTTCGAGCTCGCCGCCGTCTGCGACCTGTCCCCGTCGCGCGCCGCCGCCGTCGCCGCGCGCAACGGCGTGGGGGTCCGCGGCACCAGCGACTACGCCGAGATCCTCGCCGCGCCCGACGTCGACGCCGTCCTGCTGGCCACCCCCGGCACGCACGCCCGCGACGCCCGCGCCGCCCTGGAGGCCGGCAAGCACGTCCTGGCCGAGAAGCCGCTGTGCCTGACCACCGCCGAGGCCGCCGAGCTGGGCGCGCTCGCCGAGTCCAAGGGCCTCGTGCTGCAGGTCGGCTACATGAAGATGTACGACCCGCTCACCGAGGTGGCCGCCGCCGAGCTGGCCGCGCTGGACACCCCGCGTACCGTCCGCGTCACCGTGCTGCACCCGGCGGACGAGCCGCAGGTCGAGCACCTGCGCATGGCGCCGCCCGCCGACGACGCCGACATGTCCGTCGTCGAGGCGGCCATGGCCTACGAAGCGGAGCGCACCGCCGAAGCCCTCGGCGACGTCCCCGCCGAGCTGGCCCGCTACTACCGCGACGTGCTCAACGGCTCGGTCATCCACGAGCTGTCCGTGCTCCGCGCCCTCGGCTTCACGCTTCCGGACACCTTCGAGACCGCCGAGCTATGGCCGTGGCCGGTCGACGGCGAGCCGCCGTGCCTGCTGGCGACGGCCCCGCTCGGCGCGGACGGCGGGGCGCGCCTGGTGCTGAACTGGAACTGGCTGCCCGACCACCCGGACTACGGCGAGGAGATCGCCGTCCTCGCCCGCGACGGGCGGCTGCACCTGGACATGGCCGCGCCGTACCTGACCGACGTGCGCAGCTCGCTGCGCGTCGAGCGGGCCGCGGACGGCGTGCGCCGCGACAGCGTGGTGCGCACCGGCTACGACACCGGTTTCGTCCGCCAGCTCGAGGAATTCGCGTACGCGGTACGCGACGGCGCCCCGGTGCGTTCCGGCGCGGCCGGCGCCGCCGAGGACATCCGCTGCCTGCAGGCCCTGCTCGCCGCCGTCGCGGCCCGCGCGGGCGTGACCGTCGGCGGCGAAGCCGGAGGTGCCGCATGAGCCCCGACCCGAAGCCCGTGGTCGACGCGCGCGCCAACCGGCCCGCGAACCTCCCCGAGGGCATCCGCCTCGGCAACGCCCCCGTCAGCTACGGCGTCTACGGCGAAGCCGCGGGCGGCGACGGCACCTCGCCCGAGGCGCTCCTGAAGTCGATGGCCGAAGCCGGCTACGAAGGCAGCGAACTGGGCCCGCCCGGATTCTTCGGCACCCCCGACGAGACCGCCGCGCTGTTCGCCACGTACGGCCTGGCCCCGGTCGGCGCCTACATCCCCGTGCATTACGCCCTCGGCGACGACGTCGTGGCGTACGACATGGCGCGCATGGAGCAGACCTGCCGCGAACTCGCCGCGTGCGCCGAGAAGTCCGGCGAGGAGCCGCTGGCCATCCTCGCCGACGAGGGCAGCGAGGCACTGCTGCACAACCCGGCCCGGCCGTGGGACGACCGCTCCCTCGCGCTCGACCCGGCCGGGTGGGACCGGCTCGCCGAACTCTCGGCCAAGGCCGTGGAGTTGGCGCGCCGCTACGGGCTGCGCCCGTCGTTCCACCCGCACATCAGCACCTTCATCGAGTCCCCGTGGGAGGTCGACCGCCTCCTCGAACTCACCGAAGTCGGGATCACCCTCGACATCGCCCACCTCCAGCTCGCCGGCGGCGACCCCGTCGCGTGCCTGGACAAGTGGCGCGACCGCATCAACCACGTGCACGTCAAGGACGTCGACACCGGCGTCCTGACCCGCGCGAAGGCCGCCGGACGCACCGACTTCGACGAGTGGTGGGCGGACGTGTGCGTGCCGTTCGGCCGCGGCGACGTCGACATCGACGCGTTCCTCGCCGACCTTCTGCGCGGCGGGTACCGGGGCTGGCTGCTGGTCGAACAGGACCGCGCCCCGACACCCGCCGACGAATACCCCGCGGTCGCCGCCGAGCAGGCCGCGAACCTCGCCTGGCTGGCGGACAAGGTCGCCGCCCACGCCTGACCCTCCCTCCCGGAGCCCGCCTCCGGAACAGTCTCCGAACGGAGCAACGACCATGAAGAAGCTGCGCTTGACCGGGGCCGCGGGGGTCGCCCTGGCCGGCCTGCTGGTGGCCGGCTGCGGCGTCCCCGGCGCCGGGACCACCGCGTCCTCCGGGTTCGACGGCCCGCGCATCACCGAGCGGGTCACCCCCGAGGACGTCGCCAAGCTCGGCGACACCACCCTCCGCGTGCTGGCCGACGCCGGCGAGGAGGACACCCTCAACGCCCTCGTGCCGCTGTACGAGAAGAAGTACCCGAACGTGAAGGTCAAGGTCACCACCAAGGGCTTCGACGACCTGATGAAGACGGTCGTCAACACCCTGTCCGGCGACGACGCCCCCGACCTCGCGCAGGGCAACCAGGGCTACGGCACCGACGGCCCGCTCGTCAAAGCCGGGCTGATCCGGCCGCTCGACGACGTGCTGCGCACGTACGGGTGGGAGAACTTCCTGACCGACGGCACGCTCAAGCAGTGGCGCTGGTCGGCCGGCGGCACGATCTTCGGCGCGGGCAGCCTGTACGGCATATCCCCGGTCACCGAGTACGTCGGCGTCTTCTACAACACCGACAAGCTCGCCAAGCTCGGCATCGAGCCGCCCAAGACCTACGCGGAGTTCACCGCCGCGCTGGACAAGGCCAAGGCGGCCGGCGAACAGCCCCTCATGCTCGGCAACGCCGAGAAGTACCCGGCGAGCCAGGTCATCGGCCTCGTCCAGGCGCAGAACACCCCCAGCCGCGACATCCGCAGCTGGCTGGCCGGGGTGCCCGGCTCGGCGATCACCGACGCCGGCACCGTCGACGCCGCCCGGACCGTGCAGGACTGGGCGGGGCGCGGTTACTTCGGACCCGGCTACAACGGCATCAGCGCCGACGACGCGGCCGCCAAGTTCGCCCAGGGCCAAGGCGTCTTCTACGTCGCCGGGTCCTGGAACGCGCCGAGCCTGCAGGAGAGCATGAACGGCCGCGTCGGCTTCACCCTGCCCACCCGCCCGGACGGCACCCGCGCCACGGTCGGCTCGATGGGCCTGGGCTGGCACATCGGCACCAAGACGAAGAACCTGACCGCCTCGGTCGCGTTCCTCGACATGCTGATGAGCGACGAGTTCGCGCAGAACCTCACCGACGTCGGCCGCACCCCGGTCACCGGACACGGCACCGTCAAGGCGGCCAGCCCGGTCGTCGAGCAGGTCAACGGCATCGGCACCAAACTGCTCGCGGACGACGGCCAGAACTTCTACCTGGACTGGGCGTCGACCACGATGTACGACACGGTCGGCGCGAAGACCCAGGACCTGCTGGACCGGCGCACCAGCCCGGAAGGCTTCGCCAACGGGCTCCAGGACGACTGGAAGGCGTTCCAGCAGAAGCAGCGCGAGGACGCCGCCGCCGGGGCCGGATCATGACCGCGGTCACCGAGGCCCGCACCGGCGCCTCCAGCCCGGAGGCGGAGGTGCCGGCCCGGCCCCGCAAGGGCGCGGTCGCCGCGTGGGCCTCGCGGCAGTACTGGCCCGCCTACCTCTACCTGCTGCCCGGCGCCGTGTTCTACGTGCTGTTCGTGCTGGGGCCGCTCGGCCAGACCGCGTGGATCTCGCTGTTCCGCTGGGACGGCCTCACCGAGGGCCGCTGGGCGGGGCTCGACAACTACCGCGACCTGTTCCACGACGGACGTATCCCGTCCGCGCTGGCGCACTCGCTCGTGTTCGTCGTCGCGTACGCGTTCCTGCCCGTCGCGCTCGGACTGGTGCTCGCGGGGCTGATGTCCCGCATCAAGGTGCGCGGCCTGACGTTCTTCCGCGCGGTGCTGTTCCTGCCGCAGATCCTCGCCACCGTCGTCGTCGCCGTGTCGTGGCGCTGGATCTACGACATCGACGGCCCGCTCAACGCGGCGCTGCGCGCGGTCGGCCTCGGCGGCCTCACCCGGGCCTGGCTCGGCGACTACGACACGGCGCTGCCCGCCGTGGCCGTGGTCGGCACGTGGGTCATGTACGGCCTGTGCATGGTCCTGTTCCTGGCCGGCGTGCAGAAGATCCCCACCGAGCGGTACGAGGCGGCCCGCCTCGACGGCGCCGGCCCGATCCGCGAGTTCTTCGCGGTGACGCTGCCCGCCCTGCGCGGCGAGATCGCCATCGCGCTGGTGCTCACCATCACGTACGCGCTGCGCAACTTCGACCTCGTCTGGAACACCACCGCGGGCGGCCCCGGCACGTCGACGACGGTGCCCAGCGTGTTCATCTACCAGGGCGCGTTCATCACGCGCGAGGTCGGCGGCGCCGCCGCGATCAGCGTGTGCCTGACCGCCGTCGTCCTCGTGGTGACCGGCGTCGTCATGCGCCTCGTCCGCGGAAAGGAGGACTGAGCCGTGCCCACCAACCGCCGTCACACCGTCATCGGTCACGCGATCCTCGTCATCGCGGCGATCGTCGCGCTCTACCCCTTCGTGTCCGTGCTGCTGCTGGCGTTCAGCGAACCGGGCACCAAGCGCAGCGGGTTCACCATCCCCAAGTCGCTCAGCTTCGACAACTTCAGCGAGGCGTGGCACCGCGGGCTGTTCTCGCACGCGCTCACGTCCAGCCTGATCGTCGCGGTCGCCGTCGTGGTGGGCACGATCGTGCTGGCCACGCTCGCCGGATACGCCTTCGCGTTCTTCCCGTTCCCGTTCAAGGGGCTGTTCCTGCTGCTGCTGTTGGTGGGGCTGGTCATGCCGTACGAGGCGACCGTCATCCCGCTGTACTACCAGCTCAAGGACTGGCACCTGACCAACACGTACTGGGCGCTGATCCTGCCGCAGATCGGGCTGTCGCTGCCGTTCGCGGTGTTCTGGATGCGCACCTTCTTCGTGTCGACGCCGACCGCGCTGCGCGAAGCCGCCTCGGTGGACGGCGCCTCGAAGTTCCGCGTGCTGCGCTCGATCCTGCTGCCGATGGCGGTCCCGGCGATCGGAACCCTGGCCACGCTGCTGTTCCTGTTCGCGTGGAACGAGTTCCTGCTCGCACTCGTCCTGGTGCCGGACAACCCCGACGTGCAGACCGCCCCGCTGTCCCTGTCCTTCTTCGCGGGCAACCGCCGGAACAGCGACCCGGGTGTCACCGCGGCCGCCGCGGTCCTGGTCGCCCTGCCGATCCTCATCAGCTACATCGCTCTCCAGCGCCGCATGATCAGCGGCATGCTCGCGGGCGCCGTCAAGGAGTAAGCACCATGCCAGCCTCCCTTCGCCCGCGCGTCTTCGCCGGCCCCGCCGACCTCGGCCGGGCGCTCGCCGAGGAGATCGCGGACGGAATCGCCAAGGCCGCGGCCGCCGGACACCGCTACGTGCTCGGCTGCCCGGGCGGCCGCAGCCCCAAGCCGGTCTACGACGCGCTCGCCGCGCTGACCGCCGAACGCCGCCTCGACCTGCGGCACGTGGTGATCGCCATGATGGACGAGTACGTGCTGCCGGTCGGCGACGGCTCGTCCGGCGTGTTCGTCGACGTCGACCACACCGCGCACAACTCGTGCCACCGCTTCGCCGCCGACGAGATCGTCGGCCCGCTGAACGCGGCCGTCGGCGAAGGCCGCGGCATCCCCGCGGCCTCGGTGTGGTTCCCCGACCCGGCCGACCCGGCGGCGTACGAGGCGCGGCTCGCGGAGAGCGGCATCGACCTGTTCATCCTCGCCTCCGGCGCGTCCGACGGGCACATCGCCTTCAACCCGCCCGGAGCGGCCGCCGACAGCATCAGCCGCGTGGTCGCACTCGCGGACACCACGCGCGAGGACAACCTGGGGACTTTCCCGGACTTCGCCTCGATCGACGAGGTGCCCCGGCACGGTGTGACGGTCGGCGTGGCCACGATCGTCCGGCACTCGCGGCGCGCGGTCATGGTCGTGCACGGCGCGCACAAGCGCGAGGCCGTGCGGCGCCTGGCGGCCGCGGGCGGCTACGACCCGGCATGGCCGGCGACGCTCGTCGCCGAATGCCGCGAGCCGGACCTGTACGTGGACGCGGCCGCGGCCGACGGGGAAACGGCGTGACCGCGCCCCGGTTCGACCTGGTCACGCTCGGCCGGGTCGGTGTCGACCTCTACCCCGAGCAGGTGGGCGTCGGGCTCGCCGAGGTGCGGACGTTCGCCAAGTACCTGGGCGGCAGCGCCACGAACGTCGCGGTGGCGGCGGCCCGGCACGGGCTGCGTTCCGCGGTGACCACCGGCGTCGGCGACGACCCGCTCGGCGGGTTCGTCCGCGCGGCGCTGCGCGGCTTCGGCGTCGACGACCGCTTCGTCGTGACGGTGCCGGGCGCGCAGACGCCGGTGGTGCTGTGCGAGATCTTCCCGCCGGACGACTTCCCGCTGTACTTCTACCGGCCCGACGCGCCGGACATGCGGATCCGGGCCGACGACCTGGACGCGGAAGCGCTGCGTGCCGCGCGCGTCGTGTGGGTGACCGGCAGCGGCCTGTCCGCCGAGCCGTCCCGGACCGCCACCCTCGCGGCGATCGCCGACCGGCCGCGCGACGAGGCCGGCAACGAGACCGTGTTCGACCTCGACTGGCGGCCGATGTTCTGGGCCCGCCCGGAGGACGCACCCGCCTGGTACGCCCGCGCCCTGACGCACGCGACCGTGGCCGTCGGCAACCGCGACGAGGTCGAGGTCGCCGTCGGCACCCGCGACCCGGACGAGGCCGCCGACCGGCTGCTCGCCCGTGGCCTGCGCCTGGCCGTGGTCAAGCAGGGCCCGCACGGTGTCCTCGCGCGCACCCCGTCCGAGGAAGTCCGGCTGCCGCCCATGCCCGTGGACGTCGTCAACGGCCTCGGCGCGGGCGACGCGTTCGGCGGCGCGCTGGTGTCCGGCCTGGTGGCCGGACTGCCGCTCGCCCGGACGCTGGAACTCGCCAACGCCGCGGGCGCCTTGGTCGCCTCCCGGCACTCCTGCGCGGACGCGATGCCGACGACCGGCGAACTCGACGAGTTCATCCGCACCGGCGCGGCCCCGCCCGAGGCACCTGCCGACCGGCCTGCTCAGGCGGCACCTGTTCCTGCGGCACCTGTTCTTACGGCACCTGTCCGTGCGGCGTCGGCCGGTATCCCGGCTGCCGCCGACTCCCGTACCGACAACGGAGGATCCCGTTGAGCACCGAGACCAGCAACGCCATCGCTTCCGTGGTCCGCACCCGGCTGACCGACCCGGCGGCGATCCGCCGGACGGCGGACGCCCGGCCCCGGTTCGCGCGCGAGGGCTTCGCCCGGCCGCTGTTCATCCTCGCCGCGGACCACCCGGCGCGCGGCGCTGTCGCCGCGGGCGGCAACCCGACCGCGATGGGCGACCGGCACGAACTCCTCGCCCGCTGCGCCGAGGCCCTCGCCCGGCCCGGCGTCGACGGCTTCCTCGGCACCCCGGACATCGTCGAAGACCTCATGCTGATGGGGGCGTTGGACGGCAAGCTGGTCCTCGGGTCGATGAACCGCGGCGGCATTCCGGGTGCGACGTTCGAACTCGACGACCGCTTCACCGGCTACGACGCGCGCGGCATCGCCGAGGGCGGCCTGGACGGCGGCAAGGTCCTGCTGCGCGTCGACCCCGCCGAACAGGGCACCGCCGAGACGCTCCTCGGCACCGCGAACGCGGTCAACGACCTCGCCGAGCGCGAACTCCTGGCACTGATCGAGCCGTTCAAGTCGGTGCGGGAGAACGGCAAGGTCCGCAACATCCTCACCGCGGACGCGCAGATCTGGGTCAACAACATCGCCGCGGGCCTCGGCCGCACCTCGGCGTACACCTGGCTCAAGGTGCCGGTCGTGGACGAGATGGAGCGCATGATGGCCTCCACCACCATGCCGACGCTGCTGCTCGGCGGCGAGGGCGGCGGCGACGTGGACGCGATGTACGCGTCGTGGCAGAAGGCGCTGGAGATCGAGCACGTGCGCGGCCTGATCATCGGCCGCACGATGCTGTTCCCGCACGACGGCGACGTCGCCAAGGCCGTCGACACCGCGGTGTCGCTGCTGGGGCGGGACGACGCATGAGCCTGCACCTGCGCTACGGCGCCACGGGGTCGGACGGCTTCACGGTGGAGGTGACGCCGGAGGCCGCGGGCTGGGCGTACAGCTCGCTGCGGGTGCTGGAGCTGGCCCCGGGCGGGTCGGCGACGTTCGGGACCGGGGACAGCGAGGCGATCGTGCTGCCGCTGTCCGGCGCGTGCTCGGTGGCGGTCGACGGCAAGGCCTTCGAACTGGCCGGTCGTGCCGACGTGTTCGCGCGGGTGACGGACTTCGCGTACGTGCCGCGCGATGCCGAGGTGACCGTCACGTCCGAGGCCGGCGGCCGGTTCGCGCTGCCCGCCGCCCGATGCGACCGGCGCCTGGAAGCCGCTTACGGGGCCGCGGAGGACGTATCCGTGGAGATCCGCGGCGCCGGCAGCGCGACCCGCCAGGTGAACAACTTCGCTTCGCCCGACGGCTTTCCCTGCGACCGGCTGGTCGCGGTGGAGGTCCTGACGCCGGACGGCAACTGGTCGTCCTACCCGCCGCACAAGCACGACGAGGCACGCGACGGCGAAGCCGTTCTCGAGGAGATCTACTACTTCGAGATCGGCGGCAGCCCCGCGGCCGCCCCCGGCTTCGGCTACCAGCGCGTCTACGGCTCCGGTACCGACGCGCTGGCGGAGGTCCGGCAGGGCGACGTCGTCCTGGTGCCGCGCGGCTACCACGGGCCGTCGATGGCCGCCCCCGGCTACCCGATGTACTACCTCAACGTGCTCGCCGGGCCGCACGCCGAGCGGACCATGGCCTGCTGCGACGACCCCGACCACCACTGGGTGCGGGAGTCGTGGGAGTCCCAGGAGACCGACGCGCGAGTGCCGATCTGCGACGCGTGGGGTGCGCGGTGAGCCGCGGCACGCGGCGGCTGACGACCGCCCAGGCGCTCGTGGCCTTCCTCGCCCGGCAGTACACCGAGCGCGACGGCGTCCGGCAGCGGCTGATCGAGGGCTGCTTCGGGATCTTCGGGCACGGCAACGTGGCCGGGATCGGGCAGGCACTGCTCCAGCAGCCGGGCGATCTGGCGTACCACCAGTCGCGCAACGAACAAGCGATGGTGCACGCCGCCGTCGCGTACGCCCGCACCAAGCGCCGGCTCTCGACGCTGGCGTGCACGACGTCGGTGGGCCCGGGCGCCACCAACATGGTCACCGGCGCGGCGCTGGCGACCGTCAACCGGCTGCCGGTCCTGCTGCTCCCGGGCGACACGTTCGCCACCCGGGCAGCCTCACCGGTCCTGCAGGAACTCGAACTCCCCTACGCCGCCGACATCTCCGTCAACGACGTCTTCCGCCCCGTATCGCGGTTCTTCGACCGCGTCTGGCGGCCGGAGCAGTTGCTGTCGTCGGCGACGCAGGCGATGCGCGCCCTCACCGACCAGGCCGAGACCGGCGCCGTCACGCTGGCGCTGCCGCAGGACGTCCAGGCCGAAGCATGGGACTTCCCCGAGGAGTTCTTCGCGGATCGGGTGTGGCATATCCGCCGTCCGGCACCGGACGACGCGTCCCTGGGCGCGGCGCTGCGGCTGCTGCGGGGCGCCGCGCGTCCGCTGATCGTGGCGGGCGGCGGGGTCGTGCACTCCGACGCGTCGGACGCGCTGGCCGTGTTCACGGCCCGCACCGGCATCCCGGTCGCGGTCACCCAGGCGGGCAAGGCGGCGCTCCCGCACGGCCACCCGGCCGCGGTCGGAGCGGTCGGCCACACCGGCACGACCGCCGCGAACGCGCTGGCCCGCGACGCGGACGTGGTCATCGGCATCGGCACGCGCTGGCAGGACTTCACCACCGCGTCGCGCACCCTGTTCGCCGACCCCGAGGTACGGTTCGTCAACATCAACATCGCCGCCTTCGACGCCGCCAAGCAAGCCGGCGTCTCGGTGGTCGCCGACGCGCGTGCCGCGATCGAGGCCTTCGACCGGGAACTCGCCGATTGGCAGGTCCCACACGTACACCGTTCGCGAGCCGCCGAACTCGCCGCGGGCTGGGACCGGGTCGCCCAGGCCGCCGTCGACCGCGCGCACACGCCCCTGCCCAGCCAGAGCGAAATCGTCGGCGCGGCCAACGCGCTGATGGGCCCGCGCGACGTGGTCGTGGGCGCGGCGGGATCGCTTCCCGGCGACCTGCACAAGCTGTGGCGCCCGGCCGACCCGCTGGGCTACCACGTCGAGTACGGATTCTCGTGCATGGGCTACGAGGTCGCGGGCGGCCTCGGCGTCAAGATGGCCGCACCGGACCGCGAGGTCGTGGTGATGGTCGGCGACGGCTCCTACCTGATGATGGCGCAGGAGATCGCGACCGCGGTCGCCGACGGCATCAAACTGGTGATCGTGCTCGTCGAGAACCACGGCTACGCCTCGATCGGCGCCCTGTCCGAATCCCTCGGCTCCGCGCGCTTCGGCACCAACTACCGCTATCGCGACGCCGAAACCGACCGCCACGAAGGCGGCATGCTTCCGGTCGACCTGGCGGCGAACGCCGCCAGCCTCGGCGCCCGCGTCCTGCGGGCGACGACCCTGCCCGAGTTCCGCTCGGCCTTCGCCGAGGCCCTGGCCTCGACGGAAACGACGGTGGTCCACGTCGAGACGGACCCGGGCGTGCCGTCGCCGTCGTCGGACGCATGGTGGGACGTCCCGGTGGCGGAGGTGTCGGAGCTGGAGTCGACGCGGGCGGCGCGGGTGACTTACGAGGAGGCCAAGCGGGGGCAGCGGCCGCTTTTGTGAGGGGGCTGGGCGGGGGTGTGGGGGCTCTGCGGGGGCTGTGAGGGGCGGTGCCCGGTCGGTTGTGAGGGTGATCGACCGGGCGCACGGCCCAGGGTGTTGCCGAGATCAGGGGGCGTGTGCCGGAAGCACGGTGAGCGTTCCGTCGCTGTGCTTTTCGATCTCGATGACGACGTCGGCGGTTGCGTTGCCCGCGGCGATTGCGTCCCCGAGGGCGCGGAGCCGGTAGGAGGCTTCGAGAAGGCCGTCGACCTGCTTTCGGGTCATGAGCTTGTCGATCATCCTTTTCGGAGACCGCAGTTCGAGGGCCGACAGCCGCAGCAGAACGTTGCCGATGCGCGCTTCCAGATCGTCGATCCGCTGCTGGTCGGTCTTTAGGCTCCGAACAAAATTCTCGAACGGGTTGTCCGGGTCGTTTTGCCCCGCCTCCACGCCCTGCAGGACGACGACTCGACGCTTCAGCGCGATGGCGAGAGCCGCCAGTTCGAGATGCGTACGGAACTCGCCGCCGTCTTCGGTGATGCCGGGGAACGCGGCCTCGAGGTCGGCGAGATCGACAGGGTCGTCGCCGATGGCGGCGAGGGCGTTCTCCCACTTCACCACTCGGCGGGCGGCATTCTCCGTGGCGATGCTGATCGCGTGCACGGCGGAGTCGAGACCGAGCGACGCACCGACCTTTCCGCGGTCCAGCAAAAGCCCGGTGGCCTTGTCGATGGCATCGCGGCAGCCGTCGAGATCGTTGCGCTCCTGCGCCAACTTCTCGTCGTGCAGCTTCTCCAGCAACTCGGCTATGTGCGCGATGGCCTTCTGCCGCTGCTGGTCGGCGTAGGCGCTTACGCCGACGGCCACGGCCATCAGGACCAGGGGCGCGGCAACGGTCATCGCCACGCCTGCGGCGGCCGTGCCGGCGGCGGCCCCGCCCGCGGCACCGGCGGCCGCCGTTTCGACGGGAACGAAGACGGCACCGGCGACGATCTTCTTGGTCGCTGCATCGATCACGGGGCTGCGCAGGGCGTTCGTTGTTCCTTGGGCCACCATCGGCTTCACGAGGCCCTTGCCGACCTGCGCGGCAACCTTCGCCGGCACCACCATGCGGTAGAGCACCTCACCGGACTTCGCGACGTTCGCGACCGCGGGCACGGCGTTCGCTTGGGCCGCCACCAGCCGCGAAAGCTCCTGCGCGAGCGGGCTCAACGCGTCCAGCGGCAGGCCCCCCGCCCGGTCGCGCTGCTTCGGCAGCGGATGAGCCTCCAGCGTCACCAGCGGGGCCGACGAGAACGCGGCCAGCGCGGTACGCAGTTCGGTCAAGCGGTCGGGTGTGAGCGCGCTTCCGTCGGCCACCGCCGGAAGGGTGGGGTCATCGGACGTGGCCAGCGTCCACACAGGCACAGCCGAAGGCTCTTCGACGCTCATGCATCTCCCTTGGTGATGAGCCAAACGATAGGCTGGCAGCAGTAGTTGCGTCGCGGCCCTCCGGAACCCACGCCGTGGCATGCATGCTCCGTCACCCGAGAGACGTCAACGTACGACTTCGGTCCCGCAGGCGGCCCAGATGTTGGTTGATGTCCTCGAAGAGGTGCGTGAGAGCGTCGACGGACGAGGTGGGAGCGGAGCCGTCGTCGGGGCCGTCGGGGAGTCGGTCCCAGGGCACCGGGGGAGCGGAGTCGGCGTCGTCGATCCAGGCCAACAGTTCCGCGTCGTCAGGGAGTTCGTCGGGCCCGATCATTTCGTACATCAGCGTGCTGCCGGCGATGCCGATGGCCTTGCAGAGCGCGTTCACCTGGTCGCCGAGTCGGGGAGCGCCGGCCGCGGCCAGGTTTTCCACGACCCGGAGCACGGCGAGCGTGGTCGGACGGTGGTCCATGATGTCCAGGCGCAGGGCGGTATTGAGGAAGTCCTGGTGGGCGCAGGCCGCCTCGACGGGCGCGTAGTCGGCGCCGTCTCGGCACATCTCGGCCGCCCACCAGAGCCTTGCGAACGCCTGCACCGAGGTGCCACCGACGAATCGGGAAGCCTGGACCGCGGGAGTCCGTCGGCTGTTCTCACCGCTCGTCGGGAGGTGTCGCCACAGGACGTAGTCGGGAGCGACGACCATGGCGAGGTACGCCCACAGATCCTTGTCGGCAGCTTCACTCCTGGTCAGCCGCAGGGTCGCGTGCAAGCGCGGCGCGAGCCAGGCATCGGCGGCGGCACGGTCGCCCGCGAAGCGGGTCGTGGCCTGCTCCGTAAGCTCCCGGATCGGAGTGGTGTTCCACCGCGCCGAGGGGTCGGCGATCACGGTCGCGGCGCGGAGCAGAGCGACTTGAGCAGGCGGTTCGGAGCCGGACAGCACGGCCTGGTCGAGGTGACGGGTGGCCACCCCAACCGGCAGTAGGGCGAGGCGATCCCGGGTGGCGTGTTCGAACTTCACCGGTGGTCTCCCTGGGGCGGGCGGGCGGTGAGACGCAGTGTCGCGGCGAGCTGTTTGGGCAGCTGGGCGCGCAGCGCGGCCGCGTACTGGATGCGGGACTGCAGCTCGGTCCAGCCGTAGCCCTCCTCGCGTCGCGCCCGCAATTCGACTATCGCGTCCGCGGGGGAGAGCCCGGGCAGGACGTCCGGCAGCATTGCTTCGAGGACGGACTCGCGCCAACCGCCGGGCATCCGCGGCCGACCTTCCTCGTCGGAGTCGATGTCGCTCACGGCTGAGTGGAACATCGTTTCCCACACGTCGCTGACGATCTGGGCGTTGAGGAGAGCGGCGGTGGCCCTCTCGACGGTGCCGCTACCCCGCAGGAGAGCGGTCAGCCCCTCGACTCCCCGGTTCAGGTAGACGGTGGGTAGGTCACCGGAGACATCGACCATCCAGGGTGCGTCCTTGAGCCGACGCAGCCAGACGTAAGGGCCATCGCGGAAATCGGTCTCGACGATGCGGATTTCCTTGTCGCGGACGGGGATTTCGGCGCGGAGATCGATCACCCAGTCGGTTTCGCTCCACCCGACGATGCGCCCTCGTACGCCGTCCACCGCCGCTACGACGCGAATGCCGAGGGTGGCACGGGATCGATGTCGCGATCGGCGCAGTCGTACGGCGCCTTGCCAGGTTCCGGAAGCGCGGTCTCGGGCCAGTCGTTGGACGGTTCTGGTGTTGGTCGACGGCTCTTCCAGGACGGCCACGCAGGCGAGTTCGGACCAGGGGCCGTAAGCGATCTCCTCTTCCGGAAGCACCGCCCGGACGTCGCACACCGCCTCTTGCCAGCCGTCACGGTCGGCGTCGAGGGCTACGGTGCGCAGCGAGGGCGAGATCTTGGCGTAATCGAGGGGACGACCGTCGACCCGGACACGAGTGATCTCGGCCTCGACCTGCCCACTCAATATGGCGTAGGGGTAGACCATTCGGCTCATCGACGTGCTGCTCCCTCGACCGCCTTGCGCAGGCTCACGGTGATGTTGGTGCGTTCGGCCGCCACCGGGTGGCTGTCGACGTCCGTGACGCCGCCGAACATGGCATACCGGACGCCCGGAGCCACGACCAGGACGTCGCCGGCGAAGGAACAGTTCTCCGTGGCGGTCAATTCCGCCCAGCGGACGGGGATTCCGGAGCCGAAACACGCGATCGGTGTCAGGTGCCAAGAGTCTTCCTGCTGCGGAACCGCGACGCGGACGCGCAGCGACCATGCCCCGGTGGTGTCGACCTCGCCGTCGATGTCGTCGACGGTGGGGTAGCCGCGGCTGCGACGGGCGCTCGTCCGCCCACCCCCGGTTGCCGGAACGAGTTTCAGCAGACTTCGCAGGAGTTCGGGGCCGCCGTCGTCGGCGGGCGCGGTGGCCCGCACGCCGACGACCGCCCGCACGGCGTCGTCGACCGCCACCCGGAACTCGTCGAGACGCTTCTTCGCGCCGCGCACGTACGTGTCGGACAGCTCGTCCGTCCATTCCCAGCGGTTGTGCTCAGGCGGTTCCGAGGTGCGAAGGAAGACCTCGGCGCGAACGACGTCGTCTCCGTCGCGGGCGGTGGCGAAGCCGGCGAGCAGAACCGCTTGGAAGGGCTCCACGCCGAGGCCGAGATCCCGCGGTTTGCGGCTGGTGACGGTCATGCGGTTACCTCGCATGGACACCACCCGACTGTGCGTCCGGTCGTTGTCGTCCGCGGGGGTGAGCAGGAGGACCGCGTCGTGGGTGACAGCCGTGGCTCCCTTGCCGTCGGCGCGCCGCGGTGGCACCGTCAGCCGCACCGCCCGCTCGACCACATCGGTTCGGCCGGAGAGCGTGGCGACGGTCTCACCGGTGAGGTAGGCACGCAGAGCGCGCGCCAACGCGGGGCGGCGTTGCTCCGGGCTGACGCGTGTCTCGGGAATCAACTCGGCCCCGTTGCGCAGAGTTCGCACCGACGCCTCGAGCAGCGGTGGCGCCGTGTCGGTTCCGGTCATCGCGGCCCAGAAGTTCTCGGCCAACGAGTCGCAAAGCTTGTCGTGCATCGCTTGGAGACCCTCGTCGCCTGCCGCGACGGCGGCGGCGTCGTGGGCACCGACCACCAGGAACGAGGTTCCGGGGTCTTCGCCCTCGCGCTCCAGATGGAGGCTTGTGGCCTCCTGTTCGGTGCCCCACCAGGAGCGGGACACGTTCTCGAAAGCCGGGTCGCTGTCCGGTTCGCCGAACCAGGCGGGTCCGGCGAACGCCTCGTCGTCGACCTCGCGCCAGGGCAGGTCCAGGCGACCTATCAACCGCCTTGCCGTACGGCCCTCGTGGGGGACCGAGAGGGTGCTGTTCATGAGGACGAGGCCGAGCCGACTGGCCGCCCACAGGGTGGCTTTGCCCAGGCCGTACGAGCCGCCGGCGCGGCGATTGTCGCCCTTGTGACTGTCGAGTTGACGTCGGACGACAG
Organism: Yinghuangia aomiensis; assembly: GCF_039542225.1. Lineage (NCBI taxonomy): Bacteria > Bacillati > Actinomycetota > Actinomycetes > Kitasatosporales > Streptomycetaceae > Yinghuangia > Yinghuangia aomiensis. Next base: position 216,428 of record NZ_BAABHS010000005.1, on the reverse strand, counting down.
CCGAGAAGCGGCCGTCGTCGTACTCGGGGCCGGTGAGTCCGTTGGCGTTGTGGTCGTCGATCCGCAGCAGCAGGAGTGAGCCGGAGGCTTCCATCTCCCGGAGCCCCTCGGCGAGCGCCCGTCCGACTTTCTGATCGGTGGCCATGGCGGCGGCGTAGTGCGGCTTGAGCGATTCCCACTGCAGGGCGCTCAGAAAACTGCCAAGATGCTCACCGGTGAGTTCGTGGAGGATGTAGCGGACGCGGACCGATCGCGTGGGGTCGCGCCGTTCGTCGAGCGAGTTCTGTGTGGCCTCGCGGGCGAGCACGCCGAGATCCGCGTCGAAAGCGAAGGCGGCCGCGTTGCCGAACTCCCGTCCCCCGTCGGCGTGTGCGGGACGGTGGTACCACGTCACCGGCCGTCCGGCGACGACGTCGGTGGTGCGCTCGTACACGGTGGCGAGATCGGTGGCGAACGCGGCGGCGATCAGGCGCACGGTCTCCGGGCGGGGGTGTGCCCGGCCGGTGATCCATGCGGACACCGCAGCCCTGGTGACCTGGAGCGTGGCCGCGAGTTCGGACTGGGTCATGCCATGGCGTCGGAGTTGCCTCGCGAGCCAGGGGCCGAAGTCTTCCGTTTCGTCGACCACCGGGGCTGTTTCCCTCCGTCGAGCCGTAGCCCCTTGGGGCACAAGCTTGTTCGTGCTGGTCAGGCGCATGCTAGCAGTCGATTTTGACACGCGGCAGTCCGTCAAAGGGATTTGTCGTGGAGCTGTATCGGTGTGCGCCAGCAGGTGTGGCTCGAGGATGGCCAGACTCATCCGACTATCGGGTAACTCCCTTTGGGTGCGGTGTGATTGGAGTGCGGTTGGCGGGAGTCGCCCTCGCAGAAAGTGGGTTGGACGCGGCGCGACGTCTCCTGCTACAACTTGATGTGCCAGCAACTACCTGAGACTGTCGGCCAGTTGAGGTACTTGTGGGTTTAATTCGGCGTGCTCTGTACGGCAACTGCACATGGATCGTGTGTCCCCTCCGGCTGCATGACGTGCCACCGTCCGGTGGACGGGCTCGCGGCGACACCAGCGCACCGCTCACCAATGCACCGCTCTCGACCTCGCCATGCCCAGGAGGCTGTCGTGACCCCGAGTTCCCCGTCCGGCGACGACGACTTCGCGTCGCTGATCCGGGCGTACAACTCCATGGAAGACCCCCAGTTGCAGTCCGACCTCCTCGCGGCGCTCGGGCTGACGCTGCAGGGGTGGAAGGCGAAGGTCGCCGCCCACGAGTGGATGCGGCGGTCGTCGACCGACGCATCGCAGGAAGCGGCGAATGCGACGGCGGAGCGCGAGTCCGTCGTCGTCGTCCGTGTCGAGATCCGTGGGCGGCGAGGGCACCGGTCCGCCCCGCCGTCGCGGGGGCCTGCCGCTTCCGGGCCGGGGCGTCCGGGTGCGCGCCGTGTCCGGATCGTCATCACCGCCTTCGAGGAGTAGCGCCGGCATGGGACGGCGGTGCGGAGGACCCGATCCGATCGGGTTCTCCGCACCGCCGTCCGGTCCACGGCGTTTCCGTTGTCCGTCGAGCTTCGTCATGACAGGTGGTCCGGGGGCATGCCCGGGCAGGAGGTAGGGGGATCGTGAGCGATCGGACGTTTTCGCAGGACGCGGATGCCGCGGTGATTCGGATGATTCTGGAGCAATCGACACGCACGCTGGAGACGTATCGGATCGACCCCGGCCTGGTGCAGGAACACGCCAACAGCGAGCTGCGCATCACGCAAGGCGGTTACGGCGAGCGCCAGTTGTTCGAGCTGGTGCAGAACGGCGCGGACGAGGTCGCCGCCGAACCCGGCGGCCGGCTGGCCGTGGTCCTGACCGACGACACCCTCTACTGCGCCAACCAGGGCACCCCCGTCACCCCTCAGGGTGCAGACACGATTCTGCGCATGAGCGTCTCCCGCAAGCGCGGTGGCCAGATCGGACGCTTCGGGGTTGGTGTGAAGTCGGTGTTGTCGGTGACGGACGCTCCTCAGTTCTTCAGCAGCAGCGGCTGCTTCGGTTTCGACCGGGCCTGGTCGGCCGACCGGATCGCCGAGGCGCTCGGGAGTCGACAGCCTCTCGACATGGACACCCCGGTGCTGCGGATGGCTCGTCCCTTGGACCGCGAGGAGGAACTCGACCGGGACGACGTCCTGCGGGAACTCCTGGCCTGGGCGACGACCGTGGTCAAGCTTCCCCTGCTGCCGGGGGCGGCCGACCGCCTGGGATACGACATAAGCGGCCACCGGCATGGCGATGGCCGCGTGACCGACCCCTTCCCCGCCGGCTTCCAAATCTTCTCCTCGCACGTCGGAGAGGTACTGCTCGAAGACCGCCGGGTGCGTCCCATCCGTCGCCGCAAGTTGACGGTGCAGGTCTCCGGCGAGCGGCGGATCATCCGCGAGGTCGGCACCGGGATCAAGGAAGCGGTCAGCGAATGGAACGTTTTCTCGGTCGCCCACGTACCCACCAAGGAAGCCAGGGGCAGCGCCGGTGAACTACACGACCGCAGCATCATCGATGTCTCGTGGGCGGTTCCCGCGTACGTCGAGAAGGACGGGCTGCTGACGGTGCCCACGGGGCGCGGCCAGTTCTGGTCCTACTTCCCCACCAAGTACCCGGTGTCCGTGACGGGATATCTGAACGCGGCGTGGAAGACCAACGAGGACCGCCAGAACCTCCTCGACGGCAGCTCCTTCAACCGGGAACTACTCCAGGTCGCGGCGCGTGTGGTGGTCACCTCCCTGCCCCGGCTGTCCCGCAAGGAGGATCCCGCCGCCTACTTGCCACTGCTGCCCGGCCGGGCCAAGGAAGCCGTCAACTGGGCCGAGGAGTACTTCATCCGTCACGTCTGGGACGCGGCTGCGCAGTTGCCCTCCCTGCCGGACCAGGACGGGCTCCTCCGCGTACCTCGGGACCTGCACGTCCACCCGGAGAAGCTGAAGCCGGAATGGCTGGACATCTGGGCCGAGTATCCCGGGCGCCCACGCGACTGGGTGCACCCGTCGGTCGAGGCGAATCCGCTGCGCCACGGCAAGATGCAGCACATCCTCTTGGCAGCCAGGAAGTCGACGGAAACCGTGCGCACCTGGCTGGAGGCCTTGGTCGCGGACCGCACCGCCGAGTCTTCCTGCCATGCCATCCGCATCCTCGCGGCGATGGTGGAACAGGGCTGTGACCGGGACACGCTGGAAGCCGCACGCAGTTCCCGCATCGTGCTCACCGAAGCCCATGGGATGGTGGCTCCTGTGGCGGGGAAGGTCTTCCACCGCACGGGCGAGGACGAACTGCGCGACGACATGGTCTACGTGCACACGTCCATCTCCGACCGGATGGAGATGCAGCGCCACCTGCACACCCTCGGCATTCGCATCGCCGATGCCCACGGCCGTTTCCAGGGCGTTCTCGACCAGGGTTTCGACAATTACACCCCGGAACTCTGGAGCCAGTTCTGGATGTTGCTGCGCAGCGCCGGCGGCAACGCCCAGGTGGACCGCATCCGCTCCCGCTACCCGGACGCCGCGGCCACGCTCCACGTCCGCACGATCGACGGACGCTTCCGCCGCATGGATTTGTGCCTGCTGCCGGGCGTCGTCGTGCCCGGGGACGGGAGCAGGGACGCCTCGATCGCCGTCGACATGGATTTCCACGGTGCCGACGTCGCGATCTTTCGCGACCTCTCGCTGAGCGACCGGCCTCGCGTCGCGCACGACCCGAAGCGCCAGTGGTGGTTCGAGGAGTACCGCCAAGCGGTGCACGACCAGTACCTGCGCCGGCTCGCCGCGGACGCCCCCCGGACGAACATCAACCGGCTCGTCGTGGAGGGGACCGCGCCGGCCGGCCCCTTGGATCTCCTGCCGCGCCTGTCGGAGGAGGGGCGCGCCGCGTTCGTCGCGGCAATCCCGGATGCCGGCGTCGTCGAGAGCTGGACGCGCGCGTACGGTGCCTCCGTCAACAGCCGCGCCGAAGTGATCTCCCCGCTGCGCTGGATGCTGGCCAAGTATGGCTTGGTGCGTACGTCGCTGGGCTTGACCTCGGTGCGCGAGGCGGTCGGCCCGCAGCTCAAGTCCTACGCGCAGGTCCTGCCCGTCGTCACCGATATTTCGGAGTCGAAGGCTCTGAAGCTCCGCATGCCGTCCACCCCCGAGGAGGTGCCCGCGAACCGCTGGCACGCTCTGTTGGATCGCGTGCTGGTCAGCGAGGACGACGTGTTCATCGGTCGCGCCTACGCCCTGATGCTGCGGGTCGGCATGGAGTTCCCCGAGGCGGCCCTGACCCGCTGCCGCGTGGGGGCATCCTGGGAGGTCCGTTCCGACGCGGAGATCGTCGTGGCGACGTCCGAGGCCGACTTCGGCGAACTCGTCCGCGAGCAGCTTCCCGCACTGCTGGTCGCGGACAAGGCCGACGCCGCGGCCGCGGCACAGATGATCGAGCAGTGGGGGATGCTCAAGGTCGCGGACGTCATCAGCAAGCAGCTCCGCAAGGCCGGGACAACCCGGCCGACGTTGCTGGTCGACGAATTCCCGCCACTGCGACAGCGCCTCGGCAAAGCCGTGGAGAATCGTAAAGTCCAGCGCTGCGGCGAGCTGGAGCAGGAGATCCGCACACCGCGTGGCGTCGACCTGAAGCCGTTGTCCTCGGCCCGCAACGGGTCGACGCTGCTGGTGCTCGACTCGCTTTCCCCGATCGACGTCCTGATGGCCGCCGACCGGGAGTTCGACTGGAAGCTCGACGCCCACGGCTGCAAGGGGGTGCTGGACCTCCAGACACGGCAGGAGCAGGACCGGGAGACCCGGGCGCGGCTCCGGAAGATCGTCGAGGCCGAGAGCGTCATCGACAAGATCGCCTTGTTGATCGGCGAGGAGGAATTGCGCACCGAGCTGCCGCCGGGTCTTCTCGACAGTGAGATCGCGGAGCGCGGCGGCGAACAACCCGATGCCCGGCGCATCGCCGAACTGGCCTTCAACTCCCACGGTGAGGAGATCCTCCGCGTTCACAGCCGGGACCTGGCGCTCGCGTTCCCCGGCAACGCGCCGAGCAGCTTCACCGGCGATGCCAAGGCGCTGAAGTTCGTCACCGATCTGGGGTTCCCCGACTCGTTCGCCGGTTCCCGGGTGCCGCCGCTGGAGGCGCGCATTCAGGTGGAGGGCCCGTCCGAGTTTCCCGGCCTCCACGACTACCAGGAACAGCTGGCACAAGCACTCCAGCGGCTGTTGGACAACCCGGCGCCGCAGCGCGGCATGATGTCCATCCCGACCGGAGCCGGCAAGACGCGCGTCACCTCCGAGGCGGTGATCCGGTGGATCCGGAAACGCGGCGAGCTTCCCGGGCCGGTGCTGTGGATCGCGGAGAGCGACGAATTGTGTGAACAGGCCGTGCAGAGCTGGCGGTTCGTTTGGTCGAAGGTGGGCGCCGAGATGCCGCTGGTCATCAGCCGCCTCTGGTCGTCCAACGAGTCCTCGCCGGTGACGGGCGAGCCGCATCTGGTCGTGGCCACCGACGCCAAACTGGAGAGTGTGCTCGGTCAGGACGACTACGCCTGGCTGCGGGACGCCGCCTTGGTCATCGTCGACGAGGCGCATCGGGCCACTTCGCGCCGGTACTCGCGGATCTTCGAGCACCTGGGCGTCGACGCGCCGACGACGCGTCGCCACCTGGTCGGTCTCACCGCAACCCCCTACCGGAACAACGAGGACCTGACCCGGCGTTTGGTGCGCCAGTTCGGGACCCGTCTCGACGTCGACGTCTTCGGTGGCGACCAGAATGAAGCCATTCGACGGCTTCAGGACCTCGGCGTCCTGGCTCGTGTGAGGCACCGGGAACTCTTGGGCGCCGAGATCCGGCTCAGTTCCGACGAGATCTCCAGTTCCCAGCAATTCGGTGTGCTGCCCAAGCGCGCCGAGCAGCGCCTCGCCGAGGACCGGGACCGCAACCTGCGCATCATCGACGAGATCGAGAACCTGCCCAAGGACTGGCCGATCCTGGTCTTCGCCACGTCGGTCGCCCATGCCAAGTTCCTGGCCGCCAAGCTGAACGACCGGCAGATTCGCGCGGCGGCGATCGACTCGGCCACGCCCGTGGCCGAGCGCCGCAAGCGGATCGAGGACTTCCGCAAGGGCCGCACTCAGGTGCTCACGAATTACGGGGTCCTGGCCCAGGGCTTCGACGCCCCCGCCACGTGTGCGGTCGTCGTCGCCCGGCCCACGTACAGTCCGAACGTGTATCAGCAGATGATCGGCCGCGGTCTGCGAGGACCAAAGAACAACGGGACGCCGACTTGCCTGATCCTCAACGTCCGCGACAACGTGGTCAATTTCCAGGGTGATCTGGCCTTCACTCAGTTCGACTACCTGTGGAACGAGGCAAGGTGACGGACCTGCAGCATCCGCTCACCGCTGCGCAGCGGTCCGTCGTCGACCAGCCGTGGGACGCCCGCACGCTGGTCACGGCGGGCGCGGGCGCCGGAAAGACACACACGCTCGTTCGCCGCTTGGAGGCGTTGGTCGAACGGGAGGAACTGGAGGCGCACGAGATCCTCGTCCTCAGCTTCTCCCGAGCCGCGGTGCGCGAGCTGCGCGAGCGGATCGACAACCACGCCGACGCCGCCCGTCGCGTGCGGGCCCAGACCTTCGACTCGTGGGCGGCAGCCCTGCTGCGCCGGGCGTATCCGGAACGCGACTGGTCGAAGAGCACCTTCGATCAGCGCATCACGGCGGCCACCGAGGCCGTTGAACAAGGGGCTCTGGAGGAGGGCGAGTTCGGTGCTCCCGCCCACGTGTTGATCGACGAGGTCCAGGATCTCGTCGGGGTGCGGCGGGAGATGGTCGAGGTGATCCTCGACCGCTTCCGGGAACAGAGTGGATTCACGGTGGTCGGGGACGGCGCCCAAGCCGTCTACGGCTTCCAGGTCGCCGACCCGGACGCACGGGCGCAGGAGACGAACTACTTCTTCGATTGGATCCGGGGCTCGTTCGCCGAGGACTTGGTCGAGATCCGCCTCGACGACAACTTCCGCGCCCGGACTCCGCAGGCCCGGGTCGCCCTCCCGTACGGTCCACGTCTGCAGCGGTTGGCCGCCGACCGTGACCCGGCGGAGGTACAGGCCGAGGAGATCCACCGGGAGTTGCGACTCCTGCTCGACGAGGCCCCCCACTTCGGCACACTGGACAATACCTTCGTCCTGGACTCGCTCCGGTACTTCGACGGGACGACGGCGATCCTGTGCCGGGACAACGGCCAAGCGCTCTCCATAAGCGACACCTTGCACAAGGCCGGGGTGAGCCACCGGCTCCGACGCTCCGTCCGTGATCGTCCCGCACCTCCCTGGATCGCCGGGCTGCTCGCGGCCACCGACGCGGCCGACATCTCCGAGGCACGCTTCGCCGACCTGGTAGCCGAACTGGACCCGCGGCCGGACCTGGACCCGACGGTGCTCGCCCGAGCGATACGGCGGGTCACCGGCCACCGACGCGGCCGCGTCGAGCTTGCCGCGTTGCGCCTGGCCGTGTCGGAGCGGCGGCTACCCGACGAACTCACGGCGGCCGAGCTGGCGTCGCTGGTCGTCTCGTCGGTGCACCGGGCCAAGGGTCTGGAGTTCGATCGCGTCCTGGTGCCGGAGCCGGTGGAGCTGCGGCGACCCAAGGCTGTGGCCAAGAAGAAGATCGAGTACGACCCGTCTGCCGAAGCCCGCCTTCTCTACGTCGCCATGACCAGGCCTCGCGACGACCTCTACCGCCTCGACCGTCCCAACACCTGGCTGATCCGCAAGGACAAGCGTCTGGACCGGTGGTACATCGGGGGCGGCCGATCGTGGGCCCGCAACGGCATCGAGGCACTCGGCCATGACGTCTGCCACGAGCATCCGCCGGGGGTACGCAACATCGCGGTCGACCCCGTCGAGGTGCGGCGTCGTCTCGCCCACGAGGTCCGCGACGGCGATGCCGTCGAGCTGGCATTGCTGCACCGGATGCCCGAAGGCGCGGAGCAGACTCCTCCGTATGCGGTCCTCCACGACGGGCGCCCGGTCGGTGAGGTATCGGAGACTTTCCGTCGCGCCCTGCATCTCATGCTCGGCAACGGCGGCAAGTGGTCCGACTACGGCCTCCCCGGCCGGATCACCGGCCTCCACATCGACTGCGTCGAAACCGTCGCGGGCAGCGACGCCGCGTCCGAGCGTGCCGGGCTGGGCAGTTCGGGAGCCTGGCTGGCACCCCGCATCGGCGGCCTCGGGCGTTTCGACTGGACCGACCCGTCGGACGACTCGGACACGGAGCGAAGGCCCTCATGAGCACCTCCATCCACGACTACTACGTCCTGCGCGATCGGCTCGCCGCTGCTCTCCGCCTGGACCTTCTGGGGCCGGCCGGCGGCGAGGAGGAGATCCTCAAGGACGACGCACCGGTGACGATGTATCCGGTCGGCGTCCTGTTCCCCCAGGAGACGCCGGAGGGAGTTCGCGACAGCCGGGAGGGCTACGAGACCGACGGAGACGACACTCTCGCGCTCGTGCGCGGCGGCGACGGCGAGGAGGACGCGGTCGAGCGCAGCATTTCGCTTGCCAACGTTCGGCGGCCGTCCTCGATGGGGCTCACCTTTGCCGTAGACCCGGCGGTGGCGGAGCGGATCGTGGTGCGGACCACAGCCGCCGTCTACCGGCCCGAGGACGCCGACGGCAACCCCGTCGTCGCGTCGCGCATAGAGGCCCGCAGCACCCGGGAGCAACGCGAGCGCTGGCGTCGGGTGCCGCTCGACCTACCCGATGTCGCGGTGGACGTGACAAGGCCGGACACGGTCGGACACCCGCTCGCCGAGGGACTCGAACTGCGCGTCCTGGTGCGTCCCCGAGGCGAGCACGGGACCGTCACGGTCACCGTCACGCTGATCAACACCCACACGGTCGGCGCCGGAGCGCTGAAGGACGCCGTCTGCTTCTACCAACTGGTTCTCCGGGTTCGTGCACTCACCATCGGTGTCGAGCCGTTCGTGGAACGTCGTACCTCTTCCGGAAGTCGGGACCGGGAGTTGATGCTGAGCCGGTTGCTCCATCGGCACGCTCCCGGGTTCGCCACCGGTCATGGTTGCGCGGCTGCTTGGGACTGGACGCCTCCGCCGATCGGTGCCGCAACCGCGGTGCGTGCCGCCGTCGCGGAGGTCCGAACCGAATTCGTGCCCGTGCACGAGGTGCTGCAGACCGACTCGAATCGCTCCATCGTCGTGGACGCGCTCTCCATGCAGGGTCTCGGCACTGCCGATCCGCATGTGGTGGTGCACGCTCTCGGTGTACTTCTCGACGGCTATCGGGCCTGGATCGACGAACGCAAGGCAGAGGCGGCGACCCTGGCCGGCACCGAGTACCACGCCGCTGCGCAGGAACAGATCGACGCGTGCGAGATCGCGCTCACGCGCATGAGTTCGGGCCTTGCCTTGCTTTCCGATCCCGCGCACCCCCACGTGATGAGGGCGTTCCGACTCGCCAACCGCGCCATGGTCGAACAACGCGCACGAACATCCTGGGTCAAGGCGGGCAAGCCGCCGGGCGGAGCGGACGAAAGCAAAGAGTACTGGCGCCCCTTCCAAATCTGCTTCCTGCTGCTGTGCCTGCCGGGCATCGTCGAGGACGACCATCCCGACCGCGGAATCGCCGACCTGCTCTGGTTCCCCACCGGCGGTGGCAAGACGGAGGCCTACCTCGGCCTGATCGCGTTCACCACCTTCCTGCGTCGCCTCGAAGATCCCCTGCACGGCGGTGGGGTCACCGTGCTGATGCGCTACACACTGAGACTGCTGACGCTCCAGCAGTTCGAACGCGCCACCGCACTGATCTGCGCCATGGAGCTGATCCGCTCCCGCCATGAGGCCGAGCTGGGACGGGACAGCATCTCCATCGGCATGTGGGTGGGGAAGTCGGCAACTCCGAACGACCTGGCGACGGCCGCCGCGAAGTTGGACGTGCTGCGCACCGGCGGACGCTCGCTCGACAAGGAGAATCCGGTCCAGCTCCAGGCGTGCCCCTGGTGCGGCACCCGCCTCGACGCCTCGAACTACGCAGCGGTCCCGGACCATGGCCGCATGTACGTCCACTGTCCGGATGCGGACTGTGCGTTCCACCGCGGCGACGGACTCCCGGTGCATCTGGTCGACGACTCGATCTACGCCGCCCATCCGACGCTGATCATCGCCACCGTCGACAAGTTCGCGTCCATGCCGTGGCGGGAGCGGACCGCCGCGCTGTTCAACCGCGATCTGGCGGAGACCAAACCACCGGAGCTGATCGTCCAGGACGAACTCCACCTCATCTCCGGCCCGCTCGGCACCCTCACCGGGCTGTACGAGACCGCGGTGGACATCCTGGCGAACCGACCCAAGGTGATCGCCTCCACGGCGACCATCCGGCGCGCCGAGGACCAGGGCCTGCACCTGTTCGACCGCGAAGTCCGTCAGTTCCCGCCGGCCGGACTCGACTCCCGCGACTCCTGGTTCGCGGTCGAGTCCCCCCGCGAGGACAAAGCCACCCGTCGGTACATCGGCCTGTTGACCTCGAGCACCAGCCAGGCGACGTTGCTGATCCGTACCTATGCCGCGCTGCTGCACCAGATCCACATCGGCGACGCCGACGACGAGGTCAAGGACGCCTACTGGACGTTGGTCGGCTACTTCAACAGCCTGCGACTGTTGTCCGCCGCCGAACTCCAGGTCCTCGACGACGTGCAGGACCGTATGGAGCAACTCGCCGTTCGCGACGGCGTCGAGAAGCCGCGTCGTCCCGAGGCGGTGACGGAGCTGAGCAGTCGGGCCGGCGCGAGCGACATCCCCAAGCGTCTCAAGGACGTCGAACGCAGGTTCCCGTCCCCGGACGCCACCGACGTGCTGCTCGCCACGAACATGATCTCCGTCGGTGTCGACATCGATCGTCTCGGCCTGATGGCGGTCATGGGACAGCCGCAGACCACCGCCGAATACATCCAGGCCACCAGCCGGGTCGGTCGACGTCATCCGGGACTGGTTGCCGTGATGCTCAACTCCACTCGCTCCCGGGACCGTTCGCACTACGAGAGCTTCCAGCACTTCCACTCGGCCCTCTACCGCGAGGTCGAGTCCAGCAGTGTTACGCCCTTCTCGGCGCGTGCCCGCGATCGCGGTCTGCACGCCGTGATCGTCGCATTGACGCGGTTGACGATCCCGGGCGCGGGCGAGAATGCCGCGGCGGCCCGCATAGAACAGTTCGTCGACCGGGTCGACGGTGCCGTTCGCGATGCGCTGCTGGCACGGGTTGCCAACGTTGCGCCCGACGAACATGCGGCCACCGCGGCCGCCTTCGACGAGTTCGTCGACTGGTGGCGGTCGGCTGCGGCCGACGATCCGAATCTGCTCTACGAGGCCCACCCCAAGAGTGGCAGGACCGGTCTTCTCGTCTCGTACGACAACGACGTCCCGGAAGGACGCGCGGGCTGGCCCACGTTGTGGAGCCTGCGCGACGTGGATGCCTCTTCGACCTTCTTCCTGGAGAAGCGATGACCCCTCCGCCCCCGCGCAAGCGCGGAACCGCCCGACCCGGCGCGCCGCTCACGACCCTGCGCAGGCTCGGCGAGATCCGCCGTGCCCAGGTCGTCACCACCTACGGTGTCGGTTCGATGATCGCGGTCGACAACGAGTCCTTCGTGATCGCCGGACTCGACACCTGGGACGTCAGCCGGTCCCGAACACTCTGGGAGCCGCGCCTCACCAGGGCGACAGGTGTTCACGAGTTCAAATTGCCGCCTGCCGTCGACCCGGACGAGGCCCGCGACGGGGTGCGCGCCCGTCGGTTCCCGCAGCTGTACTCGTGCCCCGAATGCCGCGAGCTGCAGTACTACTCGAAGTTCAACCCGCCGCGGGACAAGGCGATTTGCGGTGCATGCGAACGGGATCTCGTCCCGTCCCGCTTCGTGATGGCCTGCGTCAACGGCCACCTCGACGACTTCCCGTACTGGAAGTGGGTCCACCGCTCTTCTTCTCAGGCACCGCGCGACGCCGGATCGGCGGGCCCCTGTGGAGGAAAACTGCGACTGCGCGCGGAAGGCTCCACGGCGTCCCTCCGCGGTGTCGTCGTCGGCTGTACCTGCGGGGTCAAGGAGGTGTCCATGGAGGGGGCCTTCCGCAGTCAGGCGCTGCGCGACCTGGGCATTCGGTGCACCGGACGTCGCCCCTGGCTCAAGGACGCTCCCGCGCAGGAGTGCGGCGAACCGCCGCGCACCCTTCAGCGTGGTTCCTCCACGGTGTGGTACCCGGTGGTCCACTCGGCCCTGTCCATTCCGCCGTGGAGCGACGGCGTGCTCAAGGCACTCGGTCCCCATTGGGGCAACATCCAGGACGAGCCCGAGGAAGCCATCCGCACCTTCCTGAGGATCTCGAAGTTCGAGGAGAAGAACCGAGGCCTGACCGTCGACGATGCCATCGCCGCCGTGCGGCGCGTCCGTGAGGCCGAAGCGGAACAGCCGACCGGTGATCACACCGCGCCGTCACCGCGCGATGTCCTCTACCAGGAGGAATATCGGACCCTCCAGCACGAGCGTTCGGAGGGCGGGCGCGAGGAAGTCCAGGACTTCGTCTGCGAGCGGCCGGGGGGTGCGGGAACACCGGACGGCATCGGCCAGGTCATGCTCGTCAAGCGGGTCCGTGAGATCCGCGCCTTGCATTCCTTCACCCGGGTCGAGGAGCCGGCCGTCGGTGATCCCGCGAGCAGCTCGCGCCGGGCCGCGCTCGCTCTCGGGAAGCCGGGCTGGCTACCTGCCATCGAGGTCAGCGGGGAGGGCGTCTTCGTCCGCCTCGATTCGGAACGTCTCGACGCATGGGAGCGGCAGCCCCAGCCGCGGGCTCGTGCGGAACGCATCCGACGCAATCACGAAGCGTTGCTCCGAGAGCGCTATGCCAACACCGACCGGCCCGTACCACCCTCCCCGGTTTCCCCTCGCTATCTGGCCGTGCACACTCTGGCGCATCTGCTCGTCAACGAGTGGAGCCTCGACGGCGGTTACCCGGCCGCGTCCCTGCGCGAGCGCCTGTACGTCGGCGACGACATGGCGGGCTTCCTCATCTACACGGCGACCAGCGACTCGGCGGGGAGCCTCGGCGGAATCGTCGCCCAGGGCGAACCCGAGCGTCTTGCCGCCTCGTTGGAATCCGCGCTGCTTCGCGCCTCATGGTGCTCCAACGATCCCCTGTGTTCCGAGGCGGCGGTGAGCGGCGCCGAAAGTGTCAATCTCGCGGCCTGCCACGCGTGCGTCCTGCTTCCGGAGACCAGCTGCGAGACGAACAACGCCTTCCTCGACCGGGTCGCGCTCGTCGGCACGCCGGACGGGGCGGTGCCGGGCCTTTTTTGACGTGCCGAACGTCCGGTCGGTGCGGACGTCGGGCCCGCACCGAGCAGACTCGACGATCGACGCGGTCAGTACGCGTAGTGCTTCCGGATCGCCGCCTCGAGGTCCTCCCGGGGGATGTCCAGGGCGGCCGCGAGGATGTGCATGCCGAGGCGTGGCGGTACAGCGTTTCCGATTTGCTGAGAAATGTCCTTACCTGCCCACTTCCAGTCAGGTGCGGCAGGGAATGTCTGCAATTGCCCCATCTCGGATGTGCTGAACCGATCCGTGCTGGTCCCGTCGGGCGCCTCCACCCGGTTCCGGGACACCTTGCCGGTGACGGTCGCCGACGGCTCGTGGGAGTAGCGACGCCCACGGGCCTTCGGGTCGCCGCCGGTTCCGTAGTTGGAGATCACCACGAATGGGGCCGGTCGCTCCGGGAGCGCGGTGGCCATCGACACGGGGGCCGTCGGGCTGACCAGACGGGCGGCCCGAGCTTTCTTCAGGGGGTTGAAGACGTCGTGCGTGGGCTGGGGCATGCGCGGAACGCCGGGCAGGTGGGTCGAGTTGCGTAGGCGGGCAATGAAGATCGCGCGACGGCGGGTTTGCGGGACACCGTATTCCTCCGTGCGCAGGACCTTGGGGACCGCGCACGTGTAGCCCTCGTCCTCGAGCAACTCGGCGTACCTCTCCCACACCGGGCGGACCGCGGGGACCTGCTCGAGGACGATCGCCTCGAAGGGGCGGCCTGCGTCGCGGGCCTCCAAGGCCCAGCGCAGCGGCTCCAGAACGAGGCCGGTGCGTTCGTCGCCCAGCTCTTCGAGATCGTCGCGGATCGTCTTCAGCGCTTCACGGGCCACGAGGCGCTTGGCAAACGCGTAGACTTGGTCCAAGGCTTTTCGCCCGCTGCCGTTCCCGGCCACCGTGAATGTTTGGCACGGGGGCCCGCCCGCAAGGACATTCGCTTGTGTGAACAGCGCGGGCCCGGACTCGCGGACATCGCCCGATTTCGTGGCCAGGCCGTTCGCCTTGCGGGTCTCGCAGGCACCGGGGTCCCACTCGATGCCTACCGCGGGAATGCCCAGTTGCCGCGCCGCAAGATCGAGTCCGCCGGGCCCGGCGAACAGATCGACAATCGAGAACGGCGTGGACATGTGGCTTCCTTGCTGTGCGGATGGCGGATCGTGGAACGGGGAGCGTCCCGGCCCGGATCGCGGGGTCGCGACGGGCCATGCTATTCGGCCTGTGGCGGCGACGTGAAAGAGATCCGCTCAGCTGTGGACGGAAGGTGTGACACCGCACAGCGCACGCGCGATCGATCGCCCCACGGCTTCCGCGACCGGCGGGGGCAACGCATTTCCGATCTGTCGGTAAGCACGTGTTTTCCGACCGTAGATCTGCCAGTTCGTCGGTATTGCCTGGACGATTGCCGTTTGCCGCAAGCTGAGTCGGGGCGTGCCGTCGACCGGGAACTCGGCCGACGGGACCGCGTCGCTCAGGCCGGCGCCGTCCACACCGATCGCCGCCCATGCCCGTTTGCTGCCGGTCGGTCCCAGATCCCCGCCACCGCGGTTGTCCGAGCCTCCGACGAGGGCGGGCGCGGGTCGATCCGCTCGCGCAGCCCACTGCTCCGCGCCGGGCCATCCGTTGGCGGCCATCGACGGGCCGAGTGCCTGGCCCACCGTCGGCGTCGGCGCGGCGATCGGCTCGGGCCAGGCGAATCGGTGCCCGTAGTCGTCCGCGAGGGCCACCAGGAATCCGCTCCGTCGGTGCTGTGGCACGCCGAAGTCCGCGGCGTCCAGGACCTCCCAGAAGGGGCGATACCCAAGGTGCTCCAGCTCCGCTTCCACCCAGGACCGATCCTCCGCGTAGCCGTCGCTCCGGACCAGCCCCTCCAGGTTCTCCAGCATCAGCGCCTTCGGCCGGACCGCCATCACCACACTGACCGCGGCCCTGAAGAGCGCCCGCTCGTGGTCGTCTCCCCCGCGGCGGGCCACCGCGGCCGCGGCCTTGATCCGTGGCATGCCTCCGCTGACGAGGTCGACGTCGAGCACCTTGCGCAGGTCCGGCTCGTCCTCGTCCAACGGGTCGAAGCTCATCAGATCCCGACACCGAACATCCCACTCGCGTCGGTTCAGCCCGATGGTGCGGCATGCGAACTCGTTGTTGTCGATCAACATGACGGGGTCGAACCCGGCGCGTTCCAGGCCGAGTGCCTGCGCGCCCGATCCGGCGCACAGCTCCAGTGATGTGAACCTGGTCATTGCTCCCCCGTCGTCGGCCTTTGCCGGAGTGGTGCGGCACGGGTAGTCCGCGGGACCGGGATTCGGTGACGAGGATATCTTCGAGGCCGAGCGTGCCGGCGGGCCCGCGTGGCCGACTCCCCGCCTCGACGTTGTCGGCGGCGAGACGGACGCGTACGTCCCGGTGTCAGGCCCCCGTCATCCTCCGCAACTTCCCGATCCCGCCCCACGACACCCGCTGGTACGGCGGCAGCGGGTCGGTGATCGGGGTGGCGGGGCGCCAGGCCACCAGGGGGACGACGCCGGGCTCGACCAGGTCGAAGCCGGTGAAGAAGGCCTCGATTTCGGCGGAGGTGCGGAAGCGGCCGCTGCCGAGGCTGCGGAGCATCAGCTTCTCCATCTCGGCCGCCTCGGGGCCACTGGCGCAGAAGTGGGTGAGGTAGAGGTAGCTGCCGGGGGCGACGGCGTCGCGGTAGGCGGCGACGACGCCGTTGGGGTCTTCGGCGTCGCCGACGTGGTGGATGACGCCGAGCATCAGCAGGGCGATCGGGCGGGAGAAGTCGAGGAGGCCGGCGACTTCGGGGCGAGACAGAACGTCGGCGGGATCGCGGAGGTCCGCGGTGGCGACCTTGGTGTACGGGTTGTTCGCGAGCAGCGCGCGCCCGTGGGCGAGGACGATCGGGTCGTTGTCGATGTACGCGACACGGGCCTCGGGGTTGACCGACTGGGCGATCTCGTGGGTGTTTTCGCCGCTCGGCAGCCCGGAGCCCAGGTCGAGGAACTGGTCGATGCCCTGCTCGGCGAGGAACCGCACGCCGCGCCCCATCATCGCGCGGTGCGCCTGCGCACCGATGCGGGCACCCGGGAGAACCCGTAGTGTCTCGTCGGCTATCGCCCGGTCGACCTCGAAGTTGTCCTTGCCGCCGAGGATCGCGTCGTACACCCGCGCGACGCTCGGTACGGACACGTCGATCCCGGTGGGGTCCCAGTCGCGCATGGGATCGCTCGAGCTTGCCGCCGCGGTTGTCCGCGCCGCCGTGTCCGGTGTCTCCAACGCCGTTCCCCCGTCTGCTTGTTGATGGCGCGACAGCGCCACGCCGGGGGCAGACTAACCGAACGGTCGCGGCGGCTCCAGGAGCCGAGCGACAGCTGCGCGGACTCGCCGACGCACGAGATGACGCAACCGCTCCCCATCGCCGCGCGCGGTACCTGGGGTTTGCTTGTGGACGAGCGTTTCAGCGCCCGGCATCGGCGATGTCCGGCTTGGCGGCGCGCAGCATGGCTCCGGGAATGACCACGAGCCGTTCGTCCGCGGCGACGGTGACGTCGTCGGGTAGACGTTGCGCATACTCCGAGGTGAGGTCCCGGCCGATCACCGCGATGTCGCCGTTGTCGAGTTCCCAGATGTCAGGGCAGCCGTCTCGGCCGCCGGTCTGCCCCAGTTCGGCGGCGGACTTGCCGAGTCGGCGTACGAGACGGGCGGAGGGATCGGCTTCCCATGCTCGGCCCGGCGGCTCGTTCGTCTCGAGTGGCTGCATGGCTACTCAGTGTAGATGCGGCCGTGGATCGAGGGCCGGTACTTGCCGGCCAATTCCGGGTGGGCACTGACCTTTTGCTGCGGTCGGCAGGTAGCCGCAATGCGGTCTCTCCGCTCGGAAGCAGGTGGGCGATTCCGGCGGGCGTCGAGTGCTCGCGCCCCGCGCTCGGCGCTCCGCGTGTCGGCGGCAACGCCTACGAACCCCCCGTCCCGGCGAACGCCCACGTCAGCAGCTGTGTCAAATGCGAGGTGATCACCGCGGGCTCCGCCCGGTCCAGGAGCAAGTGCATCGTGATGGCGCCGGTGACGGTCTCCGTGGTGAGGACCGGGTCGATGTCCGGGTGGGCTTCGCCGCGGGCTTGGGCGGCGGTGAGCAGGGCGTCGAGGGAGTGGCGGATCGGGGTGATGAGGTGCTTGGACAGGCCGGGCAGGGTGTCGGAGGTGCCGATTTCGGCGAGGAGGCCGCGGACGCCGGCGCGGACGTCCGGGCGGGCGGCGTGGGTGACCATGGCGTCGACCCAGGTGCGGACGTCGTGGTCGAGGGGGCCGGGGAAGGTGCTCGGCCAAGTCGTCGCCTCGGCGGCGAACATGGCTTCGGAGACGAGGGCCGCCTTGGTCGGCCACCACCGGTAGACGAGTTGCCGGGTCACGCCCGCGCTGCGGGCGACTTCGGCGAAGGTGACGCCGGGGTAGCCGTCCGCGACGAGGATCGCGCGGGTGGACGTGAGGACCGCGCGGTGGCGTTCGAGGTCGCGGGGCCGGCCGGCGGGGCGCGGGCCGCGCGCGGTGCTGTGTTCCTGGGTCACCACGATCTCCCGAGTGTGCGCGCGGAAGGGCCCGGATCGCCCCCGGGCGACGCTACTTGATGCCGGTCGGCGGCCGGAGATTCGGCGTCTCCGGCCCTTCACCTATTTCCATACACCTTGTATGTTAACGCGGCCGGTGGGACACGGCGTGCAACTCGGCGTGCCACGAACAGGAGACGACGATGAGCGAGACGACGGCCTACGAAGCTCTGGAGAGCGTCCGCGCGCTGCGCGAACTGCACGCGGCGATCGGCACCCGGCTCGACGGGGTCCTCGCCGACGCCCGTACCGAGGACGAGGCGGCGCAGGCCGCGCTCATGCTGCTCCGGGTGCTGGCGATGTCCGTCGAGGTGTCCGCGGACGGCCACCCGCGCGCCCCGCACTTCACCCGGATGGACACCCCGGGCCGCAAGGTCGGCGGCGACAACCCGGACGCGGAGTACGACTCGCTCCGGCTGAACGGCGCACACCGCTACCGGATCCGGGGCAACGCCGGGACTGTCGCCCACCTGAGCATGACGTTCACCGCGGCGGCGGGGGAACGGCGCAGCACCTTCGACTACCGCAACCGGAGTTCGCTCGGGCTGGACGGAAGCGGGGACTTCACGCTGGTGCTCGCGCCGACCGAGCCGAGTGAGGCGGGGACGTGGATCAAGACGCCCGAGGGGCCGTACTCGATCCTCATCCGCCAGTTCATCGGCGACCGCAGCGTGGAGAGCCTGGCCACGTACGCCGTCGAGGTCTTGGACGATGCCGAGCAGCTCGCGCTGGTCCCGCACCGCGACGGCGAGATCGCCGCCGGGATCCGCGGCGCCACCGGCGCGTTCCGGTTCATGACGTCGCTGAACCGTATGGTGCATCCGGAACTTTTCGACACCCCGCACCAGTTCGTCATCACGAACTCCGACGCCCTCGGCGCCGACGTGAGCGGCATGGACAACCTCTACATGCTCGCCACGTACGACCTCGGCGAGGACGAGGCGCTCGTCGTCGATCTCCAGCCACTCGACGCCGTCTACTGGAACATCGCCGTGATGACGCGGTTCCACGAGACCCTGAACCACCGCAGCAGGCCCACCAGCCGCACCAACGCCGAGGTCACGCCCGAGTCCGACGGCTCGATCCGCCTGGTGCTCACGCACGGCCGCCCCGTCCACCCGAACTGGCTCGACACCGCCGGGCACCGCTACGGCGTGCTCATCCTGCGCTGGGTCGGCCCCCGGGACGCGGTCGTCGACCCGCCGTCGGCCCGCGTGGTGGCGGCCGGGGACCTCGACGCGGTCCTCGACGCCGGACGCTGACACACCCTCCAACGCCGGACACCCCCCAAACGCCACGGCGGACGCACGAACGACCGAACGACCGAACGACCGAACGACAGGAGCAGACGATGGCAGACGGCGGGCGGTTCGAGCTGTATCCGCGCCCCGAATGGGTCCGGCACTTCAACGCGATGGGCGATGCGGCGGGCGGGGCGGAGCGGCTGGTCCCGCTGGACGTCGACGCGATGTGCCAGTCCGCCGTCGACTCGACGGGGCTGAGCGACTTCGGCGACCTCGACGGCGACTGGCTGACCCGGCTCAAGGCGCTGACGGCCGCCATCGACGACAGCGCGAACATGCACGCGCTGGGCCGGCTCATGACCCGTGCCGAGATGATCCGATGTCTGCGCACGCGGCTGTGGGTCACCGAGGACCGGCGCAGGCGGCCGGGCGTCGCCGACGAAACCATCGCCGCCCCGGTGCTGGTCACCGGCCCGGCCCGGTCCGGCACCTCGCTCCTGCTCGAACTCCTGGATCTCGACCCGGCGTTGCGCGGTCCGAACGGCTGGGAGATCGCCGACCCCGGTGCGGTCGGCGGCGGTTCCCGCGAGGAGCGGATCGACCGGGCCGCGGGCGAGTACGAGTTGTGGGGCGACGTACAGCCCGAGTTCCTTGCCATCCACGACTTCAAGGCCGTCTACCCGCAAGAGTGCATCCACGTGCAGACGCCGTCGTTCGCCGGCATGTACTGGCGGATGGCCGCGGACATCCCGACCTGGGCCCCGGACCCGATGGCGGCGATGAAGTTCCACCGAGCGGTGCTGCAAGCCCTCCAGCACGGGCAGGACCCGGCCACGTGGGTCCTCAAGACACCCGTCTACCTGGGCACCCTGGACCTGGTCTTCGCTCTCTACCCCGACGCCTGGGTGATCCACAATCACCGCGACCCGGTGAAGACCACCGTCTCGGGCGCGAGCACCCTCGCGACCGTGCGCTGGATCCGCAGCGACGACGTCGACCCGGCCGCGGTCGGCAGCGACGACGGTATGTGCCCGATCATGCTGAACGTGATGCGCCGGCGCGTCGCGGGCGAACTCCCGGACCGCATCATCGACGTGCACTTCGCCGACCTGCTGGCCGATCCGGCGGGCGCCGTCGAGCGCGCGTACGCCACGATGGGCCGCGCGTTCACCGGCGCCCATGCCGACGCCATCCGCCACTACGTCGCCAACCGCCCGCAGGGCGCGCTCGGCACGCACAGCTACACGGCCGAGCAGTTCGGCATCGACAAGGCCGCCTTGCGGGAGCGGATGCGGCCGTACACGGACCACTACGGGATCCGGTTGGAGTGACGCCGCAGCCCCCGCGCGGAGGACGAACGCGCGAGGGCTGGAGGCGTGGGACGCGGGGGCTGGTGCGTGCGGGGCTACCCGATCAGCTCCGTCGGCGGCGCGTCACGACCAGCAGTGCCGTGCCCAGCGCGCACGCTGCCGCACCGGCCGCGGCCGGCCACGCCAGAGGCATGGATGCACCGGTGCCGGCCAGGTGACTGCCGCCGCCCGCCGCGGGAGGCGCGGGAGGTGCCGGAGGTGCGGGCCGTGCGGCCGGCCCCGGGGGCGCGGGAGACGACCCCGGCGACCACGGCGCGGGCGGGGCAGCTGTATGCGTCGACGCCGTCGGGCGCGGGGTATGCGCCGGACCGGTCGGGCGCGGCGAATCGGCCGGATCGGTCGGACGCGGGGAATGGGTCGGCTGCGTCGGCGTCCAAGTCGGCGTCCAGGTCGGCTTCCCGGTCGGCTTCGACGTCGGCTTCCCGGTCGGCGTCCAGGTGGGTTTCGGCGAAGGCGTCCCCGTCGGCCGCCACGTCGGCTTCCACGTCGGCTTCCACGTCGGCTTGGCCGTGTGCGTAGGTGTCGATGTAGGGGTCGGTGTCGACGTCGGAGTGGTCTGCTCCGGCCGGTTGTACACCGTGCAGCTGACGGCCTGGCCGGCGTCCAAGCCGACCGAGAAGCCGGTCGTGCCGGTGTTGGCCACGTCGACCGGGCGGCCCGTGCCGAGGTCGGTGCACACCGCGTTGCGCCCGTCCACGGTGACGAGTTCGTGGTCGGTGTGCTGGGTCTCGGCGATGGTGAAGACGCCGTGGTCCACGGTGGTGAAGGACGGTTGGAACGCCACCGAGCCGGTGCCGTCGTCCGTCGTGGTCGCGGTGGCCGGCATGCCGCCGATGCCCGCGGTCGCGGTGGACGCGTCGAAGGTCCAGCCCGCCCCGGCGTTCACGGCGCCGGTGAGGCCGTCGTCGGACGCGCCCGCCGGGAGGATCTGCTTGACGACCGAGATGCTGCCCTTGCACTGCACCATCGCCAGGTCGCGCAACTGCTGTCCCGCGGCGGCGAAGTCGGCCGTCTGGTAGTAGTCGGCGCGGCCCGGGTTCGTGCCGTCGTAGGCGGTCGGGCCGGACAGGGCACGCAAGTTCAGGGCCGACACGCCTTCGACGCCTTTGCCGACGCCGAGCGCCACGACGCGGGAGCCGGTGGCCTTGACGGCGTTGGCGGAGAAGATGCCGTTCTCGACGTCCCGGAAGTGGGTTCGGGAGCCGTCGCCTTGGGCGTCGTCGGCGAAGCGGGTGGGGTTGCCGTCGGTCAGGACGACGACGGCCTCGTAGTGCTCGGGCGACTGGGCGACGGCCCACAGGCCTTGGTCCCAGTTGGTGCCCTTGCCGAGCGTCCAGTCCGCGTACTGCCGTTTGAAGGCGGTGGCCCCGGTTTTCGTCGACACCGGCCGAAGCTCGGGGTGGTTGGCGGACACGCTGGTGGCCGGGGACGCCTGGTCGAACGAGAACACGGCCATCCGCGAGGGGGTGCCGGTCAGCGCGTCGGCGAAGGTGTTCGCGGCGTCCTTGAGCTGGGGGAGCGCGGAGCCGACCGAGGCCGAGAGGTCGAGGACGAGGGCGACGTCGACGCCGCAGTGCGCGGGGAGGCGCGGGTTGTTCCGCGAGTTCTGCCAGACGCCGCCGGAGGCCTTGTAGTTCGTGCCGTACGTCGAACTCAGCATGAAGCCCGGCACCGTCGAGGCGTACGTCGTGCCGCCCGTCATCCCCGGCGTCTCGAAGAAGTAGCCCGGGTGCTCGGAGTCGGAACCGCTGCCGGGGCCGACCCGCAGTTCCGGGTTCGTGTACCAGCCGTCGGGCACCCCGTTTGGGACCTGCGCCACGAGGAACGTGCGGCCCGCGTTGGCCTGCCCGCTGCCGGTTTGCGGGATGGTGAAGGAGCAGTCCCCGTCGGCGTCCGACGTGCACTCGCCCCAGGCGATGTCGACCGGCGGGCCGTTGTCGGGCTGGGTGAACAGGGCGAGCCGCACGCCGGGCAGCCCGCGCACGGTCTGCGCCCCGGTGCGGTCGCCGCCGGTCCGGACGGTGATCACGGACGAGTCGGCCGACGGCGTCGGCACCGACTTCGGCGCCTCGGGCATCGGCCGCGGCGCTGCCCGCCCCGCCGAGGCCGTCTGCGGAGTGATCAGCGCCGCGGTGGTGAGACCCGCCGCGGCGAGGGCGCACCAGCGGGAGCGGCGGGAGGACGGCGGCATGGGTCTCGGCATGCCCTCCATGATTCGTGAGGAAATATGACAAATAAGAGACTCTCGCGGCGACGCGCCGGAACGCCACCCGGCTGCCGGACGGCGGGCGCGACAGCCGCGCCGCCTGCCCGGGACTGCCTGCCCGGGACTGCCTGCCCGGGACTGCCTGCCCGGGACTGCCTGCGCGCGGGGCCGCCCCGACGGTTGTCCTGCCCGCGTGAAGTCCTCCTCTGTCTGCCCTGGATCGCCTGCACGGCGTCCCGTCCCGACGGCCCGGCCTGTCAGGGTGGAGCCCCCGCCCCGCCTGCCCGCGCGGGTTCTCCGCTCGGTGGGTTGCCCGCGCGGCCTCCCGCTCCGACGGCCCGTCCGCAGCCATGCCGTATGCTCGACGATACCCGGGGGGGTATTTTTCGAACATCGTGGCCGGGCACCGCGCCCGCGGCTGAGGAGTGAGCATGCGCCGATTCGTTGTCTTCATGGGTGGCCGGAAGGGCCGGGTCGTCCGCTCGGGGATGGGGCTGGCCATGATCGCCGCCGGTGCGAGCGCCGGCGGCGGCTGGTGGGCGCTGGCCGCGTTCGGTGTCCTTCCGCTCGCGACCGGCGTCCTGGACCTCTGCCCGATCGCCCCGCTGATGCGGCTGCCGGTGGCGGGCAAGGCGTTCCGCGCGTGCACGGTGACGGAGGGACGCGCGCGTCGGTAACCCCGGCGGAGCCCTGCGTCGGGGGCTGGACGACTATCCCGCGTGGTCGAGCCACCGGACCGTGAACAGTTCCTGGGGCAGCCCGTCCCGCCAGCCGCCGGTCGCGGCGAGGTCTGCGGTCAGGCGGCCGATCTCGTCGGCGGCCATGACCCCACGTTCGCCTTCGGTCGCGACCACGAGCCCGTCGTCCACCACGTCGATGTACGGGTGCAGGCTGTGGTTGGCGGACACCGGCCCGCCCGGACGCCTTCCGCGCGACCGCGGCGGTCACCGGTGGGAAACTGGAGTCACTGATCGTGGTGCGCGAACGCACCGGACTTCGGCCGGGCGATGGGCATGGTTCGACCTGGGCATGGCTGCTTCTTCCGCGGTTTCCGGCGATGGCCGGTGATCGCCGGGCTGCTGGCGGTGCTGGGCCTGTTGGCGGCAGGCTCCACCGGCTACGTCGCCGCCGCACCCGGCGTGAGCGCCCCGGCATCCGATCCGGGCGCGCCCACGGCGGCCGAGATGCAGGCGGCGCTTCTGACGGCTGCGGATTTGGGCCCGCCGTTCACGCCCGCGACGTCCACCGGCGGCACCGCCGCGACGACGGTGACCGGTTGCGAACCCCTGGCGGGCATGCTGAATGCTCCCTCCGGCCCCGAGGGGACCCAGGTCGAGGCGGCGTTCACCGCAGGCGACCAGGGGCCCTACCTCGCGGAGACCTTGGCCACCACCGCGGACCAGGCCGCGTTGGCCAATGGATACGAGCAACTGCGGGCCGCGGTGGCCCAGTGCCGCTCGCTGACGTTCCGCAGCGAGGGAACCGCCGCGCTGACCTTCGACGGCACCCCGATGAACTTCGGCGGACCCGGGTCGGCCGCACTGCGGCTGGACGGCACCTATCAGGGTGTCCAAATCAACGGCTACGTGGCCGTCGAGAAGCTCGGCCCGGTGATCCTCGGCTACGTCTATTTCCAGGTCGGAAGCGGTTCCTCGCAGCTTGCCGTCGCCTATTACACGCAGGCGGCGGCGAAGGCCCGTCCCTTGGCGACCGGATGAGGGCTCACGCCTCCTCGAGCACCGACTTCAGGAAGCGCCGGGTCCGTTCGTGCCGCGGGTCGCCGAAGAGCTGCTCGGGTGAACCGGATTCGACGATTTTGCCGTCGCAGAACATCAGGACGCGGTTGGAGACGTCGCGGGCGAAGCGCATGGCGTGCGTGACGCAGAGCATGGTGACGTCGGTGGTGCGGGCCACCTCGCGGAGGACGTCGAGGACTTCGGCTGCGATCTCCGGGTCGAGCGCCGAGGTGACCTCGTCCAGCAGCAGGATGTCCGGCTGTACGGCCAACGCGCGGGCGATGGCCACACGTTGCTGCTGGCCGCCGGAGAGCTGCGCCGGGTAGGCGTCGAGTTTGTCGCGCAGGCCCACGAGTTCGAGGAGGGACGCGGCGCGTTCCTCGGCCTCGGCCTTGGGGACGCCGTGGGCCCGGACCGGGGCCTCGGTGACGTTGCGCAGCACCTTCATGTTCGGAAAGAGGTTGAACTGCTGGAACACCATGGTAATCCGGCTGCGCAGGGCCCGGACGTGCTTGTCCGACGCGGGAACGAGCCGGTCGCCGCGCTGTTCGTGGAACAGGGGCTCGCCGTCGATCCGGACGATGCCGTTGTCCGGGCGCGTCAGGGTCATCAGCATGCGCAGGATGGTGGTCTTGCCCGAGCCGCTGGGGCCGATGAGCGTGACGCGTTCGCCCGGTGCCACGTCGAAGCACAGGTTGTCGAGCACGGTCTGGTCGCCGAAGCGCTTTTCGACGTTCTCGAACGCGACGATGGCGGTCGACGGCTGCTTGCTCTCGTCTGCCGCTTCGGCGGCTGCGGTCTCCGTCATCGGGAGTCCTCCTGTTCCGGGGCGTGCGGGTCGTCTGTCCGTTCCGGGTGCGGGGGCTCGTGCTCCCGGACGCGGCTCATGTCTGCCTCACCAGGCCGAAGCGGCGTTCGACGAGCTTCGCCAGGCCGGACATCACGAGCGTGACGACGAGGTAGAAGAGGCCCGCCATCGTGAACGGCTCCAGCGTGCGGAAGGTCTCCGCGTTCAGCTCGCGGGCGGTGGAGAACACCTCCAGCACGGTGATGGCGATGAGCTGCGGGGTGTCCTTGAACATCGCGATCAGGTAGTTCGCGAGGGCCGGGATCACCCGCGGCACGGCCTGCGGCAGGATCACCGAGGTCCACACGCGCCGCCGCGGCAGGTTCAGCGCGGTTGCCGCCTCCCACTGGCCGGCGGGCACGTTGTCGATGCCGGAGCGGAACACCTCGGAGGTGTACGTCGCGTAGTGGATGCCCAGCGTCACCGCACCGACCGTGAGCGGCTCCCAGTCGAGGCCGATCGTCGGCAGGACCGAGAACATGAAGAACAGCTGGACGAGGAGCGGCGTCGAGCGGACGAACTCCGAGACCAGCGCGATCGGCACCGCCACCAGGCGGTGGCGCGAGCGCCGCAGGAGCGCGAGGCCGAGGCCGAGGGCGAGCGCGATCAGGTAGCCGTATGCGGTCGCCTCAAGCGCGACCTTCATGCCGTCCCACAGGTCGGGGACGATGTCCCAGGCGTAGTCCCAGTCCCAGCTCATGCCGTCGCCTCCGCCCGTCGCAGCATCCGTCGCAGCATCCCCGGCTCGGGGACGCGGCCCAGCGAGCGCACGGCGCGTCGCTCCAGCAGGCGCATGAGTGCGGTGAGCACCAGCGCGATCACCGCGTAGCCGAAGAGCAGGCCGGTGAAGACCAGCGTGGTCTCACCGGAAGACATGCGGATGAGCTGGCCGTTGAAGGTCAGGTCGGGGATCGACACGATCGACACCGCGGCGGACGCCTTCAGCAGTTCGATGAGGTTGTTGCCGAGGGGCGGCAGCATCGCGACGTAGGCCTGCGGGACCTCGACGTAGCGGATGCGCTGCCACCGCGACAGGTTGAGGGCGATCCCGGCCTCGGTCTGCCCGGGCGGCACCGCCTGGATCGCGCCGCGGACGACTTCCGCGGCATAGGCGCCCATGTTGAGGCCGAGTGCGAGCATGCCCGCCCACAGCGGCGCGAGCTGCCAGCCGAGCGCGGGCAGGGCGAACACGAACCAGAACGCCAGGACCAGCACCGGCAGGCCGCGGAAGACCTCGATGTAGCAGCCGGCCAGGAAGCGGACCGGGCGATTGCCGTGCGTACGGGCGATGCCCGCGACCAGGGCGAGCACCAGCATGATCCCGGTGCCGCCGAGGGTCAGGTAGATGGTGTTGAGGGCGCCTTCGAGCAGGAGCCTGAGCTGTCCGGAGGTCATATGCGTGCCTCCCCGCTTCGTCGGGTCATCCCTGGCACACCTTCTCCGCGGTCAGGTCCGGAGCCGGCACGTCGTCCTTGGTGAAGCCGAACGGCTGCTGGATGCGCAGCAGTTCGCCGCTGTCGCGGAGCACGTGCAGTTCGCGGTTGAACGCTTCGACGAACCCGGTCTGGTCCGGCCGCACCGCGAACGCTCCTGCCGCGGCCAGGAATTCCTGGCCGTCGACGATCGGCCGGTAGGGCGGGGTGACCTCCAGGTTCAGGCCGGACCGCTGCTTCAGCCCCCAGCGCAGCGAGATCGAGGTCAGCGCCACGGCGTCCACGCGTCCGCCCGCCACGCCGTCGAAGGCGCTCGGCTGGTCGGCGAACCGCACGATCTTCCCGTCGGGGACGCCGCTCTTCTCGGCGATGTCCGCTTCCACCGCGCCCAGCAGGACGCCGACGGTGGCCCCCGACGCCGCGGCGTCGGCCATCGTCTTCAGGCCTTTGGGGTTGCCGCGGGGCACCAGGAACGCCTCGGACGCGTTGAACTCCGGGTCGGTGAACGCCACGGCCTCGCAGCGCTTGGGCGTGACCGACATCCCGGCGCCGATGATGTCGAACAGGCCGGAGCGCAGGCCCGCGATCAGCGCGCCGAAGTCGGCGGGCACCGGGTCGACCTTCGGAACGCCCAGGCGCTCGAAGATCACCTTCGCCAACTCGGCCGCCTCGCCGGTGAGATCGGCGTTCTTGTCAAGGAAGCTGTAGGGGGCTTCGTTGGCGAAGCCGACGCGTACCGATCCGCGGTCGCGCAAACGTTTGAGCAGCGTGCCGCCGCCGGGTTCGTCGGTGAGGTCGACGCGGGCGCATCCGCTGGTCGCGACCGCGGTGCCGGCGGCGGCGACCGCCAGCCCGGCTCCTGCTGTGCCGCGCAGGAAGCGGCGCCGGGATATTCCGGCGGTGAACGGGTGGAACGGAGGTCTGGCGTTGCGGACAGCCAAGCCGCGCATCTCCTTGCTTGTGGCGAGCGGGCACTGCCGTCGGACGAGCAGGCATTCCGGCCGGGAGCGGCGGGTGCCGCGGCCGGAACGAGGTGCGACGTTAGGGGCTGTCAGGCGGGGTGCCAAAGGCCGCGAATAAACCTCATTCCGGCGAGTCGTGGCCGGTTCGTTGCCAATCGCGGCCGCTCGGCCACCCGATATTTCCTTTTTTGGACGTTAGGTAACTTTTGTTCCCCGGCTAAGTGTTCGACCTCGTGGTTCGGTCCCGTTATCGGGACGTGATCAAAAGAAGTGGTCCGGCGTCCTGATGGCGCGTGGGCCCCCTGTGCCGGGCGCCGGAAGCGGCGCACCGCCGCCCCGGTGTCACAGGACCGGCGCCGGGACCGGTGCGAACGACGCCACCGCGAACTCCACCCGGCGGTTCTGCCGGCGATCGTCGTCGGAGACGGGATTGGTCACCACCAGGTGCGCCGCGCCGGCGGCGACCCGGAAGATGTTGACGGACTGCAGGTCGTCCTGCGTCTGCGGGACCGGTGCCCCGGCCGCCTCCAGGAGTCCCTGGATCTTCTCGAAGAGCCAGGTGACCGCGTTGTCGCCGCGCTGGACGCTGATGTCCAGCTCGTCCGCGCGCGCTTCGTCGGCCGAGGCCGCGTTGTCCACCCGGTCCGAGTGGGCGATGATCGTGACCGCGCAGAACTTGCCTTGCTCCTCGATGATTTCCGCGCCGACGGCGGCGGCGACCACCTGCTCGTGGATCTTCTGCTGCTCGTCTTCCGAGCTGTTGTCGAACGCCGCACCGACATCGGTGTCGTGGTCGCCGAACCCGTCGATGATCAGGCTGTGAAGGTCTGGGGGCAGCGTGACAGGCATGACTGTCACTCCTCAAAATGCTTGGCGTGTCGAGGGGCAAGTCCGCACCCCCCGCCCGGGATTGCCCGCACGGACCGGTCATCGTCCCTCACTGCCACGGTAAAACCGGCGCAGGGTCGTCGCACGTCGGAAGTCGGGGTAGGGCGACAAATATGACCACAACAATGAATGTCACCCGATACACCGTGAAGTCCGGCGACACGCTCTTCGCGATCGCCGGCAGGTTCGGCACCACCGTCGAGGAACTCGTGAAATGGAACAAAATTCCAGATCCGGACCTCATCAACATCGGCCAGGTGCTCATCGTCGACGAATCCGACGCCCCGCACGAGACGATCTACACGGTGAAGTCCGGCGACACGCTGTCGGCCATCGCCCTGCGGTTCGGCACCACGGTCCCGCAGCTCGTCACCTGGAACAAGATTCCCAACAAGGACCTCATCAACATCGGCCAGAAGCTGATCGTCGCCAAGTCCATGCCGGCCAAGGTCTGACCTCGCCGAGGTCCGACCGTGCCGGGACACCGAGTTCAGGTCCGCGCACGCCGCGCGGACCTGGCCGTGTCGGCGGCCTTGGTGTGCTTGCGCCAGTCCGGGTAGGCCTTGCCGAACTCCTGGTGGACCTTGCCCTGGCGGCTGGTGACGACGTAGCCGCCCTTGGTCATGTGGAACGGCGCGGTGACGTTGCCCAGCCAGTCGTGCTGGACGTGCTTGCCCGCGAGGGAAAGGCTGTCACGCGACCCGGCCGCACCCCAAGCGCCCATTCGAAGGACACCACGCAACAACAGGAGCCCCGGTGCACGACTTCGACCCCGGCTACGGCCGCGAGCCCTACGCTTCGCTGGTCCGCCGCCACCCCGGCGACGAGACCTACCCCAGCGGCGACTTCCGCACCGAGTGGGGGCCGGTCTTCCACCGCGGGCGGCTCGACGGCACCGCGAAGGTGCTGGTGATCGGCCAGGATCCCGCGGCCCACGAGGCCATCGCCCGGCGGATCCTCGTCGGCACCGCCGGACGGCGCATCCAGGGGTTCCTGGCCAAGCTCGGGGTGACCGCCGGCTACACGATGGTCAACACGTACCTCTACAGCGTGTACGGCCAGCACGGCGGCAACGCGCACGCCCACGACCAGGCCATTGCCGACTACCGCAACGCCTGGCTCGACGCCGTCATGGCCGACAACGACATCCACGTGGTCGTCGCGCTGGGGTCCCTCGCCGACACGGCCTACCAGGCCTGGAAGTCGACTTCGCCGCACGGTACTTCCTACACCGGTGCGTACCGGCACATCATCCACCCGACCTACCCGGACAGCGCCGCCGCCTCCGGCACCGACCGCGCCCAGGCGATGGCCAAGATGCTCGCGGACTGGAACGCCGCCCTCGACGCCCTCGCCGGTGCCGTCCCGAACCCGGACACCCCCACCCCGCTCGTCCGCTACGGCAGCGACCTGACCCCGGCCGACCTCGCCGTCATCCCCGAAGCCGACCTGCCGCCCGGCCTGCCCGCCTGGATGCGCTCCGACGAACCGTGGGCTTCCCGGCAGGGCGCCACACCGGCCGAGAAGCGCGCGACGATCCTCGTGCGGATCCCGGAGGACGAACGGCCCGCGTGACCGGCGGCCTCGAACTAGGCCGGGCCGGAAGACGGCGGAGCCGGAGGTGCGGTCGGTGGGGCCGGCGGAGGCGCGGTCGGGGGTCGTGGCGGCCCTGCGGGCCCGGCCGTGCCGGGCGGGGACGCGTCGGGTGGCGGGAGCAGCGGCACGCCGGACCTCAGCCGCAGGCGGCCGGGGAGGTCCACGGCGCACCGGCGGCTGGCGACGACCGCCTCTTCCATCGCCAGCGTCCCGGTGGTCGTGCACGTCCCGCATTGCAGCGACATCAAGCGGGCGTCGCGGACGACCGCGACCATGCCGCGGATGTCGAAGGCGACGGTGAGGCAGAGTTCCACGGTGCCGACCCGGGCGCCGTCGACGGTCAGGTCGACGCTGGGGCGGTGCGTGGAGGTGACCTTGTGGGTCGCCAGCGCGACGACTTCCTCGGCGCCCGGGTCCTGGCGAGTGCGCCGGGCGGCCTCGGCCAGCGAGCGGTGCTTGCGCCATCCGGCCACCGCGAGGTCGAGCAGGTCCAGGCTCAGGAAGCCGTCGACCACCGAGGCGACTTCCTGCTCGACGACGTGGCCCGCGGAATCCGTCAGCGTGCCGGCGCCGTGGGTGAGCATGGCGGCGACTTCGTGCTCGCGTGCCGCGTCGGCCAAGGCCTGCGCGGCCGACGCGCCGTCGTCGCCGAACAGCAGGTCGCGCACGGACGCGGGCTGCGGGGGAGCGGTGGTCATCGGTCCTTCTCCTCGATGGTGTGGTCGCCGGGGTCCGGACGGGGTTCCAGCCGTACCGTCCGGCTCCGGCCGGGCGGGTCGTCGACGTCCTGGACGCCGTCCGGCGCGAAGCCCGGGCGCATGACGGCGTGGACGTGGGTGCGGGCCCACCGCGGTCCGCGCCGGAGGCGGAAGAAGCCCAGGTACGCGACCAGCGCGGCGGCCAGGAGTCCGGCGGCGCCCAGCCCCCCGATCAGCAAGCCGGTGCCCCCGCCGCCGGTGCCGACCACGCCCGGTGCCGAGGCGGCGGTCGAGCTCTCCGCGGTCACCTCGAAGGCGGCGGCAGCGTAGGCCTTTTGGCCGCACTGCACGCGTAGCGAGTGACTGCCTTTTGCGGCGCTCCGGGGTACGGTCAGCCGGGTGTGGAAGCCGCCGTTCGCGGCAACGGCCACCCGGAAGGGATCGATTCCGGCA
The DNA here is from genome assembly GCF_039542225.1 of Yinghuangia aomiensis. Taxonomy (NCBI): domain Bacteria; kingdom Bacillati; phylum Actinomycetota; class Actinomycetes; order Kitasatosporales; family Streptomycetaceae; genus Yinghuangia; species Yinghuangia aomiensis. The sequence goes on along the minus strand of NZ_BAABHS010000005.1, from coordinate 185,023 downwards.
CCGTCCCACAGGAAGTCGACCCGGTTTTCGGGGGCGCACGCCACGAAGGCCGAGCCGGTGACCGTCACCGAGGTTCCGGGACGTCCGCTCCGGGGCTCCAGAACGAGCACCGCGCGCCCGCCGGCACCCGGGGCGGTTGGCACGCCGCTGCGTGAGGGAGCCTGCGAACGCGGCGGGCGCGTGGGCGGCCGGGTCGCGCGCGGGGTGGTGTAGGCCGGGTTCGTCGGCGCGGTCGTCGGGGCGGGGGTGTAGCAGCAGGACGTCGCCCCCGGCGCCGGGGGATACGTCGGCGCGATGACATCGTCGGCGAAGGCCGCGGGCAGCAGCCCTCCCCACGCGAGGAGCGTCAGTGCCACCAGGACGCCGGTGCGCGAGACCGGTCCCGGATGCCGCCTGGGTTTCTCGTCCATGGCGTCAGCCCTGCGTCGGGGCGGGCGGGTTGTGGGGCGTCTTGCCGGGGTTGGCGGTCGGGCCGCCCACCGAGTTGAGGACGACCTGGGCCTGGTTGTCCACGAAGCGGGTGAACAACTGCTGGGCATAGCCGAAGATGACCGCCCACGCGATGATCTGCGCCGACGAGTCCAGGGCGCTCAGACCCGGGATGAACTCGCCGCGCATGAGCAGCAGTCCGAGGACGGCGGTGAGCGCGCCGGTCGGGAGCTTCAGCAGGGCCAGCGCGACGGGCACGTTGTAGGGGGTCGACGTGCCGCGGATGCGCCGCAGCGACGCGGCCGCGGCCACCGCGGCCGCTACCAGGCCGACGAGTTCCACCACCGGGTAGTCCCACTGCGACGCGACGGCGGCGTACATCTCGTCGAGGCTCTTGGTGTTCTCCGGGCCCTGCGGGGCGGCGGGGGCGCTGGCCGTGGCACAGATGATGCCGGTGGCGGGGTTGAAGCACAGCGGCACCGTGCCGGGCGAGGACGCGCCCGCGACCGCGATCAGACCCGCGATGACGGCGAGTACCGCGGCGACGCCGAACACGATCTGCGCGAAGCTGCGGACCCGCAGCTTCTCCTTCAGGTGCACTTGGTGCGCCACGGTCGAGGCGTCGAGGAGGACTTCGCGCTGCCCCTCGTCCAGCGGCGTCCCGGAGCGGACGGACAGGAGGATCTCGTCCACGTGTGTCCGGCGTTCGTCGCCCAGCGGCAGGTGCTCCTTGACGAACGCCGCGATGCCGGGGAGCTGCACCTCGACCTCGTCCAGCTCGGACAGCCGGAGCAGCAGGACGTTCGCCACGTCCATCTGGGTCTGCGCGACCGCGATGTGCGCGGCGGGGCGACGGTGCTGGTGCCGGAGCGCGCTCTTCGCCTCCTCGAGGGACGCGAAGGCCTGATCGGCCATGACCTGGTGGGCTTGCGAGAGCCGGCGTCCCGTCGTCTTGGCGGCGAGGAGCGCTTCGAGTTCGATGATGCGGGAGCGGATCGCTTCGCGAAGCTCCCACTGGCCGCGCTCGCGGCGGCGCTGTTCGCGGGCGCTCGGCGGGTCGGCGGGGGGCTGAGGGTCCGGCCGGTACTCCGTGTGCTTGTCCGGTGTCCCCGGAGTTCCCGGAGTTCCCGGAGTTCCCGGCTCGTTCGGCTGCTCGGGTTGTCCGGGTTGTGGAGGCTGGTCAGGCGGTGTCGCGTTCGGCGGCATAAGCCGACTATGCGGTTGTTCGCAACGAAGGTCCACTACTGCTGCGCCGGTCCGGGGCCGATCGTGGGCCGAACGGCCTAAACGAACTTGTGCGCGGCCTGCTTCGGGAGTTCCGGCACCGCCGTCCACGTGGTCGGCCTTCGGGTGCGGGGCGCGGCGCACGGGGTATTCGATCAGGGAAGGCAACAAGTGCCGCCTGCCCGCTCGGTCCCGGGAGGGGTGCCGGTCATGACATTGAAGGACTACGGGGTGCTCGCCGCCCGCGCGGTGGCGCGCGTGCGCGAGGGCGCCGTGGGGACGCCGCACTACCAGATCCATCTCGCCGACGACGCGGGCACGGCCTACCGGGCCGCGGTCAACGTGCTGTCCCAAGAGAGTCCGTCCGAACTCCTGTTCGTGGTGGACGAGGACTTCCGGCACCCGCTGACCGCGTCGCTCCCGGCGGCGGGCAGCGGGTGGACGGCGCTGGACTCGCAGGCAGGCGGGGCCGCGCTCGACTACATCCGCGCGAACCTGTTCGACCCGGCGGCCGCGCGGCCGCTGCCCCCGGATGTGCCGGGGGAGGACAACGACTTGGCCGACCTGCTGGACCACTACGTCCAGCGCGCGATCGGCGACGCCGGCGCCGCGGTGTACGTGTTCGGCCAGCGCTTCGGACCGGAACCGCAGAAGCCCGACAAGGTGTTCGGCTTCCTGCCCGGCAACGGCGTCCACGACGTCCACATGAACCAGGGCAACAGCGCGGACTTCCGCGACGACGACGGCGTGTGGCAGGACGGCGGCCTGCTCATCCGCCTGCCCGACGCCCGCTGGGTGGCCGTCTTCCTGGCCTTCCAGTCGCAGGCATGGCACACCGACGACACCACCGGCCACTCCCTCGACGCGCCTCCGGTGCCCGGGGCGGGCCTGGAGCCGATGCGGATCGTCGCGGCGCTCGCCAACCCGGTCGGCCCGGCACCGGAGGCGGAGTCCGTCACGCTGGTCAACGCCTCACCGGATCCGGTCGACCTCGGCGGCTGGCTGCTGGCGGACCGCAACAAGACCACGCTGCCGCTGCCGGCGACGACCCTCACACCCGGCGCGACGCTCGCCGTGCCCGGGACTCCGTCGTTCCAACTGGGCAACCGGGGCGGCGCGATCACCCTCCTCGACCCGTCCGGACTCAAGGTGCACGGCGTCACGTACACGGAGGACCAGGCGCGGCGGGAGGGGTGGACGATCGTGTTCTGAGGCGGTCGGGCCGCGCGTTCCCGGGGAGTTCCCGGGGAGTCTTCTCGGGAACCTCGCGGGATCATCTCGGGGGATCTGCTCGGGGGCCTTCTCGGGGAGAGGGGCGGTTGAGCCATGGCCGACTTCACCTCGGTCGAGTACGGCGTCGAGTGGAACAGCGTCGCCCCGGTCCCGGGCACCGAATGCGGTTTCGCGGCGCTGCCCGCCACCAAGCGCGTGGCGGTCGCGTTCGCGGACCGGATGGCGAAGTCCGGGCACGCGGAGGCGTTCCGCTGGGGGAACGCCAACGCCTGGGCCAGCGACTTCGAGCACCCCGCGGTGAACCCCTCGGGGAACTCGCTCGTCGCCGTCGACGGCGTGCACCTCGTGTACTTCGCGGGGCACGGTGCGCAGGAGGAGGCCGCGTCGTTCGCGTCCGATCACTTCGGCTGCCGGGCGTATTACGCCAACATGCGGCTGGGTGTGAACAAGCTGCGCTGGCTGGTGCTGGACCTCTGCGGTGCGGTGACCTCCCCGGTTCCCGAGAGCGTGGTCCGGGTCTGGTCCACGCCGACCAGCGGCGATCCCGCGCACCCGAACCAGGGGCCGTGCATGGTGTGCGCGTTCGTCGACCACGGCTTCCCGGGCATCAACACCGAGCGCGGCGCGGACTTCGCCGTCGCCGTATCGCGGGGGACGCCGGTGGGCACGGCCTGGCTGGACTCGGCGTTCGCGCGCTCGGGATCCGACGTCAACCGGCCCGTCGCAATCGCCTGCGGCGGGACCCTGGACGAAGCCCGGTTCCGGCGCGACCGCGGGACGTTGGCGGAACGCGATGCCGGGCCGGTGTCCTCCCGTTTCCTCGCGTCGAAGTGGCGCAGGTAGCGGCGACAGGGGGAGATCTGGCGACGGTGGGGGGAGAAGATCGGAGGTCGACCGCGATGCTGGACTTGGTGGCGCTTCAGCAGCTGTGGCTGTCGTTCGGGGCCGAGGCGAACATCTACGACGTGGACACGTCGGTCGAACCGCTCGACGACATCGTGGAGTTGGTCCGGCAGGCCGGGATGTCGGAAGCGGATCCCGCGGCGTTCGCCGAGGACGGACCGCTGTTCGAGATGGAGCAGGAGCCGTTTCTCTGCACCGTCTTCCAACCCTCCCGCGCCGTGCGCTTCGTCGACACCGCCCGCTGGTTGGTGGACGACGGTACGGCGAACATGGACACGGGCGACGACGACGCGATCAACGCCGCCGTGCAGCAGGCGGGCTTCCTCGGGCTGTTCGGCGAGGACCAGTTCGCTCCGTTCCGGGTGACCCGGTTGTGCGTGTCCGCCGCCGAAAGCGGTCAGCCGCCCGAGGACGAGCGGGTCGTCGACCTCGGCGTGGTCCTCACGCGGCAGCTCGACGGGCTGAGCTTCGTCGGACAAGGCGGCAACGTGGTGATGTACCTCGGACCGGACCTGGTCCCCACCGGCTTCGAGCGCACCGCCCGGCGCATCTCCGGCGTCCGCGAGCCGGTGAGCGGCTGGCGAGGCCTGGACGACGTGCTGGGCGAGCTGGACACCTTTTGGGGACCGTTCTTCGGCGGCACCTACACCGTCGAGGACGTCCGGCTCGGCTACCTGGAGCTGGGCCGCCTGGAGGAGCAGGACGTCATCCAGCCCGTGTATGCCATCGACCTGAACCTGTCGGGCGGCGGGGGCGGCGCAGACGACCCGACACCCGACTCGGCGCGCCTGGTCCAGCACGTCACCCCGGCGGCGGTGAACGGCATCGGACCACTGATGCCGAGCCCGGAGCCGGCGGAGGCGTTGACGCGGGAGGAGTAGGGCGGGGTGGGTCTGACAGCGGTCTCGGTGGGGGTCTGTGCGGGGCGCGTAGCGGGGCTCGGGGCCGGGCGAGTCGGGGTCGGGCGGGCCGGGGCCGGGGCTCAGCCTTCAGCCTTCGGGCTTGTGGGCGATGCGACACGGCTGTGACGCGAGGGTCGACTGGTGCACGATGGATGAAATTATTCATTCAAACTCTTGATGCATGTTCAGATCCATGCCAGATTCGGCGGGTCAGACCCGATCCCGGCGTGACCGCCGCTCTGCCTGGGGAGTTCAATGCCGACCGAACCGGAAGCCCCCGGGGGCCGTCTCGCGCTGGAACACCGGACCATCGAGGTGATCCCGGACGACGAGCGGCACGGCACGCCGCGCAGCCAGTTCACCCTGTGGTTCGGCGCCAACATGCAGATCACCGCCATCGTCGACGGCGCCCTCGCGGTGGTCTTCGGCGCGGACGCGCTGTGGGCGATCATCGCGCTGCTCATCGGCAACGTGCTCGGCGGCGTCGTCATGGCGCTGCACTCGGCCCAGGGGCCGCGGCTCGGCGTCCCGCAGATGATCTCCAGCCGAGCCCAGTTCGGCGTGTACGGGGCGGCCCTGCCGCTGCTCATGGTGATCCTGATGTACCTCGGGTTCGCCGCGACCGGCACGGTCCTGGCCGGGCAGACGGTGTGCGAAATGCTGCACATCGACAACACGAAGGTCGGCATCCTCATCTTCGGCGCCCTGACCGCGGTGGTGGCGGTGCTCGGCTACCGGCTCATCCACCTCGCGGGGCGCGTTGCGACCGTCGTCGGCATCCTCGGCCTCGGCTACCTGCTGATCCGCCTGTTCACGCAGTACGACGTGAGCGCACACGTCGGCGAGAAGGGCTTCGACGCCGCGACCTTCCTGCTCGCGGTCGGCCTCGGCGCCGGCTGGCAGCTCACCTTCGGCCCGTACGTCGCCGACTACTCCCGCTACCTGCCGCGCGAGACGAGCGACCGCGCGACCTTCTGGTCCACGTTCTCCGGCTCGGTGATCGGATCGCAGATCGCCATGACCCTCGGCGCCCTCACCGCGGCCGTCGCAGGAGATGCGTTCCTCCCCGACCAGGTCGGCTTCCTGGGCGACCTGGCCGGCCCGGCGTTCCTCGCGTTCCTCATCTACCTGGTCATCGTGGTCGGCAAGCTGACCGTCAACTGCCTGAACGCCTACGGCGGCTTCATGTCCGTACTCACGATCGTGACCGCCGTCAACGGCCGTTCGCGGATCACCCAAGCCGCCCGCGTCGCCTACATCCTCGGCTTCACCGCGGTCTCCGTCGTCATCGCCATGGCCGCGAGCGCGGACTTCCTCAGCAACTTCAAGAACTTCGTCCTGCTGCTCCTGACGGTCTTCACCCCGTGGAGCGCCATCAACCTCGTCGACTACTACGTCATCTCCCGCGAACGCGTCGACATCCCCGCCCTGTACGACCCCGACGGCCGCTACGGCAAGTGGAACGTCACCGCCCTGACCTGCTACGTCCTCGGCGTCGCCGTCCAGATCCCGTTCCTGGCCACCAAGCTCTACACCGGCGCCATCACCAAGAAACTGGACGGCGCGGACATCTCCTGGATCGTCGGCCTGCTGTTCACCGCGGCGCTCTACTACTTGTGGGCCCGCCGCACGGCGAACCCGCCGGCGGAGACGATCCGGCCGGGCGGCACGGCGGCCCCGGAGGTGCGTGTGGAGGCGATGAGCGGCTGACGCCGTTCGGGGCGCTGTTGGTGGTGGCTTCGGTCATGAGGGGCGTGCGCTGACGTCGGCGGCGGGCGGATGTGAGGAACTCGTCACCGCACTATTAGTTGCGTCAGTGTCGCAACTGTGATTGCGTGCGGCCGGACGGCCCGCGTCCGGCCGGCGAGCAGACCGGCGTCTTCCGTCCGAGGGGGAGCCTTGGCAGAGCAACCGCGCACCGTCGGCGGTGCCAGCCGCCCGCATCCGCGCATCACCGGCGCGGCGACGCTGTGGGACCTCGTGGAGAGGCGGGCCGCGGCGTCGCCGGACGTGCCGATGCTGCTCGATCCGGACGACCGGGTGTTCACGTTCCGGCAGATCCGCGACTGGGCGGAGCGGGTGGCGGCCGGCTACCACGCGCTCGGGATCGGCGCCGGGACGCGCGTGACGTGGCAGCTGCCGACGCGTATCGAATCGGTCGTCGTGTCGCTGGCGTTGGCGCGGCTCGGGGCCGTGCAGAACCCGGTCATCCCGTTCTACCGGGAGAAGGAAGTCGGCTTCTGCCTGCGGCAGACGCGCGCGGAGGTGTTCCTGACGCCGGGGACGTGGCGCGGCTTCGACTTCGGCGCGATGGGTGCGGCCCTGGCCGCCGAGATGGCCGAACCGCCGCGTGTCATGGCCGCGTACGACACCCTCCCCGACGGCGCCCCCGCAGCGCTTCCGCCCGCGCCGGTCGACGGTGGCGACGTGCGGTGGCTGTACTACACGTCGGGGACCACGTCGGACCCGAAGGGTGTCCGGCACACCGACGGCACGCTGCTGGCCGGAGGCGAAGCGCTCGCAGCCGCGTTGGCCATGACGCCTTCGGACGTCGGCTCGATGGCCTTCCCCTACGCCCACATCGCCGGGCCGAACTACCTCAACACCGTGCTCATGACCGGATTCCCGGCCGTGGTCGTGGAGTTCTTCGACCCGGCCACCGCCATCCCGGTCTACCGTCGGCTCGGCGTCACCATGGTCGGCGGGTCCACTGCCTTCTACCTGGCTTTCCTCGCCGAACAGCGCAAGCAGCCGGGCGAACGCATCATCCCGTCGCTGCGGATCGTCTCCGGCGGGGGCGCGCCCAAGCCGCCCGAGCTGTTCCGCGAAGTACGCGAGGAACTGGGCGCGGTGCTGTGCCATGGCTACGGCATGACCGAAGTGCCGCAGATTTGCCAGGGCGCGCCGACCGACACCGAAGACCAGCTCACGCACAGCGAAGGCGCCCCGGCACCCGGGCTGGACGTGCGGATCGTCCGCGCCGACGGCAGCCTCGCCGCGCCCGGCGAGGAAGGCGAAGTGCGGCTGCGCGGACCGATCGTCTTCCGCGGCTACACCGACCCGGCACTCAACGCCGAGGCGTTCGACGCCGACGGGTTCTACCGCACCGGAGACCTGGGCATGCTGCGGCCCGACGGGCATCTGGCGCTGACCGGGCGGCTCAAGGACATCATCATCCGGAAGGGCGAGAACATCTCGGCCCGCGAGATCGAGGACCTGCTGTTCACGCACCCCGCGGTCGCGGACGTGGCGGTGATCGGCCTTCCTGATCCGGAACGCGGGGAGCGGGTGTGCGCAGTCGTCGAACGGGCCGCAGGCGAAGCCGATCTCGAACTCGACGGCATGGTCGCCCATTTGCGCGCCGCCGGGCTGATGCTCCAGAAGATCCCCGAGCAGCTGGAGGTCGTGGACGCCCTGCCCCGCAACGACACGCTGCGGAAGGTGCTGAAGTACCGGCTGCGGGAGACGTATGCGGGGGCGGCGTGGGGGCCGGGCGTCTGACGTCGTGACGGGCCGGCCGCACCCCGCGGCTGCCGCGGTTCGGCCAGGCACCCGTCGGCTGTCCGCGAGTGACCCGTGGACCCCTGCGGTGGGCCGCGGCTCGCTGCCTGATCGCTACGTCCGTGGGGGTGTGACAGCGGTTTCGACGGCGGCCTCCCGCAGCGCCGCCAGGGTCGCCCCGCCGCCCGGGTCCGCGTCCGTCGACGCCGGGACCGCCACGAACTCGTCCGCGCCCGCGGCCGCGTAGTCCGCGAGGCGGCGTGCCGGGTCGGTGGTGACGGCCACGACGTCGACGAGTTCGCGCGGTACGGCGGCCAGCAGGTCGCGCGGGTGCGGTGCGGTGCGGGCGTAGGCCACCACGTCGCCGAAGCCGGCCCGGGTGAACATGTCCGCGTAGCCGGGTGCCGCGAGGTAGGGGACGACGCCGCGGCGCAGCTGCTCGACGCCCGCCGGGTCACCGGCGAGGGCCGTGCAGACCCAGACCGCGACGTCGGGGCGGGGGCGCCCGGCCTTGTCGGCGGCCTTCCGCAGGTCGGCGATCAGGTCCGCGGCGGTGTCCGCGGTGACGAGGTTGAGGACGAGCCGGTCGGCGTACCGGGCCGCGGTGCGCAGCGCCGCGGGACCGAACGCGGCGACGGTCAGCGGGCCGGTGGTGGCGGGCAGGCGCAGCCGGAAGCCGCGGCAGCGCAGCACTTCGCCGTCCAGGTCGGCGCGGCCGCCGGAGAGCAGCGTGCTGACGGCGTCGGCAGACTCGGCCAGCGCTCGGGCGGCGCGGGCGCGGGAGCGGCCGTGCCAGTCCTCGACCACGACGGTGGACGACGTGCCGAGCGCGACGCCGACCGGCCGTCCGGTGAGGTCGGCCACCGACGCCGCGCCCATGGCGATCGTCGCGGGGTCGCGCACGGTCACCGCGAGCGGTCCCACGGTCAGCGGGATGCGGGTCGTACGCGCGGCAGCGGCCATGGCGAGGGCGAAGGCGTCGTAGGTCGCCATCTCGCCGATCCACAGTTCGCCGTAGCCGTGGCGCTCGGCGGCTTCCGCGGTGGCCAGGGACTCGCCGGCCGGGCGGTCCTGCCACAGGCCGAGGGAAACCGACAGCTTCACGACGCCACCGCCTCGAGGACGACCGCGCTGCCGAGCCCGGCCGCGCCGCTGACCGCGGCGGTGCCGAAGCGGCCTCCGGAGCGGGCCAGTTCGTCGGCGCACGCGCCGACGAGGATGGCGCCGGTGGCGCCGAAGGCGTGGCCCATCGCGATGGTGCCGCCGTTGACGTTGAACCGGTCGTCGCCGAAGTCCAGGTCGTCCTGGATGCGCAGGCACAGCGCGGCGAAGGCCTCGGCGTACTCGACGACGTCGAGGTCGCCCGGGTGCAGCCCGGCGCGTTGCAGCGCGCGCACCACGGCGGTCTGGCCGGCCAGCAGCATGCGCACCGGGTCGGTGGCGGCGGACGCCGAGGCGGCGATCCGGGCGCGCGGGGTGAGCCCGAGGCGCTCGGCGGACTGCCGGTTGCCGATGAGCGTGAGGCAGGCGGCGTCGGCGACGGAGGGCGAGGTGCCGCGGGTGTGCAAGTGGCGGATCTCCTTGAGGTGCGGCAGGTGACGTTGGGCGAGGGCGTCCTGGCCGGTGGCGCCCAGTTCGGCGAATGCCGGTTCGAGCGCGGCCAGTTGCTCGTAGGTGGCGCTCGGCCGCACGTGTTCGTCGTGGTCGAGCAGGATCGTGCCGTCCGGTGCCGCGACGGGCATGACGCCCGCCGAGAAGCGGCCTTCGGCCCAGGCGCGGGCGGCGCGCTGCTGGGTGCGGACGCCGTAGGCGTCGAGTTCGGCGCGTTCGCGCCCGTCCTCGGTGGCGACGACGTCCGCGGCGATGCCCATGTGCACGCTGCCGACGCCGTCGATCACCGCGGCGTCCGTCCACAGCGGGCCCCGGTCGGCGAACATCGGCACGCGCGAACTGGATTCGACCCCGCCCGCGACCACCAGATCGGCCTGCCCGGACCGCACGAGAGCGGCCGCGGTGGCCACCGCGTCGATGCCGGACGCGCAGAAGCGGTTGACGGTCTGCCCGGGGATGCCGTGCGGCCAGCCGGCCAGGAGCACCGCGGTGCGGGCGAGGTTGGCGCCCTGTTCGTCGACTTGGCCCGCGCTGCCCAGGATCACGTCGTCGACCCGCGCGGGGTCGAGCCCGGTGCGGGCCGCGAGCGCGTCGAGGAGGCCGCGGACCAGGTCCAGCGGAGTCACGGAGGCAAGTCCGCCGCGGGGGGAGGCCTTGCCGCGCGGCGTACGGACGTAGCTCAGCAGGTAGGCGTCGTCCGGCCCGGATCGGTCGGTCACGCGTCTCCTCCTCGGGTGACCACGGTGGCGACCGCGGTGGTGAACGACCCGCCCACGTTGAGCGTGAGCGCGGTGCGCGCCCCGTCGACCTGGGCGGTACCGGCGGTGCCGGCGACCTGCCGGGACGCGTCCAGGAGCATGCGCACCCCGGTGGCGCCGACCGGGTGGCCGAGGGCGAGCAGCCCGCCGCCGGGGTTGACGGGGAACGCGCCGCCGGGCGCGAACACGCCGTCCTCGACCAGGCGGCCGCCTTCGCCGGGCCCGGCCAGGCCGAGGTGCTCGTACGCGACCAGCGCGGTGATGGTGAAGCAGTCGTGCAGCTCGGCGACGTCGATGTCCGCGGGGCCGCGCAGCCCGGCCCGCACGTAGGCGTCGGACACCGCGCCGGCCAGGTGCGGGAACATCACGCCGCCGGGGTTGCGGCGGGCGAGCTTGTCGGCGAGCAGGAGGCTGTCGGTGCGGTGTCCGAAGCCGGTGAGGCAGGGCAGGTCGGCGAGGCTGCGGCCGCGGTCGGCCGCCCACGCGGCGGCGTGCCGCGGCGACGCGAGCAGCACGGCCGCGGCGCCGTCGGTGATGCGCCCGCAGTCGGTACGCCGCAGGCGGCCTTCGACGAGCGGGTTCGCGGCGTCGTCGGCGGTGAACGCGGCGGGCTCGAACCGCCAGTCGCGGGCCTGCGCGAGCGGGTTGCGCTCGGCGTTGGCGAACGCGGTACGGGCGATGGCACCCAAGTGGGCGGCATCGAGGCCCCAGCGTTCGTCGTACGCTTCCGCCACCTCGGCGAACAGTGCGGGCCACGGGAACGTCGCACCGACGGCCTCGCGGCCCGCCCAGGCCGCGCTGCCCAGGTTGGCGGCGGCCCGATCCGCGGGGACGTTGCGCATGATCTCGACGCCGACGACGAGCGCCAGGTCGTAGCGGCCCGCGGCGATCTCGGCGTCCGCGGCGAGCACGGCGATGCTGCCGGACGCGCACGCCGCCTCGTGCCGGCTCGCCGGCAGACCCGCCAGCGCCGGGACCGCCGACGCGGTCAGGCCGCCCAACTGCGACTGCCCGGCGAAGAGTTCGCCCGCGTGGTTGCCGACGTGCACGACATCGACGTCGGCGGGGTCCACGTCCGCGTCTGCCAACGCGCCCTCGGCGGCCTCGCGGATCAGGTCGACCAGGCCCAGGCCTTCCTTGGCCCAGTTGCGGGCGAAGTCGGTCTGGGCGCCGCCCAGGATGTACGCCGTCACGATCCCTCCTCGGGGCGGCCCGCCGCGGCGGGGGCGTCCGGTGACGGCGACGCCGGTTGTCCGGCCGAGTCGCGCAACCGGTCGCGCAGTTCGGCTTTGCGCACCTTCCCGACCGGGTTGCGCGGCAGCGCGTCCACGGTGGCGAGGCGTTCGGGGAGCTTGTACGTCGCGATGTGCCGGTCGCGCAGGAACCGCACGAGGTCGTCCAAGACGATGTCCGTGCCCGGCTTGGGCACCACGACCGCGCAGGCGCGTTCGCCGAGCACCGGGTCGGGGACGGCGACCACGGCGGCCTCCGCGACGGCCGGGTGGGCCTGGATGTGGCCTTCGAGTTCGGCCGCGGAGATGTTCATGCCGCCGCGGACCACGATGTCCTTGGCACGGTCGACGTACCGCAGGTACCGCGGGGCACCGGACGCGTCGGCGGCGTACGCGAAGATGTCGCCGGTCCGGAACCAGCCTTCGTCGTCGAACGCCTCGGGTGCGTCCCGCCCGAGGTAGCCCGCGAAGACGCCGGGCCCGCGCAGCCGCAGTTCGCCGGGCTCGTCGGTGGCGGTGATCTCCTTGCCGGTGGCCAGGTCGACCAGGCGGCTGCGCATGCCCCGGGCGGCACGGTTCTCCCACGTGCGGTCCGGGTCGCCGAAACGCGGGAAGTACCGGGCCCGGTCCCTGCGGTCGGGCACCGTGGTCGGCCCGGACACCAGGCTCGCGCCCTCGTTGGAGCCGAAGAAGTTCAGGACCTCGATGCCGTAGCGGTCCGCCCAGCCGGTGGTCATCGCCTCGGTGAGCGGCGCGGAGCCCGAGCCGACCACCCGCAGCGACGCCAGCGCGGCGACCGGCGGCCCGGCCTCGCCGAGGGCGAGCGCCAGCAGCGCGGGCGGCACCACCGTGTACGTGGCCTGCTCGGCGGCGATCTGCCCGAAGAACACCCCCGGGTCGAACGGATGGTGCTGCACCAGCACCGCACCGGTCATCAGCCACGGCACGAACATGCCGCCGATGCCCGCCATGTTGACCATCGGGAACGGGTTGAGCAGCACGTCGTCCCCGGTCAGCGCGGCCTCGTCGACGCTGCCCAGGGCCATCGGATGCCAGTCGTCGGCGCACCGGGGCACGCCCTTGGGCACGGCTTCGGTGCCCGACGTCCAGCAGACCGTGACGCAGTCGCCGGGGTGCGCGGTGAACGACGCGAGGTGCGCACCGAGCGCGCCGTCGCCGGGCTCGGCGGCGGCCGACGCGGCGTCCAGGCCGACCACGCCGACCGGGAAAGGGCCCGCCTCGTCGGCTCCGGTTCCCTCGCCGGAAGCCTCGGCGTGGGCGTCGCCGAAGGCCAGCACGGCGACCGTGTCCGGGTAGGTCGCGCGGGCCGCCCGTGCGGCGGGGCGCGCACCGATCCGGCGGGAGGTCACGAAGGCGCCGACATCGGCGATACCGCCGAGCAGGCCCAGTTCGTGCTCCCGGTGCTGCACCGGGAACGGCGTGACGATGGCGCCCAGCCGGCTCACCGCGAGGTAGACGGCGGCGAGTTCGACGCAGTTCGGCAGTTGGACGCCGACCGTCGTGTCGCGGCCGACCCCGTGCGCGAGGAGCACGGAGGCCAGCCGGTCGACGTACGCGTCGAGTTCCGCCCACGTGAGGCGGCGCGCGGGCCCGTCGAGGTGCGCGGCGCGGTTCGGCGGGTCGACCACGGCCACGGCGTCCGGGCGTTCCGCGACGCGGGCGCGGAACAGCGCGTCCCACGTCGGCACGCCCCACCAGCCGGCGTCCGTGTAGGCGGCGGTCCGGGCCTCGGGATGCAGTCTCATCGGCCCTGGCCCAGTTGGTCGGCGCGCACCCAGCACGAGTGGAATCCGGTGGGCACGCGTTGCGGGAGGAGAATGCGGCAGACGGGTCCGGCGGCCAGGTCGGCAGCGTCCAGGATCACCACCTCGGAGCGGTTCTCGCGCTCGTCGTGCACGAAGCTGACCAGGTAGCCGTCGTCTTCCGCGGTGCCGCCGTCGCGCGGCGCGAACGGCGCTTCGGAGCCCCAGCGGCCGGGGCCGAAGCGGTGGTCCTGGCGGGCGCCGGTGTGCAGGTCGTAGCGCACGAGGCCGTCGAACAGCAGGGTGTCCTCGCGGGCGATGTGCACCGCGTACCCGAACTGGTTGCGGCGCCCCACGACACGCGAGTCGACCATCGGGAACTCGGTGTTGTCGTCGTCCCGCGGGCCCTCCTGGGTGGCACCGGTCCGCAAGTCGAAGCGGTAGCGCCACAGTTGGGCGTCCAGCCGCAGGTAGGCCAGCATCCGGGCGAGCGGGTGGCCGATCCGCGGCTGGTGCTGCGGATCCTTGACCCGGCAGACGTCCATGACGATGGCGTCGCCTTCCTCCCACGCGTTGACGACGTGGTAGATGTAGCCCGGTGCGGCCTCGAACCAGCGCACCTGCGTCCCGTCGCCGCGGCGCGGCAGCACCGCGAAGCGCGACGGCAGGCCCTGGTCGAAGTGGATGCGGTAGCGGCCCTGGCGGCGGGCCTCCTGGTCCTGGATCAGCGGCAGGTCCATGAGGATCGCGTGGTTCTCGGTGATCGCCATGTCGTGCGGCAGCCGCGGGGCGGGCAGGTCGATCTCGGTGGTGTGCGCGACCGCGCCGTCGGCCCCGACGACGCCGTAGCGCAGGTACGGCGGGTTGGGGCCGTAGTCGAACCAGAACAGTTCGCCGGTGGCCTCGTCGATCTTCGGGTGCGCCATGAAGTCGCCGGTCAGCGTGCCCAGGAAGTTCTCCGCGCCGATCGTGCGCAGCGACAGCGGGTCGAGGCTCATCGGCGTCCCGCACAGGTACCACGTGGACAGCACCCGGCCGTTGAAGAAGACCACGTCGGTGTTGGACGAGTCCTTGATGCCGAGTCCGTGGCCGTTCCCGAACGGATTGCCCTTCGGGTCCTCCATGACGCCGCTCCACAGGCCGCGCCCGGCCGCCGTCTCGGCGTCGAACGCGGCGGTGCGCACCCACTTGTTCGTGTAGCGGGCCCGGCCGTTCTCCAGGTGCAGGGCGTGGATCATGCCGTCGCCGTCGAACCAGTGGTAGCGGCCGCCCGCCGGGAACCGCCGGTTGGGGCCGTTGCGCAGGTAGACGCCGTTGAGATCGCGCGGGATCTCGCCGATTACTTCCAGATCGTCGGCGACGATCTCGGTCCCGACCGGAGCGTGCACGCCCAGCAGGTACGGGTTCTCCGGGCTCTCGTCGACGGCGTGTCCCGCCGTGGAATTCCCCTGGATATTGCTCATCAACGCCTCCGCCGAGCGCAGGTTCCGGGCCGGCTCCTGGCCGGCCGACCGTGGTGCGTCGTGCCGTGGTGCTGTTGCGACGCTACTGCGAGATCGCGAATACTTCCAGAGTGAAAGTGAATGCCACGGGCTCCGGGCGGGGCCGTCGCGGCCGCCGGGACCGCGACCCGCGATACTGCGCACGATGACCCCGCCCTCGTCTTCGCCCCCGCAGCCCCCGCAGCCCTCGCCGCCGTCCGGACCGCGGGCCCCCGCCGAGCAGCAGCCGACCTCGCTCGGCCACGGCCTCCTGGTCATGGGCGACCTGTGGAACCTGCTCATCGCGCGCAGCCTGCTCACCGAAGGCCCGGCCCGGTTCCTCGACCTCAAGGCCCGCCTCGGCATCTCCGACCCGGTGCTCAGCCGCCGGCTGCGCGACCTGGCCGCGGACGGCCTGATCGCCGCCGAGGAATACCGCGCCGCGTCGCCGCGCCGCGAATACCGGCTCACCGGCGCCGGCGTCGACCTGTGGCCCGTGTACGTCGCGCTGCACGCATGGGACCGCCGCTGGGCCCCCGCCTCGCCGCTGCGCCTGCACGCCGCGCTGCGGCACGCGGCCTGCGGCCACGTCACCGACCCGGTCTTCGGCTGCGCCGCGTGCGGGGCGATCGGCCTGAGCGCCCGGGACACCGTCGCGCAGGTCGACACCCGGATCCCGTTCTCCGCGGCCAACCCACGCCGCCGCTACCACCGTTCCGCCGCCGCGACCGGCGCGCTCCCCGCCGCGGCCCCGGCCGACGGCTCCGCGGACCCCGCCGATCCAGCCGACCACGGCGCGCCGGGCGCTCCGGAGCCCATCGCCGGTGCCGCGGTGCTCGCCGACCGCACCTCGACGTCGCTGCTCGCCGCCGCCTTCCTGGGTCACCGCCGCTTCGGCGACTTCCAGGACCTGCTCCGCGACGCCGCGCCGCAGACCCTCACGGCCCGCCTCGCGCTGCTCACCGACCAGGCGATCCTGGCCAAGGCCCCGCTGCGCGAAGGCGGCCGCCGCCTCGGCTACCGCCTCACCCCGAAGGGCCACGACTTCTTCCCGACGTTCGCCTTCCTCATCGCCTGGTCCACCCGCTGGTTCGAGAACGACGGCCGCCCCGGCGTCACCATCACCCACCGCGCCTGCGGCCGTGTCCTCGAACCGCGCTGGACGTGCAACGCGTGCAACGGGGCCTTGGCCGCCGCGGAGTTCACCCCGCGCACGTAACGGCGCACGCAGCCCTGCCCACCGGCCGGGCGTTGCCTCGGGCCCGACCGTTCGTCGGTTCGTAAGGACGCAGCGCACCCGCGGCGACGTGTCGCGGCCGGGCGGTGGCAGGCGAGCGGACGACGGCACGCTGCTGTCCGGCATTCCCGGCACGCCATCCCCACCTGCGTGTCCTCACCGCCATCGGCCGGGCCGTCCGCCGCACCGCGGACGCCCGGCAGCCGGGGCTCGCGCCTCCCCGGCTGCCGGTGCTGGAACCCCTCTTCGACCATCCGCCGACGCCTCGTACGTGCTGTTCCAGATGCTTATGTGCGGCAAGGATGCGATGCCGGCGGCGCGCGGCGAGCCCGAGCTGCGCTGCTGGAGCGGGTGGACTTCACGCTGGTGTCCGGCCCGTCAATCTTGTTGCTCTTTGTGGCGGACTACCTGAACTGCGGTCGGCCGGACATGCGAAGGCGCCGCCTCGGCCTTTACGCCGCACCGGAGTTGGTTCCGGTTCGGGTGCGGAGGCCGGTGCGGCGCCGGTGTGCCGGTCGCGGGGGATCGGCCGGGGTGCCGCGGGGGATCAGCCTTGGTTGGCCAGGTCTTCCAGCGTGACCGTGCGGCCGCCGTGGAACGTCATCACGTGCTTGACACGGGTGTACTCCTCGATGGAGTAGACCGACATGTCCTTGCCGTAGCCGGACTGGTTGAAGCCGCCCTGCGGCATCTCGGAGACCAGCGGCAGGTGGGTGTTGACCCAGACGCAGCCCGCGGAGATCTCCCGGGTGAAGCGGTGGGCGCGGTTGAGGTCGTTGGTCCAGACCGAGGCGGCGAGGCCGTACGCCGTGCCGTTCGCCAGGGCGAGGGCCTCGTCGTCGGTGGCGAAGGACTGGATGGTGACGACCGGGCCGAACACCTCGTTCTGCACGATCTCGTCGTCCTGGCGCACGTCGGTCACGACCGTCGGCGGGAAGAAGTAGCCGGGACGCGGCAGCCGCTTGCCGCCGGTGCGGATCTTCGCGTGCCCGGGCAGGCGCGCGACGAAGCCTTCGACGGTGGCGAGCTGGTCGGCGGTGCTGAGCGCGCCGTAGAAGACGCCCTTCTCGTGCGGGCCGCCGGTCTTGATGTGGCCGACCGCCTGCAGGAACTGCTCGACGAACGCGTCGTACACGCTCTCGTGGACAAGCATCCGGGTCGCGCCGGTGCAGTCCTGGCCGCCGTGGTAGAACGCGGCGACCGCCAACGGCGCCGCGGTGTCCGCGAGGTCGGCGTCGGGGAAGACGATCGCCGGGGCCTTGCCGCCGAGTTCGAGGTGCAGCCGGTGCAGGCGGCGGCCCGCCGCCTCGGCGACCTGGCGTCCCGCGCGCACCGAGCCGGTGAGCGACACCATGCCGGGCGTCGCGTGGTCGACGACCGCTTCGCCGGTGGCGCGGTCGCCGAGGACCACGTTGAGGACGCCCGCGGGCAGGAACTCCGCGGCGATCTCGGCGAACAGGAGCGCGGTGGACGGCGTCGACTCGGCGGGCTTCAGCACGACGGTGTTGCCCGCGGCGAGCGCCGGACCCGCCTTCCACACGGCCATCGGCAGCGGGAAGTTCCACGGCGCGATCTGGCCGACGACGCCGATCGGCTCGCGGCGCACGTACGACGTGAAGCCGTCGAGGTACTCGCCGCCCGCGCGGCCTTCCAGCACCCGGCACGCGCCCGCGAAGAACCGCAGGTCGCGGACGGCGGTCGCGATGTCCCAGGCCTCCAGGGTGTCGCGCGGCTTGCCGGTCTCCCGGGACTCCAGGTCGGCGAACTCGGCGGCGCGCCGCTCCACGGCGTCCGCGAGCTTGGTGAGGGCGAGCTGGCGGGCGGCGGGCGTGGACCGGTTCCACTCCACGGCCGCCGCGGCGGCCGCCTGGTAGGCGGCATCGACGTCGGCGGCGGACGACAGCGCGGCGGTGCCGAAGACCTCCTCGGTGGCGGGGTCGATCAGGTCGCTGGTGCGGCCGTCGAGGGCCGGCACGTAGACGCCGTTGATGAAGTTCTCGAGCCGCGGCGCGGTCATACGGATCTCCCTTCGGAGCGGTGGCGTGGTGCGGGACCGGTCCTCCGACGCAGCGGCGCACGGATCCCGGCGGGGGCGGGCGGCGGGGTTGCCCGCGGATACTTCTACCCCAGGTCAGAGGCCAAGTGCTACAGCTTGGTCGAAATTCGTGGGCGGGGCTTTCGCGGGGTGCGAGGCGGGCTCGAATGCGGGAATCTTCCCGCCGCCGACCGAGCGGCTCCGGGGCGCCGGGTCAGCGGCGAGCCCTCGTCCGGCTTGGTAGGTTGCGGGGCCACAGCACGTCGAGGGGCCGGGGATGGGCGTTCGGAAGGCCGCACAGCACTACGCGACGGGGTTGTCCCGGCGCGAGGGCATCCTCGACGCCGCCGACAGGCTCTTCCGCGAACGCGGCACCGGCGCGCCATCCGTGCACGACATCGCACAAGCCGCCGGGATCTCCCGGCCGGGCCTGCTCCGGTACTTCGCGTCGAAGGAAGAACTGCTCGACGGGCTGCTCGACCGCTACGAGGCGAGGGCCGCGGCGGCAGCGGAGGACACGTGGCGGCGGAACGCGCAGTCACCCGGCGGAATCGCCGCGGGCCCGACCGGCGACCGAGCGGCGACGCCGACCGCCGGGCCCGCCGTCGACCCGGTCGGCGACCGCGTGGCCACGACTACCGCCGGGCCGGCCGCCGATGCGCCTCTCCTGCCGGCCGCTTCCGCTGCTCTGGTCGCCCAGGCCCTTCGGCAGGCCGCCGTCCCCGGCTACGTCGAGTGCCTCACCTCGCTCGCCGGCGAAGCGGTCGGAGCCGACCACCCGGCACACGCGCGGATCGCCCGCCGCTACCGCGACCTACGCGCCGACATACTCCGGCAGCTCGGCCCCGTCCTCGGCCCCGACCCCGCCGCCACCTGCCTCCTCGCCGGCTGGGAAGGCCTGCAACTCCTTTCGCTCTACAGCCCGTCCGACATCGACGTCGCCGCCTGCCTGGAGCGTCGGCTGCGGTTCCTCGCCGCCCCGCCGTCCCCGCCTCCCGCGGCCCGGCGCACCTCCCCGACGCCGGAGGAAGCCGCCCGCCGCACCCGCGCCTTCCGCGACCTGCGCGCCGACGACGTCCGCGACCTCCAGGAACGCCGCGGCTACGCCACCGGGCACGAGCGCCGCCGCCAGGTGATCGACACCGCGACGACCCTCTTCGGCACCCGCGGCTTCCACGGCATCAGCCTGCGCGACATCGCCAAGGCCGTCGGCATCTCGCACTCGACGTTGCTGCACCACTTCGAGAACAAGGACGAGTTGCTCCGCGCGGTCCTCACCCACCACGACTATCTGATGATCACGGTCGGCAGCGCCCCCGACACCGCCGACGAACACGCCCGCCTCGGCGCCGTCGTGGAGACCGCGCGCCGCGCCGCGGACGACACCCCCGGCCTCATGGAACTCTTCTCCACGGTCTCCGCCGAAGCCGTGGCCCCCGGCCACCCCGCCCACGCGTACTTCGAGAAGCACTTTGCGATGAGCCGCCGCTTCCTCGCCCGCTCCTTCGAACACCTGGCCGCCGACGGCGAGTTGTCCGCGGAACGCGACCCGGCCGAGGAGGGCCTCTGGCTCCTCGCGGTCTGCGAGGGCCTGCAACGCCTCCGCCTGTACGACGCCGGCATCGACGCCGCCGGCCTCCTCGCCGCCGACCTGGCCCGCACCCTCGGCGAGCCCCTCCCCACCGCCGACTGAGAAGGGCGGGGGAGTCGGCGTCTACGCGATCTCGTCCGCTCGCTGTTCGAGCGCATGCGCGGCGTCGTCCCAGTCCGGCCCGAAGGACAGCAGGTCCCCCGCCGCCTCCCGCAGCAGCACCGGATCGTCCGGGCGCTGGAGGCAGGCGAGCCGAAAGGCCGGATTGCGTGCCCACACCGGCATCGCCATCCAGTCCGCGGCAAGCTCGCCGCGGAGCCCGGCGAGGATCGCGTCCGCGTCGGCGAAGGTGACCGCTTCGACGAAAGCGCGCGCCGCGTCGGGGAGGGACGACCCGGCTTCGGTGGCCGCGACAAGTTCGCGCATGCGTGCGGCGAGATCCACGTCGGAGATCATCCCGCGAGGGTAAGCGACGCCCCATCGTTCCCTTTCACCTCACCCGTCACCTCCATGACGCCATGATCACGGCCCCTCCCCACCCCAGGCATAGACTCAGGGCGGAGGGTTGTCGTGTGAAACCCGTGGCCGTACTCGTCTCGCTGGTCGTTCTGGTCCTGGCCGGTGTGGGTGTCGGTGTGTTCTTCCTCGTCGATTCCGACTCCGATTCCGGACCGCCGCCCACGACGCTGCCCGGTCCTCCCGTCTCGCCCAACCCGCTCACCGGTGACGCTCGGCCCGCGGGCAAGATCCTCGCCGTCAAGATCGACAACGTCGGGACAAGGGTGCAGGCCGCGCAGCAGGGCCTCAATTCGGCGGACCTCGTCTACGCGATCCAGGTCGAGGGCGGCCTGTCCCGGCTCATGGCGGTCTACGACAGCAACCACGCGCCGCCGACGACCGGCCCGGTGCGCAGCGCCCGGCAGACCGACATCCCGATCCTGGCCGCGTACGGGCACGTGAACTTCGCCTACAGCGGCGCGATAACCGGGCTCACCAAGGACCTCGCCGACGCGGACCTCACCAGCGTCACCCCGCTGAACGCCGGCGCGCTGTTCTCCCACGGCGGCATGGACCCGACGTTCGTCAAGCCCGCCGACATCTTCGCGAAGTTCCCGGACGCGGTGGCCGCCCCCGACATCGGCCTCCGCTTCGCCGCCGCCCCCGCGCAGCCGAGCGGCGGGACGGCCGCGGAGTCGGCCACCGTGCGCATGCCGTCCGCGTCCTTCGGCTTCCAGTGGGACGGCGCGAAGTACCTCGTCTCGGTCGACGGCCGCCCCGCGGTCACCGACGGCGGACAGCGCGACACCACGACGAACGTGATCGTCCAGCATGTGGACGTCGTTCCCGGCAAGTACACCGACCACAACGCCGGCCAGGCCGACAACGAGGTCTTCTCCGTGACCACCGGCAACGGGACCGCCGACGTGTACCGCAACGGCCTTGTGTACCACGCCACGTGGAGCAAGCCGACGGACACCTCGCCGACCACGTTCGCGCACGACGGCGCGCAAATGACGCTGCAGCCGGGCCGTACGTGGATCGTCCTGGCACCGTGACGCGATATGTTCCGGCTGGGAACATCCCACGAAAAGGTCTTCGCGGTGGTTGGGTCGCTCCGGGCGTGCTGATTCACTGCCGCCCGACGAGCGAGGTGGACGGGGACTGTGGCGGACGGCATAGCCGAGGAAAGCGCCCGCAAGCGCCGGGTCGACTGGCGGTACTGGGGCGACGCCGCCAAGGAGCTGCTGCTGATCGCCGCGATCTTCGGGGTCTACAAGCTCGGCCGCGGCCTGGTGACGGGCCAGGAGTCGGTGGCGTTCCGCAACGCGCGGGAGCTGCTGCGCATCCAGACCGACCTGCGCATGCCCGACGCGGCCGCTTTCCAGCACTGGGTGGCGCAGTCGCATGCGGTGATCGAGTTCTGCAACAAGTACTACCTGTACGTGCACTGGCCGGCCACGGTGGGCTTCCTGCTGTGGCTGTGGATATGGCACCGCGAACGCTACGCCTGGATCCGCAACATCCTCTCCGTGATGACCCTGGTCGCCCTCGTGATCGCGATCGTCATCCCGATGGCGCCGCCGCGGCTGATGCCGTCGTACGGGTTCGTGGACACCGGCATGATCTTCGGCGACTCGCCGTACTCGGGGACCGGTGCCAAGATCTCCAACCAGTACGCGGCCATGCCTTCGCTGCACTTCGGCTGGGCCGTGGTCGTCGCCCTGGGGACGTGGGCGGTGTGGCGGCACGCCGATCGCAAGCGGCGCGTCGTCGCGCACCTCATATGGCTGCACCCGGCGCTGACGCTGTTCGTCATCGTCGTCACGGCCAACCACTACTGGCTCGACGCGGTCGTCGCGCTGGTGCTCCTCGCCTTCGCGCTGTTCATCGTGCCGGCCAAGGCACCGCACGCCCGGCTCGTGAAGATGATCCCGCCGGTCTTCATCCCCCGGCAGCGGCGCGCGTCGCTGAAGGGCGAGACGGCCGCCGCCGACACGGACGACGCCGGACGAACCGGCAAAGAGGACGCCGAGCCCGCGGGCACGGACGACGTCGAACCCGCGGCCCGCTAGCCGACGCGGTACCTTCCGCCGCTCAGCTCCGGAACTGCACCAGGGCATGCGTGCCCGCCGTGCGCCACGGTGCGCCGGCCGCATCCATCCGGCGCACCGTTCCGGGCTCCAGCCCGACGACCACCTCCGACTTCAGCGTGCGCAGGCTCGCCACCGGCCCCGGAAAGTACGCCGTCGCCTCCGCGAACGGCAGCGTCGCCGGCCAGTGGCGGTCCTGCACCAGCCGCCGGTAGTTGAGATCCCCCTTCAGCACCGTGAGCGCCGCCCCCGCGAACTCCGCCGCCAGATCCTCCGGCATCCCGGTATAGGCCGACGGCGCACACGCGAACGGGTGGGCCCGGACCACCAGCAGCCCCTCCGCGGCGCACTCCCACAGCCGCCTCCCCACCTGCGCCGCCGCCTCCGTCCCGGCCCCCCGGAGCCGCCGCAGGGCCGCCACCACGTCGTCGGTCGTCGCGTCCGACACGTAGTACGGCTGCGGCTTGACGTGCAGCACGACCTGCGCCGCGAGCCCGCCGCGCAGCAGGTGATCGACCAGCACCAGATCCGGCAGCAGCTCCCGCCCGGCGTTGTCCGCGACCACGATCACCAGCCCCCCGCGCCGACGCTCCAGATGCGCCCACAGCTGCGCCCGGTCGTCCGCGACGAGGCCGTGCCCCGCGGAGTCCCCCGAGGCCCCGGCGCCGCCCGCGGTCATCAGGAACCCGAGATCCGCCC
The DNA here is from genome assembly GCF_039542225.1 of Yinghuangia aomiensis. Classification (NCBI taxonomy): domain Bacteria; kingdom Bacillati; phylum Actinomycetota; class Actinomycetes; order Kitasatosporales; family Streptomycetaceae; genus Yinghuangia; species Yinghuangia aomiensis. The sequence continues at coordinate 161,833 of NZ_BAABHS010000005.1, read as the reverse complement.
GATTCCCCCACAACGAGGCCGCCAGCAACGCGTCCCGACGCTGCGCCTCGTCGACATCCGCGTCGCCCAGCCCGTCGAGCGCCGCCAGTTCCTCGTCGACGACACTCCCCTGAAGCTCCGCCTCCTTGGCCGGGCCGAACGGATCCACCCCTCGCCAAGCCCCCGTGCCGAAGTACCCCACCGCCTCCAACAGCCGCCGATAGAAGCAGCTCTCCGCCCACAGAAACGACGCCTCGCGCCACGGCCGCCCGAAACGTCCCTGCCCCCACCCCTCCCACTCCACGGCATCGGCCCCCATCGGCGCGACGACCCCACCCAACGTCTCCGCCACCAACGCGTCCAACGCCTCCGCCTGCCCCGCCCCCAACGGCAAGTCCTCCCGTAACTGCCGGACCAACCGAGGATGCCGCTCGTGGAAAACCCCCCACCCGAACGACCCGGGTTCACTCCACCCGATCTCGGGCGCGAGCCCTCCGTCATCGGACAGGTCCCGCCGCGCGTGTGCCATGCGGCGCATTGTCCCGACGCCGTGGAGGTCGGCCAAGGACCCGGGTGCCCGCGTGGCGCGTGCACCCGCGCGTCCCGCCTCACCCGCCACCGACGGTTGGGCCTTCCGGCGTTACCCTGGCGCTCCGATCGGGAGGAGCCGCCATGGCCACGCTGGACAGTGTCGCGGAGTTCGCCGGGGTGGCTCGGGCGCGGCTCGGGGGGTTCCGGCATACGACGGTCCCGGAGACGGCGGAGTTGCGTCGGGCCGCGGTGGTGCTGTGTGTGGCGGAGTTCGACGGGGCCGCGTCGGTGATCGTCATCAAGCGCGCCTACCGCGGGCGGAACGCCGGGCAGTGGGGGCTCCCCGGCGGGCGGTTCGAGGACGGGGAGACGCCGGTCGAAGCCGGTCTGCGCGAGCTGCGCGAGGAACTCGGTCTCGTGCTGCCGGAGGACGCGGTGCTCGGGCGGTTGGACGACTTTCCCGCGACGTCCGGCTTCGCCATCACGCCGATCGTCGCCGCGGTCGAGGGGCCGGTTACGCTCGCACCGAATAGTGAGGTGCACTCCGTGCATCCGGTACGCCTCGACCGCCTGGCCGCCCCGGACACCCCGGCCTGGGCCACGCAGCCGAACGGCGCCCCGCCGCTGCTCCAAATGCGGCTCGGCCCGGCCATGCTCCTCCACGCGCCGACCGGCGCCCTGCTCTGGCAGTTCCGCGAAGTCGTCCTGCTGGACCACCCCGACGCCCGCATCGCCGACTTCGCCCAACCGGACTGGACCCGCCGCTGACCCCGGCACCGCCCCCGTGGACAACGCGCGCGGAGGGCGGGCGTCTCACCGCCCCCTCTGCCATGCTGGGCCACCGTCGGATCGACGCGGCGACGAGTGGAGGGTGACGTGCAACAGCCCGACTGGCGTGTGGAGTTCCGGTACGGCGCGCTCATGGCGCAGCCCGAGGCGATGGGGCGGCTGGAGCAAGCCGCCGCGCGCGGGAAGAAGCGGTTGACCGCGCGCGAGTTCATGGAGCGGGGGCAGCAGGCGCGGGACGTGTGGGAGCTGCTCGGCGGCTCGTTCGACGGCCTGGAGAAGCAGGTGGGCAACCTGCTCGGCTCGGCGCTCGGGCGGGCGCTGGGCTTCGAGATCAACAAGGTGCACACGGCTCCCTATCCGGTACCCGTGGGGGCGGTGCTCGTCGGCGTGTCGTGTGCGATGGCGGAGACCGGCTATCGGCTCACGCAAGTCCTGCAAGGGACCGACGGCTGCGTGCTGGAGGCCGCGTTGCCGAGAAACTGGGCCACCAAGGAAGGCTCGGTCGTCTGCGCGGTCGCGGGGAACGCGCAGCAGGCCCAGGTCCAGAGCGCGGTGAAGGTGACCGGACAGCTGTACGACTGGGGGCGAGGGAAGCGCGTGCTGGCGGACCTGTCCGCCCGGACCGGGGCGTGGGTGGCCGCCGGATAGCCGGAGCTGCCCCGGCGGCCACGCGGGAACGCGGGAACGGCGGCTAGCGCCGCGCCTTCGACGTCCGGCGGGGCTGACCCGCCGTCGCGACGACGTCCCGCGCTCGCCGACGTTCCCACCACCGGTACGCCACCCGTACCCCCGGCGGAAACAGCCTGCGGATCGCCTCCCGGCGCTCCGGTGGTGCCTCGTCGAGGAGCCACGCGCACAAGGCCGCGCCGGACGCCAGGCCGAACGGCTGCCGCTGGGCCGCGTCGTAGTCGGCCCATTCGCCGGCGGTGATGTGCTCCTCCAACAGCGGCAGGACGAGGGCTTTTTGGGCGTCGAGATAGGCGGTCAGCGCCTCGTCCAGTGCTGTCATGTACTCCGCCGTGCGGCTCGCCGGTCCGCGCCCCGCGAGGCAGTCGTCGACCGTCACCGCGAGCAGGGTGACGCGGCGGCGCGCGCGTTCGACGGGGCCGGCGTCGACGGGGAGTTTGCGGCGGCGCAATACCGGCCAGAGCGTGGTGCGTTCGGCGGCGAGGTGGGTGCGGAGCCGTTCCTGGAAGTCGGTCCATGCGGGTGTCGTCACCGGAAAGCAGCTCCGCGACCAGACGAGCAGCCGCCGCGTGTCGCGGCGCAACGCGTCGTGGACGGCGTCCACGAGCAGGAGGTCGACTCGCCCGTCACGGGTGGGATGGCGGGGGAGCGAGGGCCGGGGGAGTGGGGGTCGGGGCGGGGTGGAGTGCATGGCGGAGCCTCCGGAGGTCATGCGTCGGGCCCGTCGTCGCGGGCCGGTTCACCCGCGGGGGATGGTCCTGCGACCAGGGCCGATTCGGGGGATGGCCCGGCAATCACGGCCGATCCGGCGGACGGCCCTGGGACCGGGACCGACTCGGCCGACGGCTTGCGGACCTGGTCGGCGAAGTACCAGCGGGACAAGCCCACCCGGAGCCGCCGGCCGAGGGTGGTCCGCCGGGCGACTCCGTTGTGGTCGACGGGCGGGCCGAGGGCGAGCGGCTCGTACTGCTCGTGTGCGGCGAGGCGGTGCCGTTCCTCCGCGTCGAGCGGGGCGTGCACCTCGACGAAGCCGCCGTCCGGGAGCTTCTTCACGATCCCGGTCTCGCGGCCGTGCACGAGCTTGTCGCGGTCCCGGAGTTGCAGGCCCTTCGCCCAGCGGACGGTGACCTGGTAGGCGATCACCGGGGCGACGAAGAACGCGATCCGCCCGGCCCAGGTGATGGTGTTGAGCGACAGGTGGAAGTGCGTGGCGATGATGTCGTTGGCGCCGCAGACCCACAGCACGCCGTAAGCCGCGATCCACGCGACGCCGAGCCCGGTCCGCACCGGCATGTTGCGCGGCCTGTCCAGCAGATGGTGCTCGCGGTCGTCGCCGGTGATCCACGCCTCGATCCACGGATACGCCGCGATCAACGTGAACATGATCCCGGGCACGATCACCGCGGGCAGCAGGATGTTGAGGCTCAACGTGTGGCCCCACGCGCTGATTTCCCAGTTCGGCATGATCCGCAGGGCGCCTTCGAGGAAGCCCAGATACCAGTCGGGTTGGGAACCCGCACTGACTTGCGCCGGATGGTACGGCCCGTACGACCAGATCGGATTGATCTGGACCAGCCCGCCGAGCAGCGCGGTGGCGCCGAAGACCAGGAAGAAGAATCCGCCTGCCTTCGCCAGGTACACCGGTACGAACGGCGCTCCCACCACGTTGTTTTCGGTGCGTCCGGGACCCGGGAACTGGGTGTGCTTGTGGTAGAAGACCAGGATCAAGTGGATCGTCACCAGCCCCACCATCAATGCGGGCACCAGCAGCACGTGCAGCGTGAAAAGTCGCGGAATCACCTGGTCGCCCGGGAACTCCCCGCCGAACAGGAAGAATTGCAGGTACGTGCCGACGACCGGGATCGCCAGCACCACCCCGTCCGCGATCCGCAGCCCGGTACCGGACAGCAGATCGTCCGGCAGTGAATACCCCGCAAACCCGTTCAGCAGCGCCAATACGAGCAGCAGGAAGCCGAACAGCCAGTTGATTTCACGCGGTTTGCGGAACGACCCGGTGAAGAAGTGCCGGAACATGTGCACGAACAGTGCGGCGATGAAGATGAGCGCCGCCCAGTGGTGGATCTGGCGGATCATCAGACCGCCGCGCACGTCGAAGCTGATGTCGAGCGTGGACTTGTAGGCCTGCGACATCTGCACGTGCTGCAGGGGCACATAGGAGCCGTCGTAGACGACCTGTTCGCTGCTCGGATGGAAGAAGAACGTGAGGAAGACCCCGGTCAGCAGCAGCGTGACGAAGCTGTACAGCGCGATCTCGCCGAGCATGAACGACCAGTGGTCCGGAAACACCTTCCGCAGATACGGCCTGCCCAGCCGGTAGATGCCGAGGCGCTCGTCGACGGCGTCGACGCGGCGCACGCCCTTGCCGTCCGACCCGGACGTACCTGCGGATATGCCACCGGACGCGCCTCCGGGCGGCTCGCCCCTGGCGGCGGCGGTGGCCGTGGAATTCGATGCGCTCATAGCGGGTCCTCTGCTCCGTGCGCGTGCCGGCGGTCGTGTTCCCAGGACGAACCGGCGCCGGGATCTGTGACGTACGACGGACGCGGCCGCCGGAGCCGCGACGCCCTGACACCACAGGGACACCGGCGCCCGACCGGCCGTGACAGCACGCGGATGTGACCTGCGCCACCCTCCTTCCCCGGCCTGCCGATGTCACAGCGGGCGCCCGTGGTTCGTCTGGGCTCACGAACGCGGCCACCCCACGAGAGGAACCACCCGCCATGACCACCATCGGCATCGTCATCGGCAGCACCCGCCCCGGCCGCATCGGCCCCGCCGTGGCCGCCTGGGTCCACGACCTGGCCGTGGAACACGCCGGACAGCAAGCGAAGTTCGAGGTCATCGACGTCCAGGACTACGCGCTGCCGCTCCTCGACGAACCGTTGCCCGCCATGCGCGCCGCCGGCGGGCACCCGCACACCAGGCGCTGGGCGGAACGCATCGAGGCCTGCGACGCGTACGTCTTCGTCACGCCCGAGTACAACGCGAGCCCGCCCGCGTCCCTGACCAACGCCATCGACTACCTGTACGCCGAGTGGAATTCCAAGCCGATCGCCTACGTCGGCTACGGCGTCTTCGGCGCGGTCATGGCCGTCCAGAAGCTCCGCGCGCAAGCGGGCGTGCTGCGGATGGCCGACATCGGCCCGCAGGTGACGCTCACCCTGAACGACGACTTCGTCGCCTTCACCGAGTTCCGCCCGCAGGAGACGCAGGCCGCGCGCCTGCACGGGCTGGTCGACGAACTGCTCGCCTGGTCGCAGGCCCTCGCCGTGCTGCGCACGTCGGCCGCCGCGTGACCGCTCGCCGACGAGTGAAACGCCCGCCGTAGCATGCCGCCGTGGACACCGGACGGAACGTCGGCGCCGGGCGGGGACGGGCGCGGTTGGGGCATACCGGCTCACTCGACTGCGTGCCGCTGTTCTGGGGGCTCGCCCGGACCACGGCACTCCTGGACGTCGACCTCGTCGCGGACACCCCGACCGCGCTCGCCCGGCGGCTCCTCGCCGGCGACCTCGACGTCGCGGCGGTCCCCGCCGTCACCTACCTGCGGCACAGCGACGACCTGCTCGCGCTGCCGGGCATCGCGTCCGGCAGCGACGGGCCGATGATGTCGTCGGTCCTCGTCGGCACCGCCGACCCCGGCGAACTGCACGGCGCCACGGTCGCGTTGACCCTCGCCGGGCCCACGCGGGCCGCTGACCCGAGCCGCCCCGCCGTGCCGCACGACGCGACGGCCCCCATGTCACACCCGCCCCCGGCATCTCGTCTCGGTCGGCAAGAGACTCGGAAGGGTGATCATCATGCGGGTGTTCGTAGCAGGTGGGACCGGAGTGCTCGGGCGGCGGCTCGTGCCGCTCCTCGTGGCGCGCGGGCACCAGGTCACGGCGACCACGACCAGTGCGGCCAAGCTGGGTTCCGTGCAGCGACTCGGTGCGGACGGGGTCGTGATGGACGGGCTGGACGCCGCGTCCGTCGGCGAGGCGGTCGCGCAGGCGCAGCCCGACGTGATCGTCCACCAGATGACCGCGATCGCCGGGAAGCCCGACATCAAGCACATGGACCGCTGGTTCGCCGTCACCAACCGGCTCCGCACCGAAGGCACCGACCACCTGGTGGCCGCCGCCGCGGCCACCGGTGTGCGGCACTTCGTCGCGCAGGGCTACGCGAGTTGGAACGGTCTCCGCGAAGGCGGCTGGATCAAGACCGAAGACGACCCGCTCGACCCGATGACCGGCACCTCCGCGGCCCCCGGCATGGCCGCGATCCGGCACGTCGAAGAGGCCGTCCTGGCCGTCGACGGCGCGGTCCTGCGCTACGGCTCCCTCTACGGCCCCGGCGCCACCGACGACCAGGTCGACCTGATCCGCAAGCGCCAGTTCCCGCTGGTGGGCAGCGGCGCGGGCCACTGCTCCTGGCTGCACCTCGACGACGCGGCAAGCGCCACCGTGCTCGCCGTCGAAAAGCAGGCCCGCGGCGTGTTCAACATCGTCGACGACGAACCCGCCCCCGCCGACGACTGGCTCCCCTACCTCGCGCAGTGTGCGGGGGCGAAGCGCCCGATGCGGGTCCCGGTGTGGCTCGCGCGGCTGCTCGCCGGACCGGTGGCGGTCGCGATGATGACCGAGGGCCGCGCCTTCTCCAACGCCAAGGCCAAGCGCGAACTCGGCTGGGAGCCGGACCACGCGTCCTGGCGCCAGGGTTTCGCGAACGAACTGAGCCGGTAGAAGCACCGACGGCGCGGCGCCCGCAGGCTTGAGCCCGAGGGCACCGCGCCGTCATGGCGAGCCGAAAGCCAACGACCTACTCACCCACGAACCGCAGATACCGTTCCGCCGACCTCCGGACCGCCCCCGCCCCGTCCTCCGTCACGACGCGTCCCCAGAACGCCCCGTAAATGCGGTCGAACGCGAACGGCTCCACCAGGTCGAGCGCCCGCCGGATCGTGCTCGGCCGCTCGGGGATGTAGTTGGGGATGCTGTACATGAAGCTCACCCAGCGGCGGTCCATCACCACCATGAAGATGTCCCCGCTGAACAGCGCCCCGCGGCCTTCCGGGTCCGACGCCCAGTGCAGCACCGTGCCCCCGGCGAAGTGCGTTCCGGCGTTGATCAGCGTCATGCCGGGGGCGATCGGGTGGGTGTCGCCGGACCAGTACTCGATCAGCGGGTCCGGGCGCCCGACCCAGTCGCGGTCCGCGGCGTGGACGTAGACCGGCGCGTCGAAGACCCGGCCCCATTCGGTCATCACGCCGTAGAAGTGCGGGTGGCTGACGGCGATCGCGCTGATGCCGCCGAGTTCCTCGATGCGGGCGGCGAGGTCGTCGTCGAGGTAGCCCACGCAGTCCCACAGCACGTTGCCGGACGGGGCGCGGATCAGCAGCGCGCGCTGCCCGACCGCGACCGACGGTTCCGCGCCGACGCCGACGACGCCGGGCCCTTCCTCGCGGAGCCGGCCGTGCCGGCCGCCCGCGCGAAGGTCCTCCAGGGTGAGCCATTGCTGGCCTTCCCAGCCGACGTACTGGCGTTCGTCGAGGCACACCGGGCAGTCGTCGCGCGGTCCGGCGTACTGGACACCGCAGGTCGCGCAGATGGGCAGCCGCAGACCCGCGGTGGAAACGGTGCGCCGCGGCGCGGCATCGGAAGACGACATGGGACTCTCCTCCCCAACGAATCCGGGGTCAGCGGGCGAGGTCGGCGGTTTCGCCGAGGCGGGTGAGCTTGTGCGGGTTGGCGACCACGTAGATGCGGGCGATCCGGCCGTCCTTCACCTGGACGCTCACCGCCGCCACCTGTCCGTCGATCTCCACGCGGCCCGCGGGCGCGCCGTTGAGCCACACCGCCGCGGTGTCCACGACGCGGTCGGTGCGGGCGAGCAGTGCGGCGACCACGTCGGCGCCGTGCACGGGGGCGGCCGCGGCGGGGACGACGCCGCCGCCGTCGGCGGTGAGCACGACGTCCGGGGCCATGACGTCCAGCAGGTCGAGAAGGCGGCCGGTGCGCAGCGCGGCGAGGAACCGCTCCACGACGGCGGCCTGCTCCGGCGGGCTCACGGCGACGCGCGGCTGCCGGGCGCTCACGTGGTCGCGGGCGCGGCGGGCGATCTGCCGGACCGCGGCGGCGGACTTGCCGACGGCCTCGCCGATTTCGCCGTACGGCATGTCGAACACCTCGCGGAGGACGAAGACGGCCCGTTCGGTGGGGCCGAGGGTCTCCAGCACGGTCAGCATCGCCATCGAGACGCTTTCCGCCAGCTCGACGTCCTCGGCGACGTCCGGGGTGGTCAGCAGCGGCTCGGGCAGCCACTCGCCGACGTAGTCCTCGCGGCGCCGGGCGAGGGTCCGCCGCCGGTTGAGGGCCTGCCGGGTGACGATCCGGACGAGGTAGCCGCGCGGGTCGATCACTTCCGTCCGGTCGACCTCCGCCCAGCGCAGCCAGGATTCCTGGAGCACGTCGTCCGCGTCGGCGGCCGAGCCGAGCATTTCGTACGCGACCGTGAACAGCAGGCCGCGGTGGGTGACGAACGGGTCTTCTCGGGTCTCGGGCATGCCGTGATGTCCTCCTTGCCAGGTGCTTTCGGACATCAAGACACCACACGGCCCGCGAATGTGACATCCGCCGGGCGCGCGGTCGGCGTCGCGTTTTCGCGACCGCGGGAACAACCGGGGACGGGCCGCGGGAACAACCGAAGAAATCACCGCGGGAAAGCCCGCGGGCGAGAACCGAGGAGGACGGCCGGTCGGGTCAGTCCCGCGGCGCCAGCGGCCCGAGCGTGGTCAGTTCGACCATGTTCCCGGCCGGGTCGGCGACGAACGCGGCCCAGTTCTCCCCGTTGTGGAAGGGTTCGAACGGGAACGCCACCCCGGCCGCGCGCAGTTCCGCGATCAGCGGGTCGAAGTCGCCGTCCGCGACGTGCAGGGCGATGTGCGGGAGCCCGCCGCCGTGGGTCGGCATGTCGTCGGTCTCGACGAAGTGCAGCTGCAGGTCGCCGACGCGCAGCCACATGCCGGGCACGCCGAGTTCGGGGCGGGGGAGTTCCTCGCAGCCGAGCAGGTCCAGGTAGAAGCCGCGGGCGGCGTCGAGGTCGGTGACGGCGATGCCGATGTGGCTGTAGCCGCGGACGCGCGGTCGGGCGGGCGAGGTCTCGGTCATGGGCGTGCCTCTCCGTGGCGGGCCGGGACGACCGGGAACGGTCCGCGGCATTGTGGCACGCACCGGGCATTGTCGAACAGGGGCTTCGGTTAGTCGAACCAGTGCAGGGTCCGCCTCGACCGGGCCGGCTCAACCGAGCCGCGTCGGCCGAACCGCGTCAACGGAAGCCGCCTCGCTCGAAGCCGTCTCGGCCGAAGTCCGGCGGCGTCCACGCCAGTGCCCGCTCGCGTTCCAGGGCCAGCGCCTCGTCGAGTGCCAGTCCCGCGCCGTCGTCGTACAGCGCGAGCGACGCGGCCACCACGGCGGCGTGCGTCTCGGCCGCGGCCGCCGCGACGCGGCGCACGTGCGCGTCCAACTCCTCGGGCGGGACGACCGCCGTGACCAGGCCGACGCGCAGCGCCTCCGCGGCGTCGAGGCGGCGGCCGGTCGCGGTCATCTCCTTCGCGAGCCGGATCCCGACCGTGCGCGGCAGCAGCGCGGACATGCCCCAGCGCGGCAGGACGCCGAGCCGGGCGTGCGTGTCGGCGAACCACGCGCGGTCGGACGCGACGATCCACGCGCAGCTCAGCGCGAGTTCCAGCCCGCCGGTGACGCACGCGCCGTCGACCGCGCAGACCACCGGCTTGCGTACGGCCCGCAGCGCCGCGCCGGGATTGGTCGGCGGCAGGGCGCCGCCGAGGGCGGCGATCTCCTTGATGTCCGCGCCCGCGCAGAACACCGGGCCGACGGCGCGCAGCACCACGGCGGCGACCGTGTCGTCCGCGTCCGCCTCCGCGCAGAGCCGCTCCAGGTCCTGCCGCATGGCCAGGGTCAGCGCGTTCTTGGCGGCGGGACGGTCGATCACCAGGTGCAGGACGGCGCCGTCCCGCTCGGCGCGCAGGCTCATCGGCCGCCGTCCAAGCGCCGGTTGTCCCACGAGACCGGTGCGCGGACGGGGGTGATGCGCAGCAGCGCGCGGCGGGAGTCGTAGCGGACCCGGGCCGATTCGGGCATCTCCGCGCGCGGGGTGCGGAACCCCGCGTACTTCGCGTCGAAGAGGGCATCGACGTCCGCCCAGTCCGGCGCGGGGTCGACGACCGCGCGGCCGGAGATCTGCACGGCGCGCAAGTCCGTCCACTGCTCACCGGATTCGACGAGGAACGCGACCTTGTCGTCCTTGCGGACCCGGGTGAACTTGTGGGTCGCGGCGGGTCCGGCCACCAGGATCTCCCGGTCCCGCACCGCGAACCACACGGGGAGCGTCACGGGGAAGCCGTCCGCGCGCATCGTGGTGAGGATCCCGGTGTGTGCGGCGGCCAGCACCTCCCACGCCTCGTCGTCGGACAGCGCCACGCCCATGCCGGTCTCCCGCGGTCGATCTGATGACCCGTCAGCATAGCAATCGCTTTACTCCGTCCATAGTGCTCACTATGGTCGGTCGCGATGCGGTCCGCGTTCCAACGACGGAGGCGATCGACATGGGTGACGTGCTGTCCGGAACACGAGTGCTCGACCTTGCGCACGGAATCGCCGGCCCGATGGCCGCAATGCTCATGGCCGACCACGGCGCCGACGTCATCCGCATCGACGCGCCGGACGGCGGCCCGCTGCCCGACCTGCCCGGCCGCCGGGTATGGAACCGCGGCAAACGCGGCACCGTCCTCGACCTCACGTCCGCGGACGGCCGTGCCGCCCTCGACGCCCTGATCCGCGACGCCGACGTGCTGATCGAGTCCTTCAGCCCCGCCACCCGCGCCCGCCTCGGCCTCGCCCACCCCCGCCTCGCCGCACTCAACCCGCGCCTCGTGCACTGCTCCATCACCGCCTACGGCGACGGCACCCGGGACGCCGAACGCCCCGGCTACGACGCCCTCGTCGCCGCCCGCATGGGCCTGCACTGGGAGAAGCGCGGCTGGCCCGGCGGCGGCATCAACCGCCAAGCGGGCCTGCCCGACCCGTTCGCCGGCATCGACGTCCCCAAGGGCGCCGTCGAAGGACCCGAACGCGACGGCCCGCTCTTCGCCGGCGTCCCGCTGCCCAGCATCGGCGCGTTCCACCTGGCCTCGGTCGGCATCAACGCCGCCCTGCACGCCCGCCTGCGCACCGGCCGCGGTCAACACGTGTCGACCTCGCTGGCCCAAGGCGTCCTCGCCGCGGTCATCGGCGGCTGGCAGCGCATGGAGCACACCGACCGGCCGTACCTGCAGACCTGGATCCCCGACCGGCGCGCCCCCATGGGCATCTTCCGGTGCGCGGACGGACGCTGGGTGCACAACTGGGTGCCCAACCCGTCGTGGATCCTCACCATGGGCGGCCTCGACTCGCTCGACGACGCCCCCGACGCGATCGTCGTCGGCCGCGGCCACCGCCGCGACCCCGACCGGCTCGGCACCGAGCCGGAGAACCTGGTGATCCTGCACCACTACTTCCCGCTCATGGCCGAGGCGTTCGCGAAGTTCCCGGCCGCCGAGTGGGAACGCGCGGGCGCCCGCAAAGGCACCCCGATCCAGATCGTCCGGCCGCCGCGCGACGCGCTCTCCGACCCGTGGTGGATCGCCGACGGATGCGTGGCCGCCTTCGACGACCCCGACGAAGGAGTCATCCGCGCCGTCGGACAGACGTACAGCGTCGAACGCGCGAGCAGTGCGCTGCGGGCCGGCGCCCCGCGCATCGGAACCCCCGGTGCCGACATCGCCTTCCGCGGGGCACGGCCGACGGCCGAACCCGGGCAGCGGAGCGACGGCGACGCGCCGGAGGCGCCGCTCGCCGGGGTGCGCGTCCTCGACCTGGGCCTGGCGATCGCCGGCCCGTACGGCTGCCAGGTCCTCGCCGACATGGGCGCCGACGTCGTCAAGATCAACGCCCTGCACGACGGCTACTGGCAGTGCAACCACATCGCCATGGTCGCCAACCGCAACAAGAAGTCCCTCGCGATCAACCTCAAGGACCCGCGCGGCATGGCCGTCCTGCACCGCCTGGTCGCCGCCGCCGACGTCGTCCAGCACAACATGCGCTACGACGCGGCCCTCCGCCTCGGCGTCGACGAAGACAGCCTGCGCGCCGTCAACCCCGACCTCGTCTACTGCCACACCCGCGGCTTCGAAAGCACCGGACCGCGCGTCGGCCTGGCCGGCAACGACCAGACCGGCGCCTGCCTGGCCGGCGTCGAATGGGAAGACGGCGGCATGGACGACGGCGGCCGCCCCATCTGGTCCCGCGCCAACTTCGGCGACACCGGCAACGGCTTCCTGTCCGCGATCGGCATCATCCAGGCCCTCACCCGCCGCGACCGCACCGGGCAGGGCGCCCGCGTCGACACGTCCATCGTGTACGCCCAACTCCTCGCCGCCGCCGCGGCCGGCGCCCACGTCCGCGCCGACGGCAGCGAACCCGACCGGCCCCGAATGGACGCCGAGCACCACGGAATGGGGCCGTTCTACCGGCTCTACCGCTGCGCCGACGACCGGTGGCTGTGCCTCGCCGCGGTGACACCCGCGCAGCGCGCCGCGCTGACCGCGGCGCTCGCGGAACCGCCGTCCGGAGTCACGCCGTCGGCCGCCACCGACGAACTCGCGGCCCGCCTGGAAGGCGTGTTCGGGCAAGCCGACGCGGAGACCTGGGCCGCGCACCTCGACCACGCGGGCGTGCCGGCGGAGATCAGCTCGGAGACGTTCTCCCTCGGCGTCTTCGACGACCCCGAGATGATCGAACGCCGCTGGGTCGCCTCCTTCGACCACCCCTACGTCGGCCGCCTCGACACCGCGGGACTCGGCGTCGACCTGTCCGACACCCCCGGCGTCCTGTGGGGGCCGACCCCGGTCGTCGGGGAGCACTCGCGCGAAGTCCTGACCTCCTACGGATTCGGCGACGACGAAATCGACGAGCTGATCGCGGCCGGCGTCGTCCGCGCCTGGCAGCCGGGGGAGCCGGTCCTGCCCGGCACATGAACCGCCTTTCCTTGCCGGGGAGATCCCCTCTTCGAATCTTTCCCTTCGGACCTTTCTCTTCGGACCGTTCTCTTCGGAGGTGACGAACGTGGCGCTGGTCCAGCCCCCGCATGCCACGCCCGACGACGCGTTCTTCTGGAACGCCGTCGCCGCAGGCCGCCTGGCCCTGCGCCGCTGCGCGGCGTGCGGCCGCGTCCAGCAGCCGCCGACACCGCTGTGCCCGGCCTGCGGCGCCGACGACCACGAGACCTTCGCACCGGAACCGCACGGACGCCTGCTCAGCTGGGTCGTGCCCCGCCACCCGGCGGCCGCGCTGCCCGAACAGACCATCATCGCCCTGGTGGAACTCACCTGCGGGGCACGGCTGGTCACCAACCTCCGGGATGCCGGCCCGGAGACGCTGCGGATGGACCTGCCGGTCGAGATGTTCGTCGACACCCTCGACGGCGTCGCGCTCCCGCAGGCCCGCCCCGCCGCGGGAGTGCTCGCATGAGCCGCCCCCCGTACGCCGACCGCGCCGCGATCGCCGGCATCGGCCACACCGAGTACTCCAAGAACTCCGGCCGCAGCGAACTCCGCCTCGCCTGCGAAGCCTCCCGCGCCGCGATCGCCGACGCCGGACTCACCCCCGCCGACATCGACGGCACGGTGACCTTCACCCTCGACACCAACGCCGAGAACGCGCTGATGAACACCCTCGGCATCCGCGAAGTCGCGTGGATGTCCCGGACACCGAACGGCGGCGCGGGCGCCGCGGCGACCGTCCAGCACGCCGCCGCCGCCGTCCACGCCGGACTGTGCCGCAACGTCCTCGTCTACCGGGCCTTCAACGAGCGCTCCGGCAACCGGTTCGGCGTCCAGGACGGCCCGCTGCGCGCACCCAACGAGAACTGGCACGCCCCCTACGGCCTGCGTACCCCCGCCGGGCTCTACGCCCTCTGGTACCACCGCTGGATGCTCGAACGCGGCATGACCAACGCCGACCTCGGCCACTACACCGTGGCCGCCCGCGCCTACGCCGCCACCAACCCGCACGCCTGGTTCCACGGCCGCCCGATCACCCACGACGACCACCAGAACTCCCGGTGGATCGTCGAACCCGTGCTGCGCCTCCTCGACTGCTGCCAGGAATCCGACGGCGGCGTCGCCCTCGTCGTCACGAGCACCGAACGCGCCCGCGACCTGCGCGACGGCCCCGTCGCCCGCATCGCCGCCGCCGCCCAGGCCGACGTCTTCGGCGGCGTCACGACGACGAACTATTACCACGACGACCTGGCCTCGTTCCCCGAAGCCGAGGCCGTCGGCCGGAAACTGTGGGCCGCCTCCGGCCTGGGCCCATCCGACATGCAAGCCGCCATGCTGTACGAGAACTTCAGCCCGGTCGTGTTCATGCTCCTGGAAGCCCTCGGCTTCTGCGGGCGCGGCGAATCCGCCGGATTCGTCCGCGACGGCCACCTCGGGCCGGGCGGCAAGCTGCCCGTCAACACGCACGGCGGCCTGCTCGGCGAGGGCTACATCCACGGCATGAACAGCATCGTCGAAGCGGTCCGCCAGATCCGCGGCACCGCCGCCAACCCCGTCCCGAACGTCGAACACGTCCTGGTCGCGGCCGGCCCCAGCGGGCTGATCCTGGGAGCCGAACGGTGACGCCGACGTGGCCTTCCCCGAGGAGAACCCGATGACCACGGCGCCCGAACGCCTGATCTCCGCCGACTCGCACGTCCGCCTCACCCAGCCGCAGATCAAAGCGCACATGCCCGCCGCCATTCACGACGAATACGACCAGGCCCTCGGCACCCTCGCCGCGAACATGCGCCGCTCGATGGGCGCCGGACAGGCCAACACCCAGTCGCTGGAGAACCGCTCGTACCCGTCGGCGAACCGCCCCGGCTACGCCGACCCGCACGCCCGGCTCGCCGACATGGACACCGACGGCGTCGACGTCGAGGTGCTCTACTGCGAGGTGTCCGGCTTCCGCTACCTGTACCTGATGCAGGACGGCTGGCGCGCCGCGTCCCGCGCCTTCAACGACGCCCTGGCCGAGTTCGCGGCGGCGGACCCGCGGCGCCTGGTGCTGTCGTACCAGATCCCCATCCACGACATCGACCACGCCGTGGCCGAAGTGCGCCGGGTGGCCGCGGCGGGCGCCAAGTCCCTCCAACTCCCGGTCAACCCCTCCGAACTGGGCCTCCCCGACTACTACGACGACCGCTACGTGCCGCTCTGGACCGCGATCAGCGACCTCGGCCTGCCGGTCTGCCTGCACATCGGCCTCAACACCGTCCTCGACGACCTCGCCCGCCGCGACCCCACCCGCGGCAAGGGCATCATGGTGCCGGTCACCGCCCTGATGACCGCCGAAGCGTTCGGCATGTTCGTGTGCACGGGGGTTTTGGAGCGCTTCCCCGACCTCAAACTCGTCTTCGTCGAACCCGGCCTCGGCTGGGTGCCCTGGTGGCTCAACACCGTCGACGACCAAGTCACCCGACAGGACTACGACTTCGGCCTCAAGGAACTGCCCAGCCACTACTTCCGGCGGCAGATCCACGTCACCTTCATCGAAGAGCCGCACGCCCTCGGCAAGCTGCGGCACGACATCGGCGTCGAGAACATCCTGTGGTCCACCGACTACCCGCACCCGGTGTCGAGCTGGCCGCGCTCCCGGGAACTCGTCGACGAGCAGTTCGCCGGCATCCCCGCCGACGAACGCACGCTCATCCTGTCCGGCAACGCCCTGCGAGTATGGAACTTGTGACGACCCGCCCCACCTCCGGCCCCCCGGACGACACCACCCGCGGCAAAGTGATCCAGGCGACCCTGGAGTGCATCCTCGACACGGGCTTCTACCGCGCCAGCTCCAACGAAATCGCCCGCCGCGCCGGCGTCTCCTGGGGCGTCATCCAACACCACTTCGGCACCCGCGAGGCCCTCATGGTGGCGGCCCACCGCGCCGGTGCGGCCCGCCTCGAACACCTCGTCGAGGAAGCCGACGTCAGCGGCCCCACCCCGGCCGAACGCCTCACCCGCTACTGGGACCTCCTCAACTCCTACTACGGCCGCCCGGAGTACCTGGCGTCCCTCCAGATCTCGCTCAACCTGACCCGTGACCCCGCGGTCTCCGCCGAGGCCTCGGAAACCATCGTCACCATCAACGAGCGCACCCAGAAACGCTTCATCGACCTGGAGCACGAAGTCCTCGGCGGCGCCCCCACCACCCCGGGCTTCCTTTTCCACACCCTCCGCGGCCTGGCCCTCAGCCACGTGGTCCTGGAAGGCATCACCCCGACGGAACTCAAAGCCCAACGCCACCCGGAGAACCGCCCCGCGCATGCCCGGCAACTGATCGCGGCGCTGGCGAAGCAACTGGAGT
Source organism: Yinghuangia aomiensis (assembly GCF_039542225.1). Classification (NCBI taxonomy): domain Bacteria; kingdom Bacillati; phylum Actinomycetota; class Actinomycetes; order Kitasatosporales; family Streptomycetaceae; genus Yinghuangia; species Yinghuangia aomiensis. Next base: position 145,382 of record NZ_BAABHS010000005.1, on the reverse strand, counting down.
GAGGGCTGGGGGCCGGGTCCCCCGGGGCGAGTCCCGATCCACCCGGACACGGCTCGGGCGCCGGCCGGAACCCGACCGACACCCGAGACGGCCGTTGTTCGACCCCGTCGGCTACGCAGCCGCCGCGAACACCGGCAGGTAGCCCTGCGCCTGTCCGGTGGCGGTCGGGTGGTAGGACTCGTCCACGGGCAGTGTCGTGCTGTGCAGCCATGCGGAACCCGAGCAGACCTCGTGGCCGGTGAACGGCGGACGCACGTCGCCGAACGTGAAGCCGGCGTCCGCGGCACGCTTGGCGATCACCGTGTCCAGCTCGTCCGCGGCCCCGTTGAGCGCCCGGCGCTTCGTGTCGCCGATGCCGAACCAGCACGACCCGCCGATCTTGTACAGGCGCGAGTAGCCCATCACGACGACGTGCGCGCCGGGCGCCCGCGACTTGATGGCCGCGTACACCTGGTCGAGCAGCCCCGGCAGCTGGTTGTCCGCGAATGCCCGCGCCTTGGCGACCGCGTTCAGGCACGAGTTCTCCGACTGCAGGACACACGTCGTCATCACGTCGGCGAACCCGGCGTCGTTGCCGCCGATCGAAATGCTGACCAGCGTCGTGGTCGAAGTCACCGCACTGATCTGCCCGTTCAGCACATCACCGGTCTTCGCCCCGGAACACGCCACGAACGCAAACGACGACGGCGCATGCGCCGCCGCCCACAAGGCCGGGTAGGCCTTCGTGCTGCGTTTGCAGTTCCCGCTGGCCCCGTCGTAACTCCCGGCACCCACGCCGGCCGAGTACGAGTCCCCCAAGGCGACATAGCGCCCCGTCTGCGCCTGTGCAGACGGGGCGAGCAACCCGAGCCCGAGTACCGCGAGAAGGAAAGCAAGAACGGCGGACATTCCCGCCGGCAGTGCACGTAACGAACATGCTTGGCGCATGGACACCTCCGCTGTCGGGAAAGCGCGTCCCATATGTAACAGCGAACGAAGATCGTTGGAAGTTGTCACGCAATCTTCCCTTCGGCGCTGACCCGAACGGGTCAACCGTCAAGGGGAGAAGCTCTTGTCCAGGCTGCGGCCGCCGTCCCGCCGGAGCCCGCGCCCGGCCGCGGAGGGGGCGAGCGGGGGAGCGCAGGCTTCCGCTCCGCGGGCGAACCCGGGGGTCTTCATCCGGTCGTGCGGGCTGGGCTGCAGGGTGGCGGCGAGGAAAGACCGGGTGCGGCGGCTGATCTGCTCGGCGATGGCGGCGCCGCCGTTGGCCTGTTCCGTGTGTCCGCCGCCCATGACCCACAGACGCACGTCCCGCCCCGCCCGCCGGGCCTTGTCGACGAACGCCTCGATGTGGGCCAGCGGAGACCGGATGTCGTCCCGTCCGCCGATCAGCAGCGCGGGGACCCGCAGCTTGTGCGCGTTGGCCAGCGGCCAGGTCTTGGACAGATCGCGTCCCATGAAGAAGGTCTGCGCGATCGAGCGTTTCACCGACGGCCAGATGCCTTTGTCCCGCACCAGCCCGTGCGGGTCGACCGCGGGAACCTTCGCGACCACCGAGCGCCATCGGTGCGGCTGGTGGATCCCGGCCGACAAAGCCAGCGTGCCGCCCCAGGAGTTGCCCATGATTCCGCACCGGCCGCGATCGATCACCCCGCGGCGGGTGAGGTGGTCCTGCACCGAGGCGATGTCCGCGAGCTGGCCCATGATCGCGTCGCGCTGGCCGATCGCGATCGCGCCGAGCCCTTGGCCGGTGGACCCGGTGTAGTTGACGCGGACGACCGCGAAGCCGTCGGCGTTCAGCGCATGCTCGTCGGCATTGAAGACGTCCGTGTCGTGGGCGAACGGGCCGCCGTGGATCATGAACACCGAGGGCCATCCCGCCTGCGGCCGCGGGCCCTTCGGGACGCTCACGGAATAGGGCACCCGCACGACGTCGGTGCCGTGGCCGCGGGTCGTCTTCGTCGTGCCGTAGCTGCGGTCCACCGCCCCGTCCACCGGCGCGGGGCCCTGCCACGGCGCACCCGGGCCGACCTCGCCGGTGCGGGTGTCCACGGCGACGAAGCCCCGACGGTGCCGCGGACCGCTCACCGCGAGCAGCACGCGATGGTCGTCCAGAACGGTGAGGTTGGTCGTCGGCACGGGCGTCCCGGCCACCAGGCGGTTCTCCACACCGAGGCCGTCCGGCAGCCGGACCCGGCGGGTACTGCGGTCCTCGAGGTCGTGCAGGTACACGGCGGTCCTGCCCTCCCGGTGCGCCGTCACCAGCAGTTTGCCCGGCGGGATCGGGTTCCCCTCGGCATCGTTGCCGGCGGGCAGCCAGGAACCCGTCAGGTCCGCGTGCCTCAGGTCCGGGCCGGTCACCCGGACCGACTCGCCGGTCACCACGTCCACGACCGACAGACCGATCCACTCCTGCGGGGAGCGGTCCTCGTACAGCAGCCGCCGGTCGCCGGGCACCGGCGAGAACTCCGCACGCCGGAAGTGCGCCCAACGGACCGCCGGAACCTGCAGGACGACATGGCCCGTGACGACATCGCGCACATGCAGGTGCTTGTTGAAGACGTTGTCCTCGGCGACGTACGCCACCGCCGCGTAACGCCCGTCCGCGGACAGCGCGTTCACCATGGACATCCCGCCGAGGTAGGTGCCGATGGGGGAGGCCTGCAGCGTGGCGTCGATCCGGTAGAGATGCGTGTCGTCGCCGACCGCGACACCCGCGATGGTCACGCGGCCCGTGGTCTGGAAACCACCCACGCCGATGCCCTCCGGCATATACCGGACGGGTACGGCCGCGCTCGGCGGCTCGTCCAGCCGCTGTCTGACCCAGCGGCCCGTCTCGGTGCCGCCCTGGGCCTTGAACCACCACACGGCCGCACCGTCCGGTTCGACCTCGTAATGCATCACCTGGGCCCCGTCGGGCGTCAACTGCCGTGCCTGATCCGGATTTCCGGGATCGACCGCGAACAGCGCCGTGCCGTCGGCAACCGTCCTGCGGACCACCGCAATTCCGGCGTCCCCGCCGCCCGGGGTTTTGATCTCCAGATCTGCCATACCGTCAGATTGGCAGAGCGTCGCGGCGGCATCCGCGCATTCTGCTCCGCAGTCCTCACCCCGCGCCGGAATCGTCCTTGCGCGCCACCCCCGCGTACATCCACACGCGGTCCGACCCGCCCCGCGGCGTCCGCGCCGGCCGCCAGTACGGCGTCGGCACGACACCCGGCGACACCGGCGTCAGCCCGCCGAACAGCGCCCGGATCGCGGGGCGCGAGCGCAGGGTCATCGGCGTCGGGAGGTGCGCGTAGGCAGCGGCGGCGCCGCGGGCCGAGTCCGGGTTGATGCCGTCGGTGGCGTGGGAGAGGACGAGGAGGCTGCCCGGGGCGAGTGCGGCCATCAGCGTGCCGATCGCCCCTCGGGGGTCGTCGCCGTCGGCGAGGTAATGCACGACGGCGGTGAGGATCAACGCGACCGGCCGATCCAGGTCGAGGACGTCGCGCAGGCCCGGATCCCGCAGCAGTTCCTCCGGGTTCCGCAGGTCCGCGGCCACCACGCCCGTGGCCGCCCCAGGGCGGGCCAGCAGCGCGCGGGCATGGGCGAGCACCATCGGGTCGTTGTCGGCGTACACGACCCGGGTGTCCGCGCGGGAGTAGTCGTACGGGTCGCCCGCCGTCGGCAGCCCCGTCCCGACGTCCAGGAACTGGTGCACGCCGGACGCCGCCGCGAACGCCACCGCCCGCCGCAGGAAGGCCCGGTTGGCGCGGGCCATCGCGCGGAGTTCCGGAGCCGCCGCCAAAGCGTTCTCGGCGGCTTCGCGGTCGGCGGCGAAGTTGTCCTTGCCGCCGAGGTAGTAGTCGTACATCCGCGCCGGATGCGCGGTGTCGGTGCGCAGTTGGGCGCGCGGCGCGACCGCCCGCGGCGCGCACGCCAGGTGCGGGGCGCCCGGGGCGCGGTTGGCGCGGGGGGCTTCCGGGGCCTGGCACACGACGCGTGCGCGGGCGCCGCGCTCGTCCGACGGCATCGGCGTCACAGGCTCTCCGCTCGGGTCACGCCGGACCCCGGCCGGGGAGGGCACACGCCCGCCCCGGCCGGAATCCCGCTCGTTCCGCAGCCCCGCCGCCGCGGCGGGGAAGACCACCGCGGCGGGGCAAGGCCGAAAAGGGATTCAGCGGCGCAGGAACTCCGCCACCACACCGTTGAAACGCTCGGCTTCCTCGACGAACGGCACATGGCCGCTCTCCGCGAACCGCTCGACCTCCGCGTCCGGCAGGGCCTCGGCCAGCCACCCGCCCAGGTCGCCCGGGAACACCTTGCTCTGCTCGCCGTACACCAGCAGCGTCGGCACGGTGACGCGCGGCAGGACGGGGCGGAAATCGGCGTACGCCATGTCGAACCACACGTCCAATGCCGCCTCGGTCGGCGTCTGGGTGGTCTCCGCATACGCCGCGTCCACCGCATCCGACGGCGGGGTCTTCGCGAAGCACGCCTCGATGAACGGCTTGATCGCCAGCGGCCGAGCATGCCGCACGGTCTGCGTGAACTCCGCCAGGTCCAGGCGCGAGTAGCCGCCGAGCAGCGGGAACCGCCAGTCCGGCCCGTCCAGGAACCGGGGCGACTGGTCGACGAAGACGGCACCGCGTACGTTGTGGCATCCGAACTGTTCGACGTACGACAGGATCACCGCGGTTCCCATCGACCAACCGACCAGCGTGGCGTCGGTCAGCCCGAGCCGGTCGAGGAGTTCGCGGACATCCCGGGCGTACTGCGCGAGCGTGTGCCCGTCCGGTGTCTTGCCCGACCGGCCGTGCCCGCGGAAGTCCGGGGCTATCACCCGGTTTCCGGCCGCCAGCGCGGGGATGTTGCCCGCCCAGAACGAGCTGTTCATCGTCCACCCGTGCAGCAGGACGACCGGCCGGCCCGTGCCGTGGTCCTCGTAGTACAGCGGCAGCGAGTCCGACAACTCGACGTAGGGCATGCGCGGTTCCTCCTGGCTGGGTCGTTTCGCGCCGGCTCGGCGCACGCACGGTGTAGCCGTCCGGAAAGTCTGCGTGAACCGGCGGCCCGGCACCCCGTTCGCGCGGGGGGTTGCATCAGGGTTGTGAGACCGCCGCCGCCCGCCTGTAGCGTGGGCGGCATGTCGGATCGACAGCGCGCGGGGGCGCGGGACCGGGCATCACGCGGCGGCACGTCTTCGGACGTCCGTACGCCGATCCGGGCATCCTGGGCCCGCGCGAGACGATCCGGCCTCGCCCCGGACGCCTACCTGCCGCCCGTGCCGCTCGTCGACGACGACCTCGAACACCGCCGCCAGGCCAGCCCGCTCGCGCACGTCTGGCCGCTGCTGCGCCGTTCGCTCGCCAACGCGACCAGCGGACCCAGCCAACTGCTCTTCCTGAGCGACGCCGAAGGCCACCTGCTGTGGGTGGAAGGCGAACACGCCACGCTGCGCGTCGCCGAACGCGCCCACCTGCTGCCCGGCGCCCTGTGGAGCGAAGACGCCGCGGGCACCAGCGGCGTGGGGACGACCCTCGCCACCGGACGCCCGTTCCAGGTCTTCGGCAGCGAGCACTTCCTTTCCGCCGCCACCGCGTTCACCTGCACCGGGACGCCCATCCACGACCCCGGGGACGGCCGCCTCCTCGGCGTCCTCGACTTCACCTGCGCGGCCCGCGACTGGCAGCCGCTCGCCGTCGCCCTGCTGGACACCGCCCGGCGGCTCGCGGTCTCCGAACTCGGCGCGTCCCGGCTCCGCGAGGAAGCCCGCGTCCGCACCCGCTACGTCGACCGCCTCGCCAAACGCCTCGGCACCCGCAGCGCGATCGTCGCCCCGGACGGCCGCGTCGTGCACGCCGACCCGCCCGGCTGGCTCCCCTCCCGGCTGCCAGGGAAACCCGCGGAAGGCCCGGTCCTGCTACCGGGCGGACAGGCGATCCTCGTCGAACGCCTGTCCGCGGGGGGCCTGTTCCTGGTCACCGCGGGGAGCGACCTGGACGGATTCGCGGTCGACCCGGTCCTGCGCTTCCGCGGCCTCGGCCGGGCCCGGGCCATCGTCGAGGTGGCCGGTACCACGCACGAACTCGGCCGCCGACACAGCGAGATCGTCGCGCTGCTGCTCGCCGAACGCGGCGGCATGAACGCCAAGGCCCTGGCCGCCGAGGTCTACGGCCCGCAAGGCCGGCCGATCACCGTCCGCGCGGAACTGGCCCGGCTCCGCGCGGTCCTCGGCCACCGGCTGGCGTCGGAACCGTACCGGCTGACCGAGGACTGCGAGGCCGACTTCCTCGACCTGGACCGGGACCTGTCCACCTGCCCCGCGGACGTGCTGCTCGACCGCTACCCGGGCCCGCTGCTGCCGGGCTCGACGGCACCGGGGGTGGTGGCCCTGCGCGCGAGGTTGGCGGAACGCCTGCGGCGCCGGGTGGAGGGGAGCGGCGACGCGGACACGGTGATCCGGTGGGAGGGGTCGCCGCACGCACGCGGCCACGGGACCTGACCCGACGGGTTCAGTTCGCGGCCGGCGTGTCCGTCGGCGGCAGCCGCGCCACTTCGGAGAGGGGGTGGGGGGCGGCTTGGGGTCGGTTGTGGGCCGGGCGGGGCCGGGGTGCGGGCGGGGGCGAGCGGGTGGGGTCGCGTGGCGGCTTCGAGGGGTTCAGTAGCGGGCGATCACGTCGTCGGCGAAGCGGCGTACGGCGTCGAGGCGGTGCCGCGCGGCGGTCGGGTCGTCCGCGGGGTAGGCCCACCACGGCGAGGCCTGGCATTCGGTGACGCCGGCTTCCTCAAGACGCCGGTAGCCGTCGAGGTCGGCGATGTCGACCGGCATGACCTTGATCTCGAACGGCAGGTGGTCGCGCCCGTACTCGGCCCGCAGTTCGCGGAGCCGGGCCGTGGCGGCGACGATCTGGTCGGACGTGGTGTTGACCGAGATCCAGCCGTCGCCGAGGCGGGCGGCCCGGCGCAGCGCGGGCTCGCTGTGGCCGCCGACGTACACCGGCAGCGGGTTCCGCGGCGCGGGGCTGATCATGAGGCGGCCGAAGTCGTAGTGCTTGCCGTGGTACTCGACCCACTGCGGGCCCCCGCCCCCGCAGACCGCCTTGACGATCTCGATCGCCTCGTCGGTGCGTGCGCCGCGCGTCCGCATCTCGGTGCCGGTGTACGCGAACTCCTCGGGCATCCACGACAGCCCGACGCCGAGCCCGAACCGCTCCCCGGACATGACCGCCATCGACGAGACCTGCTTGGCCGTCAGCAGCGGGTCGCGGAGGGGGAGCTTGAGGACGTTCGTGTAGAAGCGGATCGTGCGGGTGACCGCGGCCATCGCGGGGATCGCGGTGAACGGGTCGACGTAGACGGTGTCCGGGGCCCAGAACCGTTCGCCGTCGTCGGTGTACGGGTACTTTGCGGACACCGACTCGGGGTAGAACACCGAATCGGGCATCGCGACGGACGCGTAACCGTGCTCCTCGGCCGCTTGCGCCAGCCCGAGGAGCTGGTCGGCTTCGACGAGGGCGGCGGCGAGAGTCCACTTCATGGGCTTGTCCTTGCGGGTCGGGCTCGGCGGTCTGATTCTGCGGTAAGGCTTTGGGGCTTTGCGGTGTCGTGTGGGTGGGGCGATCCGGGCCGGCTTGCTCAGGCGTCGCGGAGCGCGAACATCACCGAGACCAGGACCGCGGGTTCGTCGTCGAGCGGGCGCCACCGGTGGTCGGTGCCGCGCTGCACCATGACGTCGCCGGTACGGAGGGTGCTCACCACCGGATCGGTGCTCTTCTCCGCGGCGAGGTCGAGCGCGAGGCTGCCGGACACCACGATGCCGACGTCGATCGTGGCCGTGGTGTGCCGGCCGGCTTCGCCCGGATCGTGCCCGGCGGCGAACTCCACGCGCCGCATGGCGACTCCGTCGCCGACCGGGGCCAACTGCCAGTGCCCGTCGGCGGTGCGGAAGTCGGTGCCGCCCTGGGCCACGTCGATGAGGGGGCCGCCGGTCTGCCACAGGTCGTACATGGCGATCTCACGGGGCGGGAATGCGGGGCGGGGCGGACCGAAGGAGGCGGCGTAGGAGCGTCCTTCGGGGTCGGTGGCGGTGATGAGGAGCCGGGGGGTGCCGGGGTTGTCGGCGTCTTGTGGTGCCGGTGCCGGTGCCGGTGCCGGTGCCGGTGTGGGTGTCGCCGTTGCGGTGGTGGGTGCGCCCGCCGGTGCCGCATCCGGTTCGGGAGACAGCAGCACCGACAGGAACGTGCAGGGGCTTTCGCTCAGGACCCGCCACCGGTGCCGGGTCCCGCGCTGGATGACGGCGTCGCCGGGCCGCAGTGCGTATTCGCCCGCGTCGAGCCCGAGCAGGATCTCCCCGTCGACGACGATCATGAGGTCGAGGGTCTCGCTCCGGTGCATGCCGGGCATCGCCGGATCGTCCCCGGGCACACGCAGCCACGCGTCGTCCTCGGGAGTCCCGGCCGGGATCCCCGGGAACCGGATCAGCCGGCACGCCGCCGCACCGGCCTGGGGGAACGCCCCGCGCATCCCGGCCGGCGGGTCGCCGCCGTCCTGCGCGGCGTCGCGCGGGGGCGCTTCGAACCACAGCAGCTCGGACAACCCGTGCCCGGACCGCGAGGCGACGGTGACCGCGGGGATGCCGTCCTCGGCGACTCCGTGCTCGGTCCCGGTGACCACCCGACGCACCCGGAACGCCTCACCGACCCCTGCCGCGCCGCGCCCGGCTCCGCTGTCGTCGACCACACGCGCTCCCTCAACTGATCTGACGGTACGTCAGGATTAGCAGGGGTGGGTGCAGGCGGCAAGGGGCGCGGGCGCTCAGCCGTCGTCGAGGGCGGAGAGGTCGCAGGTGGGGACGTGGATCCAGCCCTCGACTCGCGCGTGTTCCCGCTCGTCGGCCGTCTTCGGGGGCGTCGTGCGGCCCAGGACGACGGCCCGGGCCACGACGGCGGCGATCAGGGCGTCCAAGGCGTCGTGGGATTGCGGGCAGGGCTCATCGCCCTGGATGCCCTCGTCGACGCGTCGAGTCGGAGCTTGGCGAGGATCTCTCGGTGGATCGTGCGGCGGGTCCTTGCCGTACGGGCTCCGCGTCCGGCGCGACCGGCTATTCGAACGGACAAGCGATCCCGATTGTTCGCATCTTCCCATGGTCCATTCGGTCGGTCTGGTGCGCTTCTCGGTGGGAACACCGGCGGGCCCGGGGGAGTTTTTCCTCTGAGGTCGTGAGGGTGCGGTCTTGGTGGTGCGGTGGTCTTTCCGAGGAGGGTTCGTATGGCGGAGTCGGCAGGGGCGGGCGGTCGGCAGACCGCGGCGCTGGTCGGGGCGGCCGCGGTGGCCGGGGTGGCGGCGGCCGTGGGGTGGGTGGCGCGGGATCTGCCGGCCGAGTTCGGCGGGCGGGCGGAAGGGAAGCGGCTGGGGCGGATGCTGCGGTCGCCGCAGTTCCACGACGGCGCGTTCCGGAACCCGGTGCCGGCGAGCCTGGTCGAGGCTTCGGACGCGCCGGGCATGGTCGTGCAGATGCTGCGCGACCAGGAGACCCGCCGCCCGGCCGCGCCGGTGCCGCTGGTGGCGGAGCCGGTGGTGCCGGCGTCGCCCGACGGGGTGAGTGCGGTCTGGTACGGCCACGCGACCACGCTCGTCGAGATCGAAGGGCGCCGGGTGCTGTTCGACCCGGTGTGGAGCGAGCGGGTCTCGCCGTCGCAGTTGGTCGGTCCGCGGCGGCTGCATCCGGTGCCGGTGCCGCTGTCCGGTCTGCCGCAGGTCGACGCCGTGGCCATCTCGCATGACCATTACGACCATCTCGATCGCGCGACCGTTCTCGCTCTCACCGCCGGGCAGACCGCGCCGTTCCTGGTTCCGCTCGGCATCGGTGCGCACTTGGAGCGCTGGGGTGTTCCGGACGACCGGATCATCGAACTCGACTGGGAAGAGCGCGCCACGGTCGGCGACCTCACGTTCACCGCGACCGCTGCGCGCCATTTCTCCGGCCGTACGCTGCACCGTCGCAACGACACCCTGTGGGGGTCGTGGGTCGTCGCCGGGCCCAGCCGCAAGGTGTTCTACGCCGGTGACTCCGGTTACTTCGACGGTTACGCGCGGATCGGTGCCGAGCACGGGCCCTTCGACCTCACGCTGATGCCCATCGGTGCTTACAGCCCGAGCTGGCCCGACATCCATATGAATCCGGAAGAGGCCGTTGCCGCGCATCTTGATCTCGGGGGAGGGCTCCTGCTTCCGGTGCACTGGGCGACGTTCAACCTGGCGTTCCACCGCTGGTCGGAACCGGTCGAGCGGCTGTTGACCGCGGCGAAGACGAACGAGGTGCGGCTGGCTCTGCCGCGGCCGGGGGACCGGGTGGACACGACCGGGGTGAAGACGGACGACCGGTGGTGGGAGTTGGGCGGGTGAGATCGGGCGCCGCCGGTCAGTCCTTGCCGGTCAGCTTCTTCACCTGGGCGCGGATCAGGGCGAGGTCCGGTGTCGAACCGGCTTCTCCGGCCTGGTCGTTCACGCGCGTGATCACGACGACCAGGCGGTCGCCGACCTGGACGACGGCCACGGAGGCCTTCTTCTCCGAGCGCGAGGAGCCCCAGCGCAGCCCGTAGCCGACGCGGCCGTCGCCGACCGTCGGGGTCATGAACGACACCGTCCCGAGGTACTCCCACGAGCCGTCGGCGGCCCGGGACTTGGTGTCGTGGCATGCCGCGATCGCGGAGGTGAGGGTGGCGACGAGCTGCTGCGCCTGCCCCGGTGCGTACTCCTCGACCAGTGAGGTCACCTGGTACGGCTTGCCGGTCAGGTCGACCGAGGCCGCCTTGGCGGGCGGCAGCGCGGCCTGACCGGGGTCGAGCATGTCGAGCAGCACCTGGCACTGCGGATCCTGAGCCGCCGCCTTGGGGCCCGGTGCCCGTGCCGGGTCCGGGTATGTGGTGGTCGGCCCTACGGCCAGCCCGGAGTCGGAGGGCAGGTCCTTCGCCGTGAGCAGGAACGACGTCGGATCCCCCTTCGCTCCCTTGCCGCCGCCGAACGGCTGTTGCCCCGACCCGCCGCCGGCTCCCTCTTTGCCGCCGGTGATGGAGTCCTCGCACCCCACCAGCAGCACGCTCAGCAATGCCATCCCGCCGACCACCGCGGTGGTGCGCGTGCGTCGTGCGATCCCCGTGGCCATACCGTTCCTTCGCTCGAACGTGACTCGTACGTGTCGAAAGGATGCAGGCCGCCGTGCCCGGGTTCCCCGCGTGGGGGAACTGCCGTTAATCCGAGGGGGATCCGTCGATCCGCACCCGTGGCCTTGACCGGGGTTGCGTGCTCGGGTACGGGCGGCTGCGCGAGGGAGGCCGGGTCGGTTCGTCCTGCGGGAGGAGGGTCTGGCTGCCAGGGGCGGGCACTCGGGTGGCGGTGTGCGGCGGTGGGTGCGGGGGCGTCGGGGCGGGCGTCGCCTCACGGGTGGGGCGTCGGTGCTGTGTGGTGGGGGTCAGGCCTTGGTCGTGTTGTCGGCGCCGGGGTTGCCGTCGGTGCGGGCTTCGAGCCAGTCGGGCCAGGGGACCGGGGGGTTGGGGAGGGGGGTGATGTCGCGTTCGGCGAGGAGGGCCTGGAAGCCTTCGCGGTCGGCGGGGAAGGCGCGGGGGTCGCCGGCCATGATCTCGTAGAGGGTGGCGCCTTCCGGGCCGGCGATCAGGGGGCCGAAGACGGCGCCTTGTTCGAGGGTGATGTGGGTGCCGGCGGGGCAGGGCCGGTCGCCGATGAGGACTTCGCCGGCGATGACGAAGACGTAGTGCTCGGACATGTGGCCGTGGCGTTCGACGATGACGCCGGCGTCGTAGCGCGCGTAGATGACCATGCGCTCCGGGGTCCACTCGAGGAACTTCTCCCAGACCGAGGTGCGGCGGCCGCTGTGCGACTGGGCCTTGACCTCGTGCCACGGGGTCTCGGAGATGTGGGTGATGCGGAGTTCGGGGTCGCGGTCGGGGCGGGCCGGGGTGTCGGTCATGGAGCGTCCTCGCGGGCGATGGGGGCTTGTCGTAATCGCTTTGCGGAAAGTAGCTTTTTGAAAAGCTACTTTCAAGACCCCCACCCCAGAGCCCCCAAGCTCCCCACGAGCCCCACCGGAGGATGCCGCCATGACCACCACCCCCGCGGACGCCGTGGCGAGCCCGACGCCGGCGCTCGACGACATGCCGCTGATCATCTCCGTCGACGACCACGTGCTGGAGCCGCGCGACCTGTGGCAGAAGGAGCTGCCCGCCGAGCTGCGCGAGCGCGGGCCGCGGGTGGTGCGCGAGAAGGTCAAGCTGGCGTTCTCCGGCGGCAACTACGGGTTCGAGCGGGGGGCCGAAGACGGCCAGTGGTGCGACGTGTGGGTGTACGAAGACCTCGCGTTCCCGACCGGCCGGCTGCACGCGCCCGCCGGCTTCCCCGAGGACGAGGTGCGCAACGTCCCGGCGATCTACGAGGACTTCCGCCCCGGCGTCTACGACCAGGCGGCACGGCTCGCCGACATGGACGTCAACCACGTCCAGGCCGCGGTGAACTTCCCCAACACCTTCCCGCGCTTCTGCGGCCAGGGCTTCGCGGAGCGCCAGGACAAGGACCTGGCCTACCTCAGCCTGCGCATCTACAACGACTGGATGATCGACGAGTGGAGCGCCGGCGACGGGCGCGGCCGACTGATCCCGCTCACGCTGGTGCCGCTGTGGGACCCGCGGCTCGCGGCCGAGGAGGTGCGGCGCTGCGCGGCGAAGGGCTCGTACGCCATCGCGTTCTCGGAGAACCCGTACCGGCTCGGCTTCGCGTCCATGCACTCGGGCGAGTGGGACGTGCTGTGGGAGGCCTGCCAGGAGACCGGCACGGCCGTCACCATGCACATCGGCTCGTCCTCGCAGATGCCGAGCACGTCGCCGGACGCGCCGCTCGCCGTCAGCATGGCGCTCAGCTCGCAGAACGCCCAGGGCTCGCTGATGGACTGGATCTTCTCCGGCACGCTCCAGCGCTTCCCCACGCTCACCATCGCGTACGCGGAAAGCCAGGTCGGCTGGATGCCGTACCTGCTGGAGCGCGCCGACCTGGTGTGGCGGGACGGCGTCGGCGGCGTCGACCTGCCGAACCCGCCCAGCTCGTATGTCGACGGCCGGGTGTACGGCTGCGTCTTCGACGACCAGCACGGGCTGCTGTCCCGCGACTCGGTCGGCCTGGAGAGCATCCTCTTCGAGACCGACTACCCGCACTCGGACGGCACCTGGCCCAACTCGCGGGCCGTCGCGCACCGCCTGTGCTCGGCCGCCGGGATGAACGCGGACGAGGTGTATGCGATGCTGCGCGGCAACGCGATCCGCGCCTTCGGCCTCGAACGCTTCGGCATCGCGAAGTAGCTCAAGCCCCCATTCGTGAGGTTCCCGTGTCGATGAGCGGTTTCGGTGAGTGGCCCGGCGTCCCCGACGAGGAAGCCGGGCTGCTCACCCGCATTGTGCGGCTCAACCTGCTGGTGACCCGGGTGCTGGAGCAGCTCGTCGAACCGCACGGGCTGTCCGTTCCGGACTACCTGGTCCTGGCCACCATCCGGCGCTCCGCGTACGGCCGGACATCCCCCGCGACGATCGCGGAGGTGCTCGGCCGCACCACCGGCGGCATGACCCTCACCCTCGACCGGCTGGCGGCGGCCGGCTGGGTCCGGCGCGTGCCGGAACCCAGCGACCGCCGCCGCGTCGGCATCGAACTCACCGACGAGGGACGCGAACTCGCCGAACGCGTCAACAACGCCCTGCACGACTGGGAGGCCCGGCTCCCGGTCGAGCCCGGCGCCCGCGACGACGTCCTCGGCTCGGTGGAGCAGATGATCGCCCTCGTCGAGCGTTCGGAGCTGATCCGCGAGGCGTGGAACCGCTAGGGCGGGTCCGGTGGCCGAGAGCCACCGGACCCGACCGGTTCCTCAGCGGGTCGAGCCCGCCACGACCGCCTCGGCGATCTGCCGCGGCACCGGCGCGTACGAGTCGAACTTCATGGTGAAGCTCGCCCGCCCCGACGTCCTGCTCCGCAAATCCCCGACGTAGCCGAACATCTCCGCCAGCGGCACGACCGCGCTCACCAGCTTCGTGCCCGGCCGGTCCTCGATCGCCCGCACGTGGCCCCGGCGCGCGCTGATGTCGCCGTTGACCTCGCCGAGGTACGTCTCCGGCGTCGTCACCTCGACCAGCATCAGCGGCTCGAGGAGGACCGGCGACGCCAGCCGCGCGGCCTCCCGGAACGCCGACTGCCCGGCGATCCGGAACGCCATCTCCGACGAGTCCACGGCATGGAAGTCGCCGTCCAGCAGCGTCACCCGCACCCCCGTCAGCGGATAGCCCGCCAGCACGCCCAGCTCCATCGCGGCCTGGCAGCCCTCGTCCACCGACGGCACGAAGTCGCGCGGCACCCGGCCGCCGACGACCCTGTTGACGAACTCGTAGTGCTCGTCCGCCAACGGCTCCACGGCGATCAGCACCTTGGCGTACTGCCCCTTGCCTCCGTTCTGCTTCTTGTACACGAACTCGACCTTGCCGACGGCGGCTTGCAGCGTCTCGCGGTACGCGACCCGCGGGCGTCCCACGTTCGCCGCCACGCCGAACTCCCGGCGCATCCGGTCGACCAGCACCTCCAAGTGCAGTTCGCCCATGCCCGACAGGATGGTCTGGCCCGACTCCGGTTCCGTCTGAACGTGGAACGACGGGTCCTCCTCGGCGAGTCGCTGGATCGCCGTCCCGAGCTTCTCCTGGTCCGCCTGCGACGCCGGCTCCACCGCGACCTCGAGGACCGGGGTCGGGAAGTCCATCGCCTCCAGCACCAGCGGATGCGCCGGATCGCACAGCGTTTCGCCGGTCGTGGTCGACCGCAGCCCCATGACCGCGACGATGTCGCCCGCGCCCGCCGAGGCCACGTCCTCACGCTTGTCGGCGTGCATGCGGTAGACCTTGCCGATGCGTTCGCGCGCGGACCGGAGCGGATTGCGGACTTGGTCGCCCGCGGCGATCCGGCCCGCGTACACCCGCAGGAAGGTCAGCTTGCCGAGGTGCCGGTCGGTCGCCACCTTGAACGCCAGGGCCGCGAACGGCTCGGCGTCGTCGGGGCGGCGCAGCACCACGGTGTCCTCGTCGTCGACCGCGTGGCCTTCCACGGTACCGCGGTCGAGCGGCGACGGCAGGTAGCGTGCCACCGCATCGAGCAGCGGCTGAACCCCCTTGTTCTTGAAGGCCGTTCCGCACAGGACCGGCGTGACGGTCGGGACGTCGGCGCGGCCCGATGCGAGCGTGGCGCGGCGTACCGCGTCGTGGATCTGCGCCTCGGTCGGCTCCACGTCGCCCAGGTACAGCTCCAGGAACGCCTCGTCGTGGTCGGCGAGGGTCTCCAGCAGCCGGGCGCGGGCGGCTTCGGCGGCGGGGACGAGCGCGGCCGGGACGGCGGCCGTGTCGTACCGTTCGCCGAGCTTGGCCTCGGCCGGCCAGGTCAGCGCGCGGAAGCCGACCACGTCGACCACGCCCGCGAACCCGGCCTCCGCGCCGATCGGCAGGTGGAGGACCAGCGGAACGGCGCCGAGGCGCGTCCCGATCATGTCGACGCAGCGGGCGAAGTCCGCGCCCGCGCGGTCGAGTTTGTTGACGAAGCAGATCCGCGGCACGCCGTAGCGGTCGGCCTGCCGCCACACCGTCTCGGACTGCGGCTCGACACCGGCGACCCCGTCGAACACCGTGACGGCGCCGTCGAGCACGCGGAGGCAGCGTTCCACTTCGACGGTGAAGTCCACATGCCCGGGCGTATCGATGAGGGTGAGCGGGTAGTCGACGCCGTCCAGCGTCCAGTGGCAGGTGACCGCCGCGGACGAGATGGTGATGCCGCGCTCGCGCTCCTGGTCGGTCGAGTCCGTGGTCGTGGTGCCGTCGTGGACCTCGCCGACCTTGTACGACGCACCCGTGTAGAAGAGGATCCGCTCGGTGGTGGTCGTCTTGCCGGCGTCGATGTGCGCCATGATCCCGATGTTCCGGGTCCGGGCGAGACTGCGCGTGGTGATGGCCATGACGGTGAAGCCCTCTCTGATGGGCGGTGCGGGGGTGATGGACAAGCGCGGCTGACCACGCCCACGGCACACGACGGGAACCGGACCCGGACGCACCGGCAGGCAAGCACGCGAGCACGCCGGAAGGACGCGCCCAAGGGCAGGCAACCGGGTTACCGGGCAGCGGAGTTCGGCCGCGCGGAAGCGCGGCGTACCGGTCGACGGCCGTCGTGGGTGGGGAAGCGTCGCCGCGGTCACGCGGATATGCGGACATGCCGGCACCGTGGCGCCGCAGGGCGTCACGGTGGGAGTCGCAGGCGTACGGCAGCGGTCACCGGGCCGGCCGGCAAGGCCGGCTTACCGGGAGCGGATCAGCCGCGCGGCGACGCGAGGCAATCGGGCCAACGGCCCTTCCACGGCTCGCGCTTCGCCGAAGGATGCGCACCCCGCGGACGGTCGCCGAAAGCCCGGCACCGCCCGTCGATTCGCGTGAAGGTCGCATCCATGCCCGCCACGTTAGGGGACGGCGGGTACCAAGGTCATCCGGATTTCCCTCACCCCGCGGAATCCGCGCGGAAATCGCCCGGCCGGAGCAGCGGCGGCCCGCCCCGCCGCCGCCCCGCCGCCCCGCCGCCCGGCCGGGCGCCCGCTCATTCGTTGCGCGCGGTCTCCGGCCCGGTGATCCGCTTCAGCTACACCCCGGTGAGGCCGCAATGTCGGATCGGGAAGAGTGGATCGGCAGGCGTGGGATCGGGCAGGCCCCCCGTGCCTCAGTCCTCCGACGGCTGCCGCGCCCGGCTCGGCTGCACCCGCGGCGGCTCGCCCGGCATCTTCGGATGGTCCGGCGGATACGGCATCTCGCCCAAGCCGTGGTCCCGCTCCTGCTTGTCGCTCAGCTCCAGCGCGGCCTCCAGGCCGAACGCGTGCTCCGGCATGTCCGCGTGCAGGTCGCCCAGCTCGCCGTACCGCACGGGCATGGTCAGGATGTCGAAGTCGTCCGGGTACACGTCGTCCAGCTCGTCCCAGCGCAGCGGCGCCGACACCGTCGCCCGCGGATTCGCCCGTACGGAGTACGCGCTGGCGATCGTCCGGTCCCGCGCCATCTGGTTGTAGTCCACGAAGATCCGGCTGCCGCGCTCCTCCTTCCACCACTTCGTGGTGACCTGCTCCGGCATCCGCGACTCCAGCTCCCGCCCGAGCGCGATCACCGCCCGCCGCACCTCCACGAACGGCCAATCCGGCCGGATCGGCACGAACAAGTGCAGCCCGCGCCCGCCCGAGGTCTTCGGCCATGCCGTCAGCCCGTGGTCCGCCAGCACCTCGCGCATCGCGTGCGCGGCCCGGACCGCGTCGGAGAAGTCCGTGCCCGGCTGGGGGTCGAGGTCGATGCGCAGCTCGTCCGGATGGTCGGTGTCCTGGCGCCGCACCGGCCACGGGTGGAAGGTCAGGCAGCCCAGGTTCCCCGCCCACAGGACCGCCGCCACACTGTTCGGGCACATCTCGTCGGCGTGCCGGCCGCTCGGGAAGTTGATGCGGGCGGTCGGAATCCAGTCCGGCAGGTACTTCGGCACGCGCTTCTGGTAGAACGACTCGCCGTCGATCCCGTCCGGATAGCGCTGGAGCGTCGTCGGGCGGTCCCGCAGCGCGCGCACGAGGCCGTCGCCCACGGTCAGGAAGTAACGGACCACGTCGCCCTTGGTGAACCCGCGCTCCGGGAAATACACCTTGTCCGGGTTGCTCAGCCGCACGGACTTGCCGTCGACCTCGATCTGCTCGGCCTTCTTCGCAGCAGCCATGCCCCAGAGTAAGCAGGTTTGGTACGGATAGTCCCGGACGGCGCGCCCCCGCATCCCGCCGAGGGCACACCGGGCGCGGCGCTCTGGCATGGGCGGCCTTGGCGCCGCAAACTGGTGCATATGCACCTTCCCGTGATGCCTCCCGTCAAGCCGATGCTCGCCAAAGCCGCCGCGAAGATCCCGCCGGGCATGCACTACGAGGCGAAATGGGACGGCTTCCGCGCCATCGTGTTCAAGGACGGCGACGAGGTGCTCATCGGCAGCCGCAACACCAAGCCGCTCGACCGCTACTTCCCGGACGTCGTCGACGCCGCCCGCCGCCTGCTGCCGCCGCGCTGCGTGCTGGACGGCGAGATCGTCGTGGCGATCGGCGACCGCCTCGACTTCGACCGGCTCCAGGACCGCATCCACCCGGCCGCGTCCCGCGTCAAGCACCTCGCGGAGACCACCCCCGCCGCGTTCGTCGCCTTCGACCTGCTCGCGCTCGGCGACGTGTCCTACCTCGACAAGCCGCTGACCGAACGCCGCGCCGCCCTGGAAACCGCCCTCGCCGACACCCCGCCGCCGATCCATCTCGCCCCCGCGACCGACGACGTCGCGGTCGCCCAGGTCTGGTTCGACCGGTTCGAAGGCGCCGGACTCGACGGCGTCGTGGCCAAGGACCCGGCCGGCACCTACCGTCCCGACGAACGCGTCATGGCCAAGATCAAGCACGAGCGCACCGCCGACTGCGTCGTCGCCGGATACCGCGAGCACAAGTCCGGCCCGGTCGTCGGATCGCTGCTCCTCGGCCTGTACGACGACCGCGGACGGCTTCAGCACGTCGGCGTCACCTCGGCCTTCACCATGGCCCGCCGCGCCGAACTCGTGCAGGAGCTCGCGCCGTACCGCACGAACGACGTCGCCGAGCACCCGTGGGCGCGCTGGGCCGAGGCCGACGCCCACGAAGCCGACCGGCTCCCCGGCGCGGTCAGCCGGTGGACGGGCGACAAACAGCTCGACTGGGTGCCGCTCCGCCCCGACCTCGTCGTCGAGGTCGCCTACGACCACACCCAGGGCGACCGCTTCCGGCACACCACGCGGTTCCGCCGCTGGCGGCCCGACAAGGCGCCGCAGGACTGCACGTACGCGCAGCTCGACGAGCCGGTGTCCTACAACCTCGCCGACGTCCTCGCCGCGGGCTGACGCGACGTCCCCCGGGAACCGGGTCCGGCCCCGCCCGCGTCGTTCATTCGTCGCACAGCAATCAGGGCCGGCCCGCCCGGGGGACGTCGCGGCACCGCCGCGCGCGGTGCCGGGCACGCGGGGCGGGACGGCCTGCGTGAACTGGGGGGTTCCATGACGCGATGGGTTTCGTGCTGCCCGCGTCCGGCCGATCCGGAACGCGGGACGGCGGATCCGCCGCACGGACCGTCCCGCGTCTCCGTGCACCTTCGGGGCAACCCGGCGTGGCCGCGGGTAGGCGCGTGATGGCCGAAAAGGCTGGGGAGGACGGGGAATCGGTCGGGCGCACGGGGGTGCGGTTGACGAAGACGAAGGCGGATGCAGAGAGGGAGAGGGGGACACCGGGCCGGGTCGTGGACGCGGGCGGGGGCGGCGGCCCGGGGGAGTGGGCGTCGCGGGTCGGCGCGGGACGTGGGCCCGTCGAGGGCCGACGGTCCGAGCCGGAGGATGTCGGGATACCCGGCGGTTCTTCGCTGCCGGCCCCACCGGACCCATCGGCATGGGCCCCACCGGGCCCACAGGCCCCACCGACCCCGCCGCCCGGCGCGCGGCCGAGCTCGTCTGCGGCCCCGGCAACTCGCGCCACGGCCAACGCCTCTCCGCCGCTCCCGGTCCCCGGCATGCTGCGCCCGGCCCACCCCTCCCTCACCGAACTGGAACTCGGCTTCCGGAAGGCGGCCCGCGCCGGTTCCGCGCGCTGGCCCGCCGAGGCCGCCCGAGCCGCGGTGGCGGCCGGACCGGCGCGGCAGCGCGCGGTGTTCGCGTCCGCCGGGCGGGCCTGCGGGCGTGCGCGCATCGCCGCGTGGCCGAGCTGGACGTGCGACGACGCGGCCCGCTTACTGCTGCTCGACGTCTTCGTCGGCGTCGTCCCGCCCTGCGACGCGGCGACGCTGCTCCGTCGGCTGTACGACCGCGGTGACGCCCACGAACGCCGCGCCGTCCTGCGGGCGTTGCCGTACCTGCCGACCGCCGCGGCCTCCGTCGCCCTCACCCGCTCCCTCGCCGAGGACGCATTGCGCACCAACGACCACCGGCTGGTCGCGGCGGCCCTGGGCCCGTGCGGCTACGCGCTGGAACCCGCGGCGTGGCGGCAGGGCGTGCTCAAATGCGTCGTCCTCGGTCTGCCCCTGACGGCGGTCACCGGCCTCGACGATCGAGCCGACCGGGAACTCGCTTCCATGCTCGACGACTTCGCACGCGAGAGGGAGGCCGCCGGGCGTTCGGTGCCGCCGGAGATCGCCCCACTCGCGGCTTTGGCCCGCGAGTCGTGACGGGCAGCCGACCCGCGACGGCTGCGCGCGACGGGGCGTCGCGGGGCAAGGCGGGGCGGGGCGTGGCGATGGCTCTGCCGCGCAGCCGCCTTCGGCCACGCGGCGCGCCCGGCGCGCCCGGCCGCCCGTGGCCGTCCGCTTATCCCGCGGCCGCCCGAGCAGTCGCCAGCAACTCCGGCACCGTCCCCGCGAACTCCGGAAGCAGCGTGAGCGCCACGATCCACGCCTCGACGTGCGTCCCCAGCGTCGGCGTCGTCAGGGCGCTCACCGCCGACCGGGCCTCGTTGAGGTGTCGACCCGACGCGCCGTCGAAGACGCTCAGCGCCCGGACCGCGGGCGTCGCCGCGTCGAAGATCGTCCGGGCGGTGATCAGGCCCGCCGCGTAGGCGATCTGCACGAGGCGGACGCTCTCCTGCGAGCCGAAGTCGCGAAGCGCCGTCAAGGCCTCCGTGCGGGCCTCGCGGCGGCGGTTGCGGCTGCGGCCCAGCACGCCGGCCGGAGCCCACGAGGACCCGGTCGTCGGCGTCGCGATCTCCGGCGGGCAGCCCGGCTCGTCGTTCAGCACGAACAGGCCGGGGAGCGGGCTGTCCGCGTGGGTGCGCATGATCAGATCCCAGTCGGGCGGCTCGTGCGGCGCGAGCATGACCAGGCGCGCCATGCCGCCGGACTCGCGGGCCCGCGCGTCGCGCTGCCGCTTCGGGACGGCGTCCAGGCGGCGGAGGAGTTCGCGCGTGCCGGTGAGCCGCCCCACCGCCAGGTCGAGCCGGTGCAGCCCGTGCGGGTGCTCCAGCGCGTCGGCGACCGACTCCAGCTCAGCCGCTCGCGGACGCTCGACGAGCGGGACCGTCCGGAGCGCGGCGGCGACCGCGTCGCGTCCGGCCAACCGCCAGAGGTTCACGCAGCCGCGTAGCAGTACCAGCCCGGCGGCCGGAAAAGTCCGTTCGACATGCAAGGCGGCGAGGGCGTCGGCGATCGCCCCCGCATCCGGGGCTTCGATCTGCAGGTATACGGCGCGCTGCGTGGGGCTGCCGCCCTCGCCGGTGCCCGGCACCCGGGTCCCCGGCGGCAAGGCGTGCAGCGCGGAGACGAGGAACTCCCGGCAGGCGTAGGGATGGTGCAGAAGCTGCCGGGCGACCGGCGGCGACGGCTCCTCGGCGAGCCGCCCCAGGATGTCCGGCGTCGCCACCGGATTCGCGGCGAGCGCGACGCGGGCTTCGTCGTGGCCGTGCGCGAGGATGTACGCGACGAGCGCCCCGGTGGGCAGCCCGCCGCTCGCGATCAGGTCGTGGCAGGCGTTCGCGTCGAGCCGCTCGAGGACCGCCCCCATGACCGGCCACGGCGCCTGGCCGAGCAGCAGCGCGCCCGGGTGCACGGCGGATCACCTCTCCCGCGTCGGTTCGTGCGGCGCAGGGTAGCCGGGAACCGGCGAGGCGGGCACGCGGGTTTTCTCGGGTCTCGGGTGCTCGGGTGCTCGGGTGCTCGGGTGCCTGCGTGCTCGGCTGCGGCGGCTCAGGCGTCCGTTGCCGTCTCCGGGTCGGCGATCAGCGGTGCGAACGCGTCGGCCAGGTAGGCCTGCAGGCGTTCCGGCGGAGCATCGGCGAGGATCCGGACGTCGGCGATCGATGTGATCATCCCCATGCCGATGTTGAGCGACAGCAGCAGTGCCGCGCGGATCTCGGCATCCGGGCCCTCGAGCTTCTCCGCCAACGTGCTGATGTTCGCGCGGAGTTGCTCGCGCAGCAGCTCGGCGACGCCTTCCCGTCCCGCGCACTGCACCATCAGCACCAGCGGGGACTCGCCCGCGAAACCGGTGGGCCGGCTGCGGAACCACGACACCGACCGGTCGGCGAGTTCGTGGACCGGGCCGTTGATGATCGAGGCCGGATTCCGCTCGTGGGTCACCGCCTCGACGAACAGCTTTTCCTTCGAGCCGAAGTAGCGGTAGATCAGCGCCGGGTTCACGCCCGCGTCGGCGGCGATGTCGCGGACCGAGGTGGCTTCGTAGCCGTCCCGCGCGAACCTGGCGACCGCGGCGTCCAGCAGCGCGGCGGCGGTGGCCTCCGCGGAACGGGCGCGGGGGACGTCCGCATGGTCGGCGGTGGCGGAGGCTCGGGTGGCCACGGCTGATGCACCCCTCGTCACGTCGGGATTGTCCCGGTTTTACTCGGGTGGAGTCCGGGAGTGGAGCGGAAATGAGCCGATTCTCGGTCGCCATCTAACCACCCGCGCGGCCGCTCGCCATCCGGTCCCGCCGCGGGGTGGCGCACGCCGTCGTGGATAATATCTGCCGCTTACATGTAAACCAGGTTTACATGGTGCGCGAGCGAGGGGAACCACCTGCCTTGACCACCGTCCCCGGGACGCAGAACGACGTCCCCACCCCGCCGGACAACGCCACCGACCTCCGCAAGGCCGCCGCCTCCGGCGAGGCCCCGGAACAGGGTTCGAGAACCGGCGTCGTCCTGATGATCCTGGTGCTCGGCGCGCTCACCTACTCGCTGCTGCAGTCGATGCTGGCGCCCGCACTGCCGGTCATCACCAAGGAAGTCGGCACCACCACGGACACCGCGTCGTGGCTGCTCACCGCCTACCTGCTGGTCGCCTCGGTGACCACCCCCGTGGTCAGCCGCCTCGGCGACATCCACGGGAAGAAGAAGCTGTTCGTCGTCGCCATCGCCAGCCTCGGCCTCGGCTCGCTCATCTGCGGCCTCGCCGACTCGATCAGCCTGCTCATCGTCGGCCGCGCCATCCAGGGCATCGGCGCGGCGGTCTTCCCGCTGTCGTTCGGCATCGTCCGGGACGAGTTCCCGCCGCAGCGGCGCGCGGCCGCGATCGGACTCACCTCCGCGGTCATGGGCATCGGCGGCGGCATCGGCTCGGTGCTGGCCGGTCCGATCGTCGACCACCTCTCCTACCACTGGCTGTTCTGGATCCCGATGGTCGTGTGCGTGTTCACGGTCGTCGCGGCCTGGATGTTCATCCCCGAGTCGCCCAACCGCGTCGCGTCGGCGCGCATCAACTGGCTCGGCGCGGCGCTGCTCGGCGGCGGGCTCGCCTGCCTGCTGCTGGCCGTGAGCAAGGGCCGTACGTGGGGCTGGGGCTCGGGCACCACCCTCGGGCTGTTCGCCGGCGCCGTCGTGCTGCTCGCCTTGTGGGTGTTCGCCGAACTCAAGTCGTCCAGCCCGCTCGTCGACATGAAGGTCATGCGGCTGCGCGGCGTGTGGACCACGAACGTGGCCGGCCTGCTCATCGGCTACTCGATGATGGCGATGATGTTCCTGATCCCGCAGCTGTTCCAGCTCCCCAAGACCAGCGGCTTCGGATTCGGCACCAGCGTGACGCTGTCCGGCATGTACATGCTGCCGCTCGCCATCGCCATGCTCATCGCCGGACCGACGGCGGGCGCGCTCGAAGCCCGCTTCGGCTCCAAGCCGTCGCTCATCGGCGGCGCGGCGCTGATCACCGGCGGGTCGGTGCTGCTGATCATCGTGCACGGGGCGATCTGGGAGATCGGCATCGGGCTGTTCATCCTCGGCCTCGGCGTGGGCGCGGCGATGGCCGCGATGGCGAACGTCATCGTCGGCGCGGTGTCGCCGGACCAGACCGGCATCGCGAGCGGCATCAACACGATCGCCCGCACGGTCGGCATGTCGTTCGGCTCGGCCATCTCCGTGGTGGCCATCACGTCGCACACCGCGTCGTCGGGCCTGCCAGAGGAGAACGGGTTCGTCCTGGCGTTCTGGATCGCCGCCATCGCGGGCCTCGGCGCGGTGCTGGTCGGTCTGCTGGTGCCGGCCGCCCGAAGGGCGAGCCGCCAGGTGCAGTGACACGCTCCTGACGTGGGACGGGTTCCGTGCCACGATCGGGTGATGACTGCTTCGGGGGACATCGACACGATCGTGGCCACGGCACTCGGGGAGCTGAGAGTACGCGGCAGTTCGGCCCGGCTCACCGCCGAACTGTCCGCGTACCACTGCCTCGACGGGCGAGGCTTCGGCGGCTGGACGGCGGCACTCGCCGGCCTGGCCGCCTCGTGCTTCGCGGCCGACAAGCACCTGCGGAGCCTTCAGACGGTCTTCAGCCGGGCGGCGGTACCGGGCGAGCTGACGTTCGAGGTCACCGCGCTGGTGGAGCGGCGGACGGCGTCGGCGTACCGCGTGACGGCGTGTCAGACAGACGGGCCGGTACTGGCCGCGCTGGCATGGTTCACCGCCCCGTCACTCCTTGCTCCCACGGGCCTCCCGTCCCCGGACTTCGCGACGCAGCCGACCCCGGAGTCCTGCCCGCGCGTCGACTGGATCGCCAAGATCGGCGAGTTCCTCGGCGGGTTCGAGATCCGCGCAGTCGACTATGCGCTGAGCCAGACGGAGTTCGAGGGACCGTTCCGGGACGGCGGGGACGGGGTGGCGTTGTGGGTGGGGGCGTCGGCGGGGTGGGATGGGTCCGCAGAGACGCGTGCGCCGGCTGTCGCTTCGGGCTTGGCCGAGCGCCTCACCGACCTGATGATGGTCGACGCGTTCCTGATGGACGCGGCCCTCCGCGGCCGCCCCGGCGACGCCATGCTCACCCTCGACCTGACCACCGAATGGCACGCCACCCCCGGCCCCGCGACGAGCATGACCCTGCTCCAGGCCACCGGCCACACCCACGGCCTCATAGCGTCCACCCAAGGCACCCTGACCACCCCGTCGGGCCACATACGAGCCACGGCGACAAGCCAGTGCCGGGTGTATCCGGGGGCGGGGCGGTAGGCGGGGCGGCGGCAGGTCGCACCCGGCCGCCAATCCCACCGATGGCTCGGCTGGGTCCGGCGGCTGCAGGACGCGGCGCGGGCTAGTGCCTTTCGAGGCTGCCGCTGCTGGACGCGACCTCGCGGGTCATACGTAGGTTGGGCAGCCTTCCTTGCCACAGCTCTCGCTCGCCCGTGATCGTGAATCCGTGGCGTTGGTAGAAGCGGACCGCGCTGTCGTTGTAGTCGGTGACCCATAGGCATACGGGTGCGGCGCCGGCCCAGGTGAGGAACTCGGTCATCATGCGGGCACCGAGTCCCTTGCCCTGGACGTGTTTCAGCAAATACATCGGTCCGAGCGTGACCACCTCGCTCCGGCGTCCGCAGAGAACGCCGACGATCTCGGTTTCGGAACGGACGACGCGGCAGAACAGCAGGTCCGGTTGCCGATTCTCGGCCTCGATGAACTCCCGCCACCGGGTGATGCCTTCCGCTGTCGCCGCCGAGCCGCGATGCTCACGGATCCAGGACTCGTCGATCCCCAACTCCGGGTTGGGGTACGTCTGCAGCCACGCTCTCAGCAGCAACGGCCCCAACCCCGCGGAGTCGTCCGGACGAGCGGATTCGATCACGTAGGTCATGGCAACGATCCTCGTCGGTCATTCACCGTCTCGACCGGAGCGCGCACCACCGCGTCCACACGTGGCACTGATGACCTCCCACGAGACGGGCCCGCCAGGCCACTTCACCTCGAACGCGTGCGGTGCTGTGGAGCGGCAACCCACCTGGACGCGGATCCGGCGCTGGGATACAACCGTTGACGGCCTGCTGATCGCGGAGCCTCGGTTGCCGCCGGGGAAGCGCGTGGACGCGGTGCCGGCCGCCGCGGATCGGTGTCGAACGGAGACGACGGAGCGCGGACGTGCCAGGGCGCCGAAGCCGACCCGCAGGCAAGCGACGAACGGGGAACTCGTAGTGCAGCCACAGGATGTCCAGGTCACATATCCTCCGGTGCGGCGTCGACAGCGGTTCTGGGAGAACCTGCCGGCGCTGCTGGGGGTTCTCGCCGCGTTGATCGGGGCCGGCTTCTTCGGCGGTTGCCAGGTCCAGCAACAGGTGGGCGCCAAGGACCCGGTGACGGTGACCACCACACAGTTCGTCACCGTCACGGCCCCCGCGGCGCCGGCTGCTTCCGGGAACGGGAATCAGGCTTCCCCGAGTGCGGATGCTCCGAGTACGGCGAGTACGAGCGGCGCGGGTTCCGTGCAGTGGACCGGGAAGGTGCGCCTGGGGGACGTGGATCTCGACACTGTTCCTCCGAGCCAGGTCGCGTACATGGACAGCGACGTGGGTTACAACGGAATGTCACGCACCCTTGGTATCGGACCGCGCGCCGCCGAGACGGGCAGTCTCGCCGTTGCCTCGGCTGGTTCGCGGCCCACGCAGCAGGAATGCGCGACGCTGTTGACAACCCAAGGGACGACGAGAAACCTGCAGGTGACCCCCGGCGAGTCCGAGGTCTTCTGCGTGCGAACGGACCGGGGCCGCACGGCCTTTGTCGACGGATTCGACGGACAGTTCGTCACCGTCACGGTCTGGGCGAAGTGACCCGCACTTTGCCGGAGTTTCGGGTCCAGGAGTGCGGGGGCGCGGCGGCCCGGGCCCCGGGAAGGGGCCTGGGCCGCCGCGTGGCTCTCCGCTGCTACCACTGGTACCAGAGGTGGTCATCCCAGGGGTAGTTCGTCCAGGGACCGCCGGTTCCGGTGCAGGGGTACATCGTGATCGACTGGAGGGAACCCCAATCCGAACCGTTGTAAGCCCATCCGGAGACATCAAGGCACATATTCAAGTCCTTCACGCTTTGCAGCGCGAACCGGTCGTCGTTGGCGTAGGGGTAGTACTTGATGAACTCCTGGTTGTCGTATCGAGTCTTGTTGCACCCATACATTCCGACGATATCGCCCGAATGCGGCGCGCCGAGATCGGGGATGTCGAGGCATTGGCCCGGCGTCGCATTGTTGGCGATGACGAAGGTGGGGCGGCCGAAGTAGTCGACGAGGCTGGTGTTCTGGAAAGTCCAGTACCTGTTGCTGCCGCCGCTGTCGCAGTCTTCGGTAATCGCCTTGGCTCCGGGGTTGGAACCGTCGCCGGGCAGGCCCACGCAATACGGGGTAATCGCGTTGCGCAGGCGCAGCGGCCCGGTGTCTGCCTGCGCTTGAGGCACGCTGAGCCCCAGGAGGAGAAGCAGGGCCCCCACGGCGATGCCGAGTTGCCGAATCACTCCGGTGCTTTTCTGTGAACTCACGGTTCCCTCGCTTGCTCGAATACGTCGGCATGCGGAGGTACGGTCAGCCCCCCGCCTGACCGGATCAAGCTAATGCACGGGATGGGGGTGCGGAAGCAAGGGAAGCGCGCGAGAGCGAAATTCGGCCGCCGATGCCGACTCCCTATAACGCCCCAAATCTCCACCCCGGCCACGGCAGAGCCCGATTGCTCGCCGCGGGGGCCGTCGGCGGCGTCTTACACCCGCGCGTGGGTGGTGATGTCCGCACGGAAGTCCGCCACCATCGCCGGGGTCACCGTCGGGCGGCACTGGGCGACTGCGTGGAGGAAGTCCTCGGTGCCGGCGCCCGGGGTGGTGGCCTCCGCGGTGTCGAGGTCGCGTTCGAAGGAGACCTGGGCGGCGATGCGGGCGGCGTGGTCGATGTCCGCGGGGGTGAACAGCTCGCTGGCGCGGACCAGGGCCTCGAGGTCGACGTCCGGGCGGCGGGCGTGGGCGTAGCGGGCCCACATCGCGCGGCGGGCGGCCTGGTCGGGGGTGCCGATCGGGATCACGTAGTCGAAGCGGCCCGGGCGCAGGAACGCCGGGTCGAGGGAGCGTACCGAGTTCGTCGCGCACACCAGCAGGCGCTCCTCGCGCTCGCGGAACGCGGGGATCAGCTTCAGCAGCTCGTTCGTCACCGAGTGCGTGCCGCCCGGCGGCGTCGTGGACTCGAACTGGCGGACCGGCGCGATCTCCTCGACCTCGTCGATGAACACCACCACCCGGTCCAGCTCGGCAATCCGCGCGAACGCCTCGCGCAGCGCCGCCGCCAGGTTCCCGCTGTCCGCGAGCCGCGACGGCAGCAGCTCGACGAACGGCCAGCCCAGCCGCGACGCGATCGCGCGGGCGAACGTCGTCTTCCCGGTCCCCGGCGGCCCGAACAGCGCGATCGCGCGCGGCGGTTCGACGCCGTGCCGCTCGGCGCGCGCCGGATCCGCGAGCGGCAGGACGACGCGGCGTTCGATCAGCGTCTTCTCCTCGTCCATCCCGGCCAGCCGCCCCCACAGATCGCCCGCGGGCATGCGGCCGCCGAGCCGGTCCAGGACGTCCGCCGCCCGGTCGTCCACCGGTTCGACCTTCTCGAAGTACGCCACCGCGGGCCGCCGGTCGTACCCGGCCGTCTGCAGCCCCTCCTGCAGCAAGTCCTCCTCGGGCAGCACATACGCGATCCGCCGCACCCGCAGCTCCACCAGCCGCCGCTCCAACGCCAGCAGCAGCGCGCTCGCCAGCCCCCGTCCGCGCAGCGCCGGTGCCAACGCGATCCGCATCACCCACGCGCGGCCCTCCGCGACCGTCGCCAGCGCCGCGCCGACGACCTCGCCGTCCCGCCGCGCCACCACCGCGGGCTGCCGGGCGGTCAGCGCGGTGATGCACTCCGCGACGGTGAACACCGAGTCCGGGCCGACACCCGAGGTCGTGTCGATGAGGTGGACGACGGCGGCGAGGTCGTCGTCGCGGTACTCCTGAACGATCCAGCCCATAACACTCTCCCGGCTCGGCGGAAACCCCGCGGGACTGGTCCCGCGCGGTCGTCGAGAGCCGAACGCTAGGGGGCACCGACCCGCCGATGACTCCTCCGGAATGGACAAACGGATGATCCGGCATGCTCCGTGTCGGACAATGCGGTCCCGGGATATTCCGGCGTCGCCGACGGCGGCCCGAACGCAGCCGTGATGCATGGATGGCCACTGATGACCACCGATGACCACCGGATGACGGCCTGGCGACGCTCTGACGGCGCTCTGACGGCGGTCTGACGACAGCCGATGATCGGCGGACGCCCCCGCGCGCCGCGCCCATTCGAGGGACCAACCCCGCGCGGCATCCGCCCGGTTGCGGCAAGGTACCGGCATGGCCTTCGTACCGGACCAGTCCGCCGCACCGCACGGAGCGCCGCCGCCGCGGCCGATGGTGGTGTGCGGCGACGACGCGCTCGCGTACCGCCTCACCGCCGAACTCGCGCGCCTCTACGACCAGCCGGTCATCGTCCTGGTGCCCTCCGCGGGCTCCGCCAACGGGCTGCGCATCACCGAACTCGCCGCCGTACCCGGCCTGTCCGTCACCGTCCGGGAAGCCGCCGCGCCCAGCGAGGACGCGCTGATCCAAGCCGGCGTCGCGGGCGCCCAGGCCATCGCCCTGGCCTACACCGACGACCAGACCAACATCCACGCCGCCCTCCGCGCCCGTCGCATCAACCCGCACATCCGGCTCGTCATCCGGCTGTTCAACCGCAAACTCGGCCGCTACCTGGAAGACCTCCTGGGCCGCGCCACCCCCGGCGGCACCGACCTCACCACCAGCGTGCTCTCCGACGCCGACACCGCCGCCCCCGCGCTCGTCGCCGCCGCCCTCGCGGGACAGCGCTCCCGCATCGTCGAAGCCGACGGCCTCCTGTTACGCGCCGCCGACCGCACCGCGGGCGAACCCCTCCGCAGCATCGCCGACGGCGACCTGTGCACCCTCGCCGTCCTGTCCGACCCCGGCGCCGCCGCGGGCCCGCTCCTGCTGCCCGACGACGACGCCGTCGACGCCGCCCACGCCACCCGCAACCGCGTCGTCCTCGAAACCGTCACCCGCGACACCCAGCCCGTCGCCCCGCTGCGGGCCCGCGCCCGCGCCCTGCCGCCGAGGCTTCCGCTCCGCGAACTCTTCTCCCGGCGGCTCATGCTCGCCGTCGCCGGCCTCGTCGGCCTCGAAGCCGTGTTCGCCCTGCTCACCTGGCAGGTCACCAAGAACCCGCCGCTGCGCGCCGCCTACCTGTCCATGCTCGACCTGATGGCCATGGGCGACCCGGCAGTCGGCGAACGCAAGGGCCGCCAAATCCTGCAACTCCTCTCCGGACTCACCGGACTTGCCCTGCTGCCCATCCTGTTCGCCGTCGTCCTGCAAGCCCTCGGCTCGTTCCGCAGCGCCACCGCGCTGCGCCGCCCGCCGCGCGGCATGTCCGGCCACATCGTGCTCATGGGCCTCGGCAAGGTCGGCAGCCGGGTCCTCGACCGACTGCACGCGCTCGGCGTCCAGGTGGTGTGCGTCGAACAGAACCCGAAGGCCCGCGGCGTCGCCCTCGCCCGCTCCCTGCACGTGCCGTGCATCGTCGGCGACGCGACCCAGGACGGCGTCCTCGAAGACGCCCTCATCGAACGCGCCGACGCCATCATGGCGTTGACCAGCAGCGACAGCACCAACCTGGAGACGGCGCTGTACGCCCGCGAATGCAAGCCGGACATCCGCGTCGTCATGCGCCTGTTCGAGGACGACTTCGCCGCCGTGGTCAACCAGGCCATGCGCGCGTCCTATCCGCAGGCCACCACCCGCAGCCGCAGCGTCTCCACGCTCGCGGCCCCGGCCTTCGCGGCGGCGATGATGGGACGGCAGATCCTGGGCGCCCTGCCCGTCGAACGCAGCGTCCTGGTCTTCGTGGCGCTGGAGGTAGGCGACCACCCCGACCTGCTCGGCCGGACCGTCGACGAGGTCTTCCGCCCCGGCGCCCGCCGTGTCCTGGCCCTCGACCTCGCCCAACCCCACGAACGCCGCCCGCTGATCGCCGGCCCGACGGCCGCGGGGGAGCGACACGAGCCGGAGCTGGCCTGGGGATTGCACCAGGGGTACGTCCTGCAGGCCGACGACCGGGTGGTGCTGGCCACGACACGGGAGGGACTGGCGGCGTTGGTGCGGGGGAGGCCGGGGGCGGCTTCGGCTTCGGGGTCGGCTTCGGGGGCAGGTTCGGCTTCGGGGTCAGGTTCGGGTTCGGATTCGGGCGTGGTCGGCCAGTCCGCGAGCCCGGGACTGCCGCCGGAGACAGGGGCTCGGGCGCTCGACGGCTCGGGTTAGGCTGGCGTATGGCCGGAGTCACGGGAGAACCGACAAGCGCGCGGGTGGACGCCTGGATCTGGTCCGTACGCCTGACCAAGACCCGGTCGATCGCCGCCACCGCCTGCCGCGCGGGCCACGTCCGCGTCAACGGCGAACGCGTCAAGGCCGCCCACGCGCTCAAAGTCGGCGACGAAGTCCGCTTCCGCCACGACGGCCACGAACGCATCGTCGTCGTCCGCAAACTGATCCTCAAACGCGTCGGCGCCCCGGTGGCCGTCGAGTGCTACACCGACAACAGCCCGCCGCCCCCGCCCCGGGACCTCACCGCCGCCGCGGGCATCCGCGACCGCGGAACCGGCCGCCCGACGAAGCGCGACCGACGGGATCTGGATCGGCTGCGGGGAGCGTAGGTCGGCTGCGCGGTCGGGCGGCCCAAGGTTTTGCGCCCGGCGGAGTCGGCTCGGAATGACCGTGTGTGGGCTTTTGAGCGTGCTGCTGCGCCGGCTTACCGGCCTCCGGCCGGAACGCTCGTCGCCGAGGCGCCGGCGCTCTCTTCCGCCCCTTTGCGTCCCCTTATATCCCCTTACGCGTTGAAGGCCTCGGCGACCTCGCGGGCCCAGTGGTCCTCGTGCTCCGCCGAGTCGCCGCTCACGCCGATGCCGCCGACCGGGCGGCCGTCCCGCAGCAGCGGGTGACCACCGCGGCCGAGGTACCAGCCGCCTTCGTGGACGAACGAGGCGGCAAAACCCGGGCGATCGGTCATGAGTTCCTCCATCGCCGCGGTCGGGCGCCCGAAGGCTGCCGACGTCCGCGCCTTCTCACTGGCCAGGCTCGCGCTGAACCGCAGCGCACCGTCCATCCGCTCGAACGCCACCAGCGTCCCCGCCGAGTCGACCACCGCCACACTCACGGCCCGCCCCAACTCCCCGGCCTTCGCCACCACAGCCGCGACCATCGCCCGAGCAGCCTCCGAGCTGACGTCGTACGCCTCCACCACGTCCTTGCCGGCCATCCGAACCCCTCCGCAACTCGACCACCGGCCCGAACCGACCAGGTGCGCCGCGATCATGCCCCGAGCCGACCGGAAGTTCCAGGGCCGCGAGCTGAGGAGGGATCAGGTTGGGGCTGGAACCGAGCGACGCCGGGCAACCGCCCGCGTGCCGACGGTGGGCAGAGCGCCGTGGTCTGGTCTCCGCGGCCGACCACGCGAAGCGGGCACGGCGACCGGGCAAGACAAGACAGCGAGCGCCACACGGAGCGAATCCGGTCGGCGCGGTAGCAGCTGAGGCGGGCAGGGTCGTCGGCGACGTCAGCTCTCGACCGGGTTCACTCCGCCGACTCGCCAACGCAGCCCGCCCGGCCGTCGCCGCCAGGTGCCGTTGCCGTCAGATCCGTCCCCGGACGGCCGTCAGCGCGCGTGCGGCGAGACGAGGCTGGACCGGGCGCCCATCCGGGACGAGCCGGGCTGCGGAGGACCAGGGATACCCGCCGGCGCGCCCTTGCCCCGGGCTGCACGAGAGGCCGCACTCCCCACGGCGGTCGTGCTCGGGCCCGCGTCGGTCAGGCGCGGGGTGGGCAGTGGGTGTCCGGCGGCGCGGTCGTGCTCGGGCCCGCGTCGCGGGCGTCCATTTGCCGTGGCGGCGCAAGGCCGGTTGCGTGAGCGGGCGCCGTCACAGCGAGCGCCTCCATCCACACGTGTTCGCACCTCAAACGCCCCCGTTCGAGTGGTTCGTGTGCTCCATTCGAGTGGCGGTGATTGCGGTGGGGGCCGTGCAGCGCGTGGACTTCGGGCGAAAGGTGCCGTGGTGGGCGGGAGTTGCCGCTGGGGTGCGGGTTTTCGGCTGTTGGGAGGCGCGAGTTCATCGTGCGTACGTCATCGATCCGTCGCGTCACCGGAGCACTTGCCGGGCTGGCGTTGGCTGCCGCGGCGTTGGTTGCCGGGCAGCCGGCGCATGCGGAGTCCGGGGTGGGGGCGGGGGAGCCGGGGCGGGCGCGGGGTGACGCGTTGTGCCCGGACGGGTACGTGTGCCTGATTCCCGGCGGGGTCGCCGGCGCCGAGCCCTACCTCATCCCGGAGTGTGCAAGCGAGTACTTCTCGCCGCCGTTCGTCGCCTCCGGGATCCGGAACAACACCGACGTCATCGTGTGGATCACCACCCCGGACGGCGCATCGCTGTGGATCGGCCCGCACGACAGCGCGACGTTGTGGCCGGTCACGGCGATCGACTCGGTCGTCGCGCAGTGCTTCGTACCCGATCGCAGGTGAGGACGGAGAGGCGTCAGCGGACGCGGCGGCGGGGTTCGCGGCGCGGGTAGGCCTTCGCGGTCTCGGCGAGGCGCTTGGCGTGTTCGGCCTGGCGCTGCCAATGGCCGTACAGGTCGCCGCGGGCCGCGAGTTCGTCGAAGCGGCGGATCGTGGCCGGGGCCACGACGGCGGGTTCCGCGTCGCGCCACGGCGTGCCCGGCAGCGGCATGAAGGTGTGCGCGTGGATGCGCGCACCCATGCCGGTGAGTTCGTCCGCGAGCGTCAGCGACGCGTCGGCATCGTCCTGGTCCTCGCCCGGCATGCCGAAAATGAAGTCGACGTTCGGCCGGAAGCCCTCCTGGACGGCGATCCGTACCGCGTCCCGCACCGGCTGGACACCGTGCCCGCGCTTGGCCGCCGCGAGGACCTTGTCCGAGCCGGACTGCGCGCCGATGATGATGTTGTCGTTCGACACGTACCGCTTCAGCAGCCGCAGCGCCTCGACGGTTACATGCTCCGGCCGGATCTCCGACGGGAACGACCCGAAGAACAACCGGCCGTGCGGCAGCATCTCCTCACGGCATGCGGACAGCAGCTCCTCGACCGCGTCCAGGTCCGGCGTTTCGTCCTGGGTGCCGTACGACAGACACGTCGGCGTGATGAACCGGACGTCCTTGAGCCCGCGTGCGGACATCTCCCGGACGTGCCACCGCACACTCTCCACACTGCGGTGCCGGAACCGCGCACTGAACGCGAACGGCGTCTGGCAGAACCGGCAGCTGTAGATGCACCCGCGGGTGATCTCGATCGGGCCGAAGCGGTGCAGGCCCACCGCGAACGACGGGGTGTCGTCGAGGCCGCGGCGGACGGAGGTTCCGGTGCGCAGGGCCTTGCCGTCGGTGTCGCGCAGGGCCAACCCCGGGACGCCGGAGAGGGGTTCGCCGGTGCCGAGGGCGGCGATCAGGGACACGAACGTGCTCTCGCCTTCGCCGATCGCCGCGACGTCCCACCCGGCGTCGAGGATCTGCTGCGGTTCGGCGGTCGCATGCACGCCGCCCGCGACGTGGACGACGCGCGGATCGTCGATCGCGGCCCGGATCTCCCCCAGCTCCCCGGCCATCGCCTCGGCGTCCGGTGAGTAGAACGACCACGGCACCAGGACCCGGCGGGCGCCCGCGTCGAGGACGTCGACGATCAACTCGGCCGTCTCCTCCGCGGTGCGGCCGAGGAATACGCCGTGCGCGACCGCGGGCGGGTTCGCTTCGAACGCGCCGAGCAGCGCGTGCATGCCGTACGTGACCGCCTTGCGGTACCGGACGACGACGGCGATGTCGAGAGGCCCCGCGGCGACGGGACGGGGGTCGTGCGTGGACATGCGGGCAACGGTAGCGGGGGGCTGCGAGGAGGCGTGAATCGCGGTGGTCAGCGGGCGGCGAGCGGGCGGGGGAGTGCGGGGGCGGACCCGGGGTAGCGCCGGAACTCCGTCGACCGGCCGGTGCCGGTGGTGCGCGCCGGGCCTTCGCGGGGCGGATTCACCGGCACGATCCACCGGGAGGGACGCTGCTGCTCGTCAGCTCACGTTGTGGCCGGTCACGGCGATCGACTCGGTCGTCGCGCAGTGCTTCGTACCCGACCGCATGTGAGGGCGGCCAGACGGGTCGGCCTGGCATGCCGAAATGACGTACCGCTTCGCATCCGCGCAGCGGACGTGCCCCGTCATTTGCCGCGCGCTTTTTCCGCTTCGATCGTCGAGTGCAGGTCCGCGCCCGGAGTGGGGACGGTCCGTGTGGCGGCGTCGTGTGAGGCTCTGGCGCCAGGGGCGGGCGGACGCGTGTAGCGGTGGTGTTGGACATTGCCGAGCCCCGAAGTAGCTGCCATCGCAGGCGGCATAGGCTGTTCTGTACGGGTGATCCGTGGCACGGCCAGTCGTCGGAGACCGGCTTGGTACTCCCGCGTGTTGACGGGGGTCTTGGTGCGACCCCGGGGAATGCCTGGGGTCATATCGATGAACTCGACGAGGTTGCGTACTGTGTCCGACACCTCGGCCGGCTCTTGGCCCCACACATGTACCCGGGCCGGGTTCACAAGCCGGGTGAGTTCCTCGGCACAAGACCAGATGTGCTCCTCCCGCTGCCCTTCGGGAAGCTTAAGCAGCGCGGTGATTCGTTGCTCGACACGCATCGGGGCGGCCGTGGCCTTGAGCTCCAACTCGTAATTGCGGTAGTGAGTGAAGTCCTCTTCAAGAGATGGGGCGGCGTCTGGGCGGATGAGGGCGGCACGGTGTTTGATCTCGTCCAACTGACCTGGCGTGTAGTCGAACTCGGCGCAGTGCTGGGCCAGCGAGCGGGTAAGCGGTCCCCAGCCCGCCAGGTCGAGGTCGATGACGTAGGTGTGCCGACTTTCCGGAGCGGCGCCGCCGGGGCGCAGGATGTTCTCCGGATGAAGGTCGTTGTGCACCAGACCGAAAGGCGTCGGCTGCCAAGGTCGTACGTAGCGGGCGAACGAGAGGGAGTTCCGGTCGAAACGCATTTTCTCGTACCAGACCCGGTACGGCGACGCCGGCCCCAGCAGACGGCTGCGCATCGTGTGGTGGGCGATCTGGCGGTGCATGTAGGCCGAGCTGTTGCGGTCAGGGCCGGCGGATGGCGGTAGTGGGAGCAGCGGGCCGCGTTCGATGTTCCCGAAGTCGCCCATGACGATGTCCGGCATATCGCGGATCAGCCATTCCGGGCGGTGCTGCGCCCGTAGCGGCTGGGCTTCGGCGTCAGGTACCCCGGCGACGATCATCCAGGATCCGCCGTCATGGAGCAGCGGTGGGACATGGCGCGTCTGCGGACCCACGGTCGCCAGGATGTCCGCGGGGCGCCAGACCCGCGGTTTGATCCGCCGTTCGGCCGGGCTGCGGAAGGGGTCCCAAGGCTTGTGCTCCTCGCGGAGGTAGACCGGGCCTTCGAGCGTCTCGAAGCGAAAGACGGCGCTCTGTGCTCCCGCGCTCATCCGATGCCCGATACGGTCGCGCTCCACATACAGGTGCCGGGCCTCTTCTGCGGTGAACATTGTGGTCCGCACGGGTGAACAGTACGACGGGCAACGCGGCAATCTGGTCGCAGCCCCTTGCGCTCTGCGTGATCTGGCTGCCGGGTCTCCGCCCCCGATGGTCGAATGCCTCCCCGGCTGCTGCGGCAAATGCGCAACCAAGGCCCACAAGGGACGGGGGCGCAGCCGACCGTCGGACACCAACGCCGAACCGTGCAATGAAGCAGGCGTGTTCCCGAGGGGTTCGCCGGTGCCGAGGCTGCGACCACGGGCACGAACGTGCTCGCGTCCTCGCCGATCGCTGCCACATCCCACCCGGCGCGCTCCCGGACGCACGGATTCGCGTGGCTCGGGCTCCCCGGGTGGCGGCCCGACTGCGGCACGGGCATTCGGCTCGGCCGCCAGGGCGTGCCGACCTTGGTCCGGAGCGCGCCGCATGCGGAACTCGGTCGACCGGCCGGTGCGGGTGCTGCGGGTGGTGAGGGCCGGGCTTCCGCGGGGCGGATTCACCGGCAGGATCCATCGAGAGGGGGCGCTGCTGCCCGTCAGCTCTCCGACGGGTTCGGGTGCGTGCCCAAGTAGCGCTCGACCGAGGCGACTTTGCTGGTCAGACCGTTCGTGACGCCGTCGCGGATGTCGGCTTTGAGGGTGATGCTGACGCGGCCGGTGCGGGCCTTGACGGCGTCGACGGCGTCCTTGACGACCGCCATGACCTCGTCCCACTCGCCTTCGATCGAGGTGAACATCGCGTTCGTCTCGTTCGGCAGGCCGCTGGCCCGGACCACGCGGACCGCCTCGGCGACGGCTTCGCCGACGTCCTCGCCGATCCCGAGCGGGGTGACGGAAAAGGCGACGATCATGGGCTTGACCTCCCGGGATGCGAGCCGCGGCGAGTGGGGGTACGCCGCCGCGGCTGCCAGGGTAGCCGGGGACGCCGGGGCTGTTGGGGACGCCGGGCCTGCCGGAGATGTCCGGGCCGAGGTCCGGTGGAGGACCGGCGGCGGATTGGGGTGGAGCCCCGGGCCAAGCCGCCTGCCGGGACGGCCATGACCCGCCCCGATGCGTGCCAAAGTCCCTTCTCCTGGGTCATGCTCCCGCCGACCCGCGTCAGACCGCTTCGCCCGGACCGCGCCGCCGCCCGGCCCGCCTCGATCCGCTTCGGAAGCGCGCCTCCCGCGCCAAGCAAGCTCCGTCCGGTCGGCCCCGACTCGTCCCAACCCGCCTCAGAGCCCCTTTCTCCAGGGCCAACTCACCCGCCCGGTCGGCCCCGCCCGGCGAGCCCCGCCCTGCCCCGCCCCCTCAAAGCCCCTTCGCCCGCCCCTTCTCCCGCATCTCCGCCCGGGCTGCCGCCGCGCCGGTGTCCGCCTCGAGGCCGGCGCGGGTCAGCCGGGTGGCCGCCTCTGTCATGCCGTCGGCACGGTACTGCAGTCCGGGGAACGCGACCTTGACCATCTCCTGCTGGGCCGCCGCTGCGGCCATGGTCACCTCAAGCACCCTCGGATCCACGGGGATCAAGCCCCTGACCGGTTCGCCCTCGGCCATATGGTCTTCCCTCCTGCTCGGTCGGCACCGTCGGCGCGACGATAAGCCCCGCGACCACGGGGCCGCGGACGGTGGCCAGTTCGCGCGTCCGCGGCCGTCGTCGGCGGACTAGGGAGTTTCGAACACGACGCCCCCCGCGGGGACTTCGTCGACGTCCCAGCCTTCCGCCAGTGGTAGGCCCAGTCGTTCGTGTGCCGTGCGCTGCGCGGACAGGGCTTCCGCGAGGGCGACGTCGCCGCCGCCCATCAGGGTGGCGGCGAGGCGCGGCGGGGCCAGGATGCGGCGCCAGGTGTAGCCGGTGGCCGGGTCTACCGACTCCGGGGCGAGGGAGACCAGGCGTGCGGCGGTGCGGACCCGGGCCGTGGGGGTGCCGTCGTACACGACGCCCTCGCTGTCGAGCAGGTAGCCGAGGTAGGCCGTCGCGCCCAGGGTGGCCCCGGCCTCCTCGACGGCTTCGCGGGTCAGCGTTGCCAGGGGGTCGGCGTCGTCGGGTTCGACGGTGCCGCCGGGCATGTTCAGCGTGCCGCGCCTGCCGACGAGGACCAGCACGCGGCCGTCCGGGGCGAACAGCCAGCCCCAGGACTGGCGGACGGGCAGCCCGTCGGGCACCGGCGTGTCCGCATGCCAGGTCCACGGCGCGCCGGCGCGGACCCACTCGCGGACCCGGTGCTGCCGGCGCAACGGCACGTGGGCGTGGTCGACGGACGGGATCGGGGTGAGTGCGGACGGGGCAGCGGGGGAGTGCGCGACGGAGTCGGTGGGCGGCTGGAAATGCAGCGCGTACGGCACGCCCGCCGCGATCGCGTCGAGCGCGGCGCGTTCGTACGCGACGAGCCCGTCGACCGCGTCGAGGTCGTCCAGCTCGGCCCACATCAGCGCGTCGTGCTTGTGCGGCTCGGTGTTCTCCGGCTTGCCGGACCAGCCGAGGACGCGGAAGAACCAGCCGGTGCGCGGATCGCCGGCGGGGCCGCGGTGCTGCATGACGAGTTCGCAGCGCAGCCGCTCGCGCGGGAGGTCGATGCCGGTTTCCTCGCGTGCCTCGCGTATCGCCGCGGCCACGACGTCCTCGCCGGCGTCGACGTGGCCTGCGGGCAGCGCCCACAGCCCGGGCGCGTAGGCCGTGTCGGCGGATCGGCGCAGCAGCAGGACCCGACCGCCGTCGACGAAGAGGATGTGCACGTCGACAGCGCTGCGGTGGTAGGTCGGCTCGGTCATGACTCCCCCGTTTCGTTGCGTGATGCGGTGGTGACAGTCTGCCGAATGCCGGGTCGGGCCACCATTGCGTTGCCCGCGGTCTGTGGACAACCGCCGCGTGCAGGCGGTTGTCCACAGCCGAACGGGCGAACCCGTGCCGACAGCCGACAGCCGACAGCCGACAGCCGACAGCCGACAGCCGACAGCGCAGGGAGCGCAGCGGGCGCTCGGGTTCTGCGGTCAGCTCGGCGTCGCGCTGCCCTGGGGCCTGGCGATGCTGAACTCCGTCACCGGTGGCGCGCAGAAGATCGTCAGGTCGCACGCCACCTGCACGGCCTCGCTGGGGGAGTGGCCGAGGTGGAGTGCGGCCCGGGCGTACTCCCAGCCGGAGCCGATGGCGGTGGAGTCGGCGTAGGTGACGTCGAAGTCCGAGTCGATCTCGAACAGCTTGCCGTCGAAGGCGAACAGGAACGACGAGTGGGCTTCGAAGCCGCTCATCTTGCGTTTCGCCCATTCGACGTACTCGGCGTAGAACTCCAAGACGTCGCGCTCGTCGGACGAAGCGGGTGTGTGGGTGTCGAGGAACAGCCGCATGAGGTTGACGTCGCGCAAATGCCCCGAGCCGCCGAACACCAGCGCCTCGCCGATCTTGTACAGCTTGGTGCCTTCGGTCTTGGCCTGCCCCCAGGTCACCTGGGAATCGGCCGCGATGAGGATCCGGTCGTCGACGATCTTGCCTGCGATGACGGTCACGTACGCCCCCGTCTGCCGGTGTCGTAGGCCGGTCCCGCGGGCCGCGGGCGGCCTGCATCCGGCGTGATTATCGGACCGGTCGTGGGTGGTCGCCAGCCCCGGACGGCGTAAAACGGCGACACTCGACGGGGCGTACCGGGGCATTTGCGGCGATCATGGAACGAATCTGCGGCGTAGGAGGGCGGGCATGGCACGGTACGCGTCGCCCGACTCCACGCGGGCGGCCGTCGCCGGCCGCGGTCTCCGGAAGGTCTTCCGGCCGGTGCTGCGCGTCGCCGAGCGGCTGAAGTCCCGGCTGCTCGCCCCGCGGATGGACTTCCTCGCGACCGACGGAACCCCCGGGGCCCGCCGGCGCCTGCTCGCCCGGCAGGTCGCCCTGCCGGTGACGATCATGGTCGTGGTCGCCGTTCTCGACCTGAGTGTGCCGGACACGGTGTTCTACCCGTTCCTGCTGCTCGCGCCGACGCTCGCCTGCGCGACCGCGCCGCCGCTGGCGGTGCTGGCGATCGGGTGTGCGTCGTTGCCGCTGCGGTACCTGCTGGCGCACCACGACGGCTACCTCGCGTCCGAGTTCGACCAGCTGTTCCAAGTGAGCACATGGATGTATGTGCTGGCGACCGCGCTCAGCATGTACCTGTCCGCGGTGCGTATCCGGCGCGAGCGCGAGCTGGTCGCGGTCACCAAGGTCGCCACCGCGGCGCAGCGCGCGATCCTGATGCCGCCGCCGGCCGAGTACGGGGGTCTGCGCTTCGCGGTGCGGTACTTCGCGGTCGCGGACGAGGCGGAGCTGGGCGGGGACCTCTATCTGGCGCTGGACACGCCCTACGGGCCGCGGATCCTGATCGGCGACGTGCTCGGCAAGGGCCTCGGCGCGGTGCGGACCGCGGCGATCACGATCGGCGCGTTCCGCGAGGCGGCCTACGACGAAGTCGATCTCGTGGACATCGCCCGGCGTATCGAGGCCTCGTTGCAGCGGAACGCCCCGGCGGAGCGGTTCGTCACCGCGCTGCTGGTGGAGGTCCGCTCCGACCACGTGATCTTCGTGCACCGCGGCCACGAGCAGCCGGTGCTGGTGACGGCGGACGGGCGGGCCCGGGTTCTGGACCCGCCCGAGCCGGGCGTGCCGCTGGGGCTGGGCGATCTGGACACGGTGGCGCCGCGGTCGTGGGGCGAGCCGTTCCGCGAAGGCGACTTGCTGCTGCTGGTGACCGACGGGGTGCCGGACGCCCGGAACGAGTCCGGCATGGCGTACCCGGTGGCGGAGCGGATCGACGCGCTGGTCGGCGGCCGGGCGCCGGCGGAACCGGCGGTGGCCGTGGAACGGCTGGGGGAGGACCTGCTGCGGTTCGCGGGGAGACGGCCGATGACCGACGACGCGCTGATGGTGGGGCTGGCGCGGAAGCCGTCGGAGGCGGGCTGAAAGCCGCCTCCGGACCCGTCACACCCGCGCCGTCCCCACCGCCTCGGCGGACTCGGCCCCGCACGGCCGGCCGCACCCGCTCAGCCCCGCGCGCTCAACCCCGCACCGCCTCCACGGTCTGCCGCGCCTTCGCCACGATCTCGTCGAGATGCCCGCCGTGCGACCCGTGCCAGTACACCCGGTCGCACGACCCGCACCGCGCGAAGCTGTCGACGGACGCCAGCGTGCCCGGCTCGACCTCGTCGGC
Organism: Yinghuangia aomiensis; assembly: GCF_039542225.1. Classification (NCBI taxonomy): domain Bacteria; kingdom Bacillati; phylum Actinomycetota; class Actinomycetes; order Kitasatosporales; family Streptomycetaceae; genus Yinghuangia; species Yinghuangia aomiensis. The sequence goes on along the minus strand of NZ_BAABHS010000005.1, from coordinate 103,807 downwards.
CACCGACTCCTTCGGGACCGGCCGCAGCGGCCCGTTGCACGCCGTGCAGAGCGTCCACGGGGCGAGCGGCGGGGCGAAGCGGCGCAGCAGGTCGTCGAGTTGCGCGTCGGGGCGGGTGCCGCGCACATAGGCGCCGAACCACAGGTTGCGGCGGCGCAGCAGCCCGCGGTCCTGGGTGAGCAGGACGCGCCGCTCGGCGTTGGCCTGTTCGACGAGCACCGGGTCGTCGCAGTCGTTGTGGTAGGCCGTGTCGATGCCGAGCAGCCGCATCCGCCGGGCGAGCGTGCCGAGGTGGACGTCGAGCAGGAACCGCAGCTCCGGCTCGGGCACCGCCTGCGGGCGGGTGACCGCGTGCACCTCGACGCGTTCGCCGCCGCGCGGCCGGTACGCCGCGTCGGCCTCGGCGCCGTCCACCACGAGCCGCCCGACCTCGGGCAGCGGCACCCCGGCGGACTCCACGAGGTGGCCGAGCGTGGAATCGTCCGCGGCGGTCGCGGTCACGCCGCCTTCGCGGAGCCTCGGCGGCAGGAACAGGCCGAGGTCGTCCGCCATGACGAGGGTCAGCTCGGCGGACCCGGCAGGCTTTGCGGACCCGGCAGCGGCTGCGGAATCCGCGGACCCGGCGGGGTCGGACCGGGGCGTGGAACGGTCGTGGATGTCGGCTCCTGGCATGCCGCCAGCATGTCACCGCCGGGCGCCCCGGTCCCGGGGTTTTCCGGCGCGCCGACGGCCGCCCGTTCGGCCGCGGCGGCCCGCTCGAACTCGGCCACCGGATCCACCCCGCACTGCCGCAGCAGCCGCAGCACGTCGGCCAGGACCTCGCGGGTGCGCAGGAGTTCACTCGCCAGGTTCATCGCGCCGACGTCCTCGACCCAGTCCGCGAGGGCGAACGCGCGTTCCGCGCCGACCAGCTCGCGGTGCTTGCGCAGCGGCCGCGGGATCCCCACCCAGCAGTCGAACGGCGACGACGCGGGCAGCGCCCCCGCGGCGGGGCGGGCGGACTCGGAGCGCGGGCGTGGGACTTCGTTCACGGACGTGGCCCTCACCTCGGGGTCGGGGCGGATGCCCAATCCGATCGTGGCGAAGTCAGCGTAGGCCACCGCGCACCCGGAGTCGATCGTCGACGGGCACGCCGGGAGCGCGAGCCACCCGACCGGACTCGCGCGCCCGAGCAGCCTAGGAATTGCGTGCGGATCCCCGGGACGGCGACACCGGCGGACTCTGCCCCGACCGCGCAACCGGCTCGGCCGGCTCGGCCGACGCTGCGGGCCCCGGCACCCCGCCCCCCTCGACGGGAACCGCTTCGACGGCCACCGACGACCCCGAACTCGGCACCGCGAACGCCACCACCGCGCCGATCACACACGCGACGGCCAGCAGCCCGAAGCAGATCCGGTAGGCCGTCAGGCTCGGCACGCCGCCGCCCGCCCCCGACGCCACCGTCACCGCGCTGAGCACCGCGCCCAGCACCGCCACGCCCACCGCGCCGCCGATGGTCCGCAGAACGGCGTTCATGCCGTTCGCGACACCCGTCATGTCCGACGGCACGTTGGCGTTGACCGTCGCCGGCATCGCCGCGAACGCCAGGCCCAGGCCGAACCCGAAGACCGTGAACACCGCGGAGAACGCCCAGATGTGAGCGGTCAGCGGCAGCAGCGCGAGGAAGCTCACGGCGCTCAGCAGCGGCCCGCACACCAGCGCCGGCTTGGGCCCGTACCGGTTGATCATGCGACCCGCGACGGGCGCCGCGGCCAGGTTCCCGAGCGCACCGGGCAGCATGTACAGGGAGGCGGCCAGCACGGTCGTCCCGAAGCCGTAGCCGCGCGATTCCGGGGCCTGCAGGAACGGGGCGAAGAGCAGCCCGGAGCCGTACATCGCCATGCCGGTGAGCATGCCGGACAGGCCCGCGAGCAGGACCGGACGCCGCGTCATGACCCGCAGGTCGACCAGCGGGTCGGCGCAGCGCAGCGACCACCACGCCCACACCCCGAACAGCACCGCGGCCGCCACGAACCCCGCGACCACCATCGGCGAACCCCAGCCGGCGCGGCTGCCCCGGCTGATGGCGACCAGCAGCGCGGACAGCCATCCGGACAGCGCCAGCGCGCCCAGGATGTCGACGTGCCCTTCGCTGCGCCGCCGCACGGTGTCCGGGACGAGCAGCCAGACCAGCGCCACCGAGACCGCGGCGACCAGTGCCGAGAGCCAGAACAACAGGTGGTAGTCCCAGCGGTCGGCGATGAGCCCGGCGAGCACCGAGCCGAACGTGGAGCCGACACTGATCGTCGCGCCGATGATCGCGATGCTGCCCGCGGTGCGGTGCCGGGGGAACTCGTCGCGGACCACGCTCAGCGCCAGCGGCACCACACCGCCGCCGAGGCCCTGCAGCACGCGCCCGGCGACGAGCATCGGGAACGACGTGGTCACCGCCGCCAGCACGGAACCCGCCGCCACCGCGCCGAGCGAGATGAGCAGGAACCGCTTCTTGCCGCGCATATCGCCGAGGCGCCCGATCAGCGGGGTCGCCACGGCGGCCGCGAGCAGGTTCCCGGTCAGCGTCCACGAGATCGCCGAACTGGAGACGTGCAGCCGGTCCTGGAGCCGCGGCAGGATCGGCGTGACCACCGTCTGCATGACGGCGATCGCCGTGGCCGCGAACGCCAGCGCGGTGAGCACCAGCGTGGGGTTGCGGCGCGGAGCTTTGCCGGCGGCGTCGACAGGTGCGCCGGCGGAGGGCGTGTCAGTACTCACCAGGTCACGTGCTTCTGGGACACTCGGGCCGCTCGGACGCGTTCAGGACGACGCGACGAAGAGCGGCAGATCCTGCACCCAGTCGCAGTGCAGCGACCGCGTCTCGATCCGCCAGCCCTCGTCGGTGCGCACGTACACGTCGAGGTAGCGGACCGCCATCACGCGGTCGCGGCGCACCCCCGACTCGTCCTCGTAGATGTGGTGCGCCGTGCAGTACGTCTCGCCCTCGGCCCGGTCGCCGTCGAACGCGACGAGCTGATTGGCCACCAGATGCTGGGTGGCGATGTACCGTTCGAGGCCCTTCATGGCCGCGGCGATCTGCTCGCGGCCGGTGCGGACCGCGGGCTCGGCGCCCGGGTCGCGCTGCACGACGAGGCGGCCTTCGGGGTGGAACTGGGCGGCCACGAGTTCGGGCTTGCGACGGTCGGCGCCGTGCGCGTACGTCTCGACCAGCTCGCGCAGCGCCAGCTTGTCCGCCGCATGATCCGCCATGGTTCCGTCCCCTCGCCTGCCCCCGGTATCACCAGCCGTCACCGCATGCTGACACGGATAGAGGACTCACACAAGTTTTCCTTGACGGTTCGTCAGGTTTCGTGCCGAGGGTTCTGACCTGGGAAAACGTCGGGAAATCTACGCGTTACCGGGAGGCAATACGCAGGGTGTCGTTCGCCACGCCCAACCATCCGGGGTGCCGCCGCCGACACCGCGGCGGCCACCGCGCGCGCCGCGTCGGTCACCGCGCCAGGAACACCACGTCCGGCACCCCGCGCGGGACCCGCACCGGAACCTCCCGCACCGCGACGTCGCCGAACACCTCGGCCAGCCGCGCCTCGAACGCCGGGCTCGCGGCCGCGCTCCACACCGCGAGCACGCCGCCGGGCGCGAGCTTCGCCCGCAGCGCGCGCAGCCCGGCGGCGCCGTAGAGCGACGTATTGGACTCGGTCACCGTCCAGTCCGGGCCGTTGTCGATGTCCAGGCACAGCGCGTCGTAGGCGCCCGCATCGCCGTCCTCGAACGCCCACTCCACGAGATCGCGGTGCACCAGCGCCACCCGCGGATCGTCGAGCGCGTGCCCGGAGAACGGCGCCAACGGGCCCCGCTGCCACGCGATCACCGGCGCCTCGCGCTCCACCACCGCTACCGCGCCGACTTCCGGCCGCGCCAGGGCGGCGCCGAGCGAGAATCCCACCCCGAGTCCGCCGACCAGAACGCGAAGTCCGGTGCGCGGCGCCGGATTTGTCAGGGTGTCCACGGCGGCGTCCACCAACAGCCTTTCCGAGGCGCCGTCGCGGGTGTCCATCAGAAACGTGCCATTGCTCACGATCTCGAAATGCCCGCCGCTGCGCCGGAGTACCAGCTCGCCGTTCGCCGTGGTCACGCGGTCCACGACGGCAACTGTCGCCGGATCGACATTTCGCTTAGCCACCATGTCGTTGCCCTTTCCCGAGGCCTTTTCCGGATCATGCCCGGACCGTTACCCGACCGGCGCTTTTCGAGCACGTGTCGGCTCTTGCACCCTGATGACGTCGCGATTAGTGTCCCGGCCATTGATTTATGGTCCATCAACTGATGGCATCGCCGGACCGTTCCGCCGCACCCACCCACCGACCGAATCCCCGCCACCGCGGGCGCCGGCCGGGCCGGATCCCGGGCCGGCGCTTTCGCACGTGAGCACATGCGGGCACCAACCGGGTCGGCCCTCACCGCGGCCGCGCGGCACGGCACAGGGGCACCACGGCACGGCGCGAGCACCACAGCACATGCACCACAACGCACCACAGCACTTGCACGAGCTGCACGACTTGCACGACTTGCACGGTCTGCACCACCTGCACCACTGCACGAAGAAGCCGACCAGGACATTCTGCGTCCGGTCAGCGGACACGAGTGTCGGGAGAGCTGATGGCGTCACTTTCCGTAAGGCGTGGGGTTCGGCGATGGGCGGTCGGCATGGTCGTGCCGCTGCTGTTCGTCGCCGCATGCGGTCGTTCCGGGGACGACCGGAATGCCGAAGGCGGGATCGGAGGAGGCAGCGGCGGCCCGGCGGTGCCGGGGCCCACCAAGAGCACCACCGTCCCCGCGGGGGACTTCGGCGACCTGAAGGGCCTGTGCGGCCCCAAGCCCGCCGACCAGAAGCCGGCCTCCGGCGCACCCGTGCGCGGCGTCACCGACAGCGAGATCTCGGTGACCACGATGGGCGACCCGGGCAACCAGATGCAGCCCGGCCTCGGCCAGGAGTTCTTCGACATGTCCGACGCGTTCACCAAGTGGTGCAACGACGCGGGCGGCATCAACGGCCGCAAGATCAAGGTGAACAAGCGCGACGGCATGCTCATGGAGGCCGCCACCAAGATCACCGAAGCCTGCCAGAGCGACTTCATGCTCGTCGGCGGCGGCAACCCGATCGACGACGTCACGGTCGAACCGCGCCTGGGCTGCAACCTCGGCGCGATTCCCGGCTACGTCGTCACCACCGCGGCCATCCAGGCCCCGCTCCAGGTGCAGCCCGGCGGCATCCCCGCCGACGAGGGACCGGTCGGCCCCTACAAGGCGCTGTTCGACAAGTACCCGGACGCCAAGGGCAAGGTCGGCATCATCGGCCAGAACCTCGGCGCGCTGTCCGCGGTCGCGTCGCGCTACGCCGACGCGGTCGGCAAGGCCGGCGGCACGGTCGTGACGACCCAGCTCGCCTCCCCGATCGGCCAGGAATGGCGCACCGTCGTCGAGGCCCTCAAGGCCGCCGACGTGCAAATCCTGGTCAGCGCCGGCACGTTCGCGGTCAACGCGACGCCGTTCCTGCAGGAGATGAACAACGCCGGGTGGGCGCCCAAGGCGATCCTGTCCGACCAGTCGGCCTACAACAACTTCAACCTGCAGAGCGCCAAGGACGCCAACGTCCCGGACTTCTACGTCTACACGACGTACTGGCCGCAGGAGAACGCCGCGCAGAAGCCCGTCGCCCAGCAGGCCGTCGACCTGTTCCACCTGAAGAACAAGAACGGCCGCATGGTCTACTTCAACTACGCCGGCCTCAACGCGTGGCTGCTGTGGGCCGCCTCGGTCAAGGACTGCGGCGCCGACGTCACCGTCGAATGCGTCCTGGACAAGGCGAAGCGCCCGGGCTGGACCGGCGGCGGGCTGTTCGCGCCGAACGACGTGGGACCGCTCGACCAGATGCACGCCAACGGCTGTTTCACGATGACGAAGCTGGACAAGGACAAGGGCTTCCCGGTGGACATGGACGTCACCAAGCCCAACACCGACACCATCTTCAACTGCTCCCCGGACAACGTCGTCAAGCTCGACCAGGCCTACACCTGATCCGAGCGGTCCGGCCACGCCGGACCCGGCCTGGGAGGGCGCGTGCAAGAGTTCATCACCTTCACGATCATCGGGCTGGCCACCGGCGGGATCTACGCGATCACCGCCGGGGGCCTGACCCTCACGTACACCACCACGGGCATCTTCAACTTCGCCCACGGCGCCACCGGCATGTTCGCGGCGTTCCTGTACTGGCAGATGCACTACGGCTGGCACTGGCCGATCTGGCTCGCCCTCGTGGCCTGCCTGCTGGTCTTCGCGCCGCTGTTCGGCGTGCTGCTGCACCTGGTGATCATGCGGCGCCTGGAAGGGACATCGGCGGCCACCAAACTGATGGTGACCGTGGCGATCCTGCTGTCTCTGGTGGCGTCGGTCCTGTGGATCTGGGACCCCAATGTCAACCGCACCGCGCAGCCGTTCTTCCGCGGCAAGGTGCTCGAGGTCGGCGGCGTCAACGTCCCGTACAGCGACATCACCACGCTCGCCGTGGCGCTCGCCGTCGCGGTCGGCCTGTGGGTCCTGCTCACGCGCACCCGCATCGGCGTCGCCATGCGCGCCACCGTCGACGACCGGTCGCTCGCCCAACTCAACGGCGCACGACCGGAGATCGCCGGCATGCTGGCGTGGGCCATCGGCACGAGCCTGGCGGCCCTGGCCGGCATCCTCGTCGCACCGAAGCTGTCGCTGAGCCCGCTGCCGCTGACGCTGCTGATCGTCAACGCGTACGCGGCCGCCGTGATCGGCCGGCTGAAGAGCCTGCCGATGACGTTCCTCGGAGCCATGCTCATCGGCGTCGCGGGCGCCTACGCCACCAACTACATCCCGAAGTGGAAGGAGGGCTATCCCTACCTGTCGGGCTTCACCCCGACGGTGCCGGTCGCCGTCCTGTTCGTGGCGCTGCTGCTCATGCCGCAGACCCAGCTGCGCGGGCACAGCTCCTCGCGCACCCGCGAGTTCTCCCGCAAGCCGACCTGGCCCGGCGGGCTCATGTTCGCGGCCGCCGTGGTGTTCGGCGCGTTCGTCGCGTCGCGGACGCTGAGCCCGACCGACCTCTTCAGCAGCACCAAGATGTGGGGGCTCGGCATCATCGCCCTGTCGATGATCCCGCTCATCGGCTACTCCGGCCAACTGTCCCTGTGCCAGCTCAGCTTCGCGGGCATCGGCGCCATCACCGTGGCGCACCTCGGTGACGGCGGCGAGCCGATCGCCTTGCTCTGGGCGGCCATGATCTGCGCGGTCATCGGGGCGATCATCGCGCTGCCGGCGCTGCGGCTGTCGGGTATCTACCTGGCGCTGGGGACCGCGGCCTTCGCGGTCGCGCTCGACCGGTGGATCTTCCAACTGCCGAAGTGGAACTGGGGCGGCCACACCTACCAGGTGTTCAAGAGCGGCACGCTGCCGATCAAGCGGTTCGACCTCCCGTGGGTCGACATCAACAGCGACCGCGCGTACTTCGTGTTCGGCGCGGTGTGCTTCGCCCTGGTCAGCCTCGTGGTCGTGGCCATCCGCCGCGGCGAGTTCGGCAAGCGCCTGCTCGCGCTCAAGGACAGCCCCGCGGCATGCGCCACGCTGGGCATGAACCACAAGCTGACGACCCTGTCGGTGTTCGCCACCTCGGCGGCCATCGCCGGGATCGGCGGCGGCATCTACGGCGGCGCGGTCCGCTCGGTCAGCTCGACCAACTTCGAGTTCTTCACCGGCCTGTCCATCCTCATGTCGATGGTCATCGCCGGCCTGACCTCGCCGGGCGCCGCGCTCTTCGGCGGAATTCTCCTGGGCACCCCGCTGATGACCAACCTGTTCCCGGACTACGCGCAGCTGACCACGATCCTCATCGGACTCAACGGCATCGCGCTCGGCCGCAACCCGAACGGGTTCATCGCCGCGCAGATCCGGCCCAAGTGGGACCCGGCACTCAAGCACCCGGCGGTCATGGGGACCGGTATCGCCGGCGTGGTCGTGGTGTTCCTCCTGCGGGAAGCGGACATCATAGGCAACTGGTCGATGGTCATCGGCATGTTCATCGCCGTCGCGCTCATCTCGTCGGTCTCGCGCGGCATCGACAGCCGCAAGGCCGGGAAGACCCTCACGGGAGCGAACGACCTGCCGGAAGGCATGACCGCGGTGCCGGAAAAGCTGGGCGTGTCCCAGCCGTTCACCCCGGCCGACATCGAGGCCCTGGACCGCACGCTGGGCCTCCCGCCCGTCACCGCACTCGCAGGAGGCCGCCATGGGGCTTGAGGTCACCGACGTGACCGTGAAGTTCGGCGGGCACACCGCGCTCGACAACGTGTCGCTGCGCGCGCTCAACGGGCAGATCACCGGGCTCATCGGGCCCAACGGCGCGGGCAAGACCACGATGTTCAACGTCATCACCGGCCTCCAGGCCCCGCACCGCGGCAAGGTGATGCTGGACGGCCGCGACATCAGCAAGCTCCCGCCCTACCGGCGGGCCCGCCGCGGCATGGCCCGCACGTTCCAGCGCCTCGAACTGTTCGGGTCGCTGACCGTGCGGGAGAACATCCACGTGGCCGCGGCGCAGTACCGGCGCCGCCACCCGTCCGCGGAACGCGCGGGGGCGGCGACCGGCCAGCTCGTCGAACGCCTCAACCTCGGCCACATCGCCGAGGTGCGGGCCGACCAACTGCCCACCGGGCAGGGCCGCATGGTCGAACTCGCCCGCGCGCTCGCGTGCCGGCCGCGCATCCTCCTGCTCGACGAGCCGGCCTCCGGGCAGGACGAGGCGGAAACCGTCGAGTTCTCCCGGGTGCTGCGCGAAGTCGCCACGGAAGGCGTCGCGGTCCTGCTCGTCGAGCACGACATGGACCTGGTCATGTCGGTCTGCGACGAACTGCACGTCCTGGACTTCGGGAAGAAGCTCGCGCAGGGCACCTGCCAGGAAATCCAGGCCGACCCGGCGGTACGTGCCGCGTACCTCGGCGAAGCCGACGAGGAACTGGTGGAGTCCGCATGACGCTGACACTCGAACTCCCGGTCCCGCTCGCGCCCGAGCCGCCGCCCGTCCTCGAACTGCGCGGCATCAAGGCCGCATACGAGCAGGTCGAGGTGCTGCACGGCGTCGACCTCGCGGTCCCGGCCGGGAAGGTCGTCGCGGTCCTCGGACCGAACGGCGCCGGCAAGACCACGATGCTCAAGGTCGCGTCCGGCATGCACCCGCCGACCGGCGGCGACATCTGGCTGGCCGGCCGCCGGGTCACCGGCGCGTCACCCGTCGACCTGGCCCGGCTCGGCCTGTGCAGCGTTCCCGAAGGCCGCGGGGTGTTCCCGAACCTCACGGTCGCCGAGAACCTGTGGATGGCGTCCTACCGCGGCGTGTCCAAGGCGCGGATCGAAGAGCGGGTCTTCCCGATCTTCCCGCGCCTCAAGGAGCGCCGCCGCCAGGCCGCCGGCACGATGTCCGGCGGCGAGCAGCAAATGCTCGCCATGGCCCGGGCGATCGCCACCGACCCGGCGGTGCTGCTCGTCGACGAACTGTCCATGGGGCTCGCCCCGCTCGTCGTCGAGCAGCTCTTCGAGATCGTCGCGCAGATCGCCGACAGCGGCGTGACCGTGCTGCTCGTCGAGCAGTTCGCGCAGACCGCGCTCGGCGTCGCCGACCTCGCGGCGGTCATGACCGGCGGCCGTATCACCGCGGTGGGCACGCCGCACGAGATCGCCGCCGGACTGCACAGCGCCTACCTGGGCGGCGGGGGAGAACCCGACGAGCCCGAGGAAAGCGACGCGACCGCGTTCACCGCCATCCTCCCGGCGGTACCGCCGGCCGATTCCCCCGCCGAGGACCCGCTCGTGAAGTCCATACCGCCCCCGCCCGTCCCCGCGTTCGCCACGGAGTCCGACTCCGTCGCGGACCCGGCCCCGACCGACGAGCCCGCCGCCGCGCCCGCGGACGGCGGAACGCCCGACACCGACGGCGACACACGAGGTGAACCCATGAGCACGAACACCGCCGGTGTTCCGCCGACCGTTCCGGCGGGCACCCCCCTCCCCGTACAGCCCCCCGCGCCGCCCATGCCTCCGCAGGGGGACCGCACCGAGGCGCTCGCCATGGACGTCGGCGGCCTGCGCATCAAGCCGCCGAACACCACCGCGGACACCCAACTCATGTGGCTGGGCGTGGTGTTGATGGTGGCGGGCATCGGCACCGGCGTGGGCGCGTACATCATGTCCCACACCACCACCCTGTACCTGACGCAGTTCGACGCGATCGTGGCGGCGTCGCTGGGCATCACCATCTCCATCGCGGGCATGGCGCTGTTCATCCGCTACTCGCTGTCCACGTTCCTGCGGTTCTGGCTGGCCCGGCTCATCGCCGTCCAGCAGGCGGCCATCCAGCAGAACACGCCGCCCTCCTCCTGAGAGCCCGCCGCGCGGCTCCTCCTGAGGACCGATGCACGGCCGACCCGCCCAGTGCCAGGCTGGGCGGGTCGAGCCGTTATGCCGTTTCCGCCGCGCACTCCGGAGGGTCCCCGCCGTGACCGAGAACCCCGCCGCCGACACCGCCGAAGGCTCCTCCCCGTCCGCGCCCGGGCGCGGGACGATGCCGTGGCTGCTCGTCGGCGTGCTGATCGCGTTGTTCGCCGTGCTGGCGTACGCGGTGGTGATGGTCATCCGCATGCTGGCGTGAACACGTCAGTATTCGTGCCGTCGCATGCGGTAGCGGATCACCAACAGGTCGACCACCGCGACGACCGCGGTGAGGACCAGCACGATCGCGGCGAAGATCCACAGCCCGCGTTCGGTCGGGAACGTCGCGGCCGCGAACGCGCACCAGGCCACGCCCGCGATCGACAGCGCCAACGCCCACCACGACATGACCCTGCGCAGCGGCAGGTCCGTGACGGCGTCGTTCGGCTCCATCCCGTGATGGCGTACGCGCCGGTGCGCGATGATCCCCATACCCGTCGGTTACCCGGCTCGGCGGAGATGACGCGGAACCGGGGGGAGCCGCCACCGCGCGGCGTGCCGGTCGGGTGGGGAGCCCGACCGGCACGCGACGTGCGCCCGCGGGGTCAGGCCGGCGGCAGGTTCACCAGCTCCGCCAGCGCCGCCCGGTGGCGGTCGGCCGTGCCGAGGAGCAGCGCGCTGCTCATGGCGCGTTTGACGTACAGATGCGCCGGGTGTTCCCACGTGAACCCGATGCCGCCGTGCAGCTGGACGCAGTCCTCGGCCGCGTGCACCGCCACGTCCGCGCAGTAGGACTGCGCGAGCGCCGCGGCGACGGGGGTGTCGGGGGAGCCGTCGGCCAGCGCCGCCGCCGCGTAGCGGGCGGTGGCGCGGGACGCCGCGATGTCCGACCACAGGTCGGCGGCGCGGTGCCGCAGGGCCTGGTAGGAGCCGATCGGGCGGCCGAACTGGTGGCGCGTGCGCAGATAGCCGATGGCTTCCTCCAACGCGCGTTCCGCGACGCCGAGTTGCTCGGAGGCGAGCAGCGCGGCACCGGCCGTGAGCGCCGCCCGCAGGGCCGCGGGGGCGGTGCCGGCGTCGGCGATCACGACGGCCGGGACGCCGTCGAGGGTGAGCGTGCCGACCGGGCGCGTCGCGTCCAGGGTGGTCGTGCGGGTGCGGGTCAGGCCCGGAGCGGTGCCGTCGACGAGAGCCAACTGCGGGGCGCCGTCCACGACCGCCGGGACGACCAGCAGGTCTGCCCGGTCCGCGGCGAGGACCGAGGTGACCGCGCCGGTCAGCAGGAGCCCGCCGTCGCCGGGCGCGCCGGTGACCGACAGCGGGAAGTCGGCCGTCGGCCACATCGTCGCCGGAACGGCCAACGTGCCCACGGCGGTTCCGGCCGCGAGACGGCCTAGCGCGGCGTCCCGGGCGTCCGACGCGCCGCACGCCGTCAGTGCCGTGGTGGCCAGAATCGCACTGGCCAGGAACGGAATCGGCGCGACCGAACGCCCCAGCTCCTCCAGCGCCACCGCGGCTTCACGCGCCGTCGCGCCGGCGCCGCCGAACGCTTCGGGCACCAGCAGCCCGGCGAGGCCGAGGTCTTCCGCGACGGCCTTCCACAGCGCCTCGTCGTACGGTTCGCCGGTGTCGACCCGGGCCAGGACGTCCTGCCACGCGCACCGGTCGGCCAGCAGGCCGCGCAGCGTGGCGCGCAGGTCTTCTTCGATGTCCGCGTAGAGCAGCGACGGGATTTCGGGTGCCGGGGACGTCACCGGGGGATCTCCTTCCACGGCAGCTTGGTGTCGGTGCGCGGCTCGCGCGGGAGTTCCAGGACGCGGTCGGCGATGACGCCGCGCAGGATCTCGGACGTGCCGCCTTCGATCGAATTGCCCTTGGCACGGAGGTAGTAGTAGCCGGGTCCGCGGCCGCCGTCCGAGCCGCCGAGGTCGACCCGGCGCATCGTCCAGTCGTCGTACGCCAGGCCGTCCTCACCGGCGAGTTCCAGCCACAGCCGGGTGGTGTCCTGGTTGATCTTCGCGAACGCGATCTTCGCCGCCGACCCCTCCGGGCCCGGCCGCCCCGCGGCGAGCTGCTGGCGGATCCGCTCGTTCGCCAGCCGCGCCACCTCCGCCTCGACCCACGCGCCGACCACGCGGTCGTGCAGGCCCGGCGTCCGCACCTCGGGCCTGTCCCGCCACAGCGCGGCGACCGGCTTGACCGGGCCGCCCTCGCGCGGCGCCGCGGCGCCGCCGATCGCGACGCGCTCGTTCATCAGCGTGGTGTTGGAGACCGCCCAGCCCTTGCCGACCTCGTCCGCGCGCATGCTGTCCGGAATCCGCACGTCGGTCAGGAAGACCTCGTTGAACTCGGCCTGCCCGGTCGCCTGACGCAGCGGCCGCACCTCCACCCCGGGCAGCGTCATGTCCAGGAAGAAGTACGTCAGCCCCTGGTGTTTGGGCAGATCCGGGTCCGTCCGGGCGAGGAGCATCGCCCAACGCGCCTTGTGCGCGAACGACGTCCACACCTTCTGCCCGTTGACCACCCAGTCGTCGCCTTCCCGCACCGCGCGCGTCGCCAGACCGGCCAGGTCGGATCCGGCACCCGGCTCGGAGAACAACTGGCACCACACCTCCTCGCCCGTCCACAGCGGCCGCAGCAGGCGGGCCCGGTGCTCGTCCGTCCCGTGCACCGCGACCGTCGGCGCGCCCATGCCCAGACCGATCGGGTTGCGGAACGGGTTCGCCGGCACGGCACCCGCCGCGGCCAGTTCGCGCTCCACCACTTCCTGCAGCGCCCGCGACGCGCCCAGCCCGCCGCAGCCCTCCGGGAAATGCACCCAGGCGAGACCCGCGTCGAAACGATGGCCCAGGAACGCGACCGGGTCGGTCGTGGCGGGATCGTGCGCGGCGGCCAATTCGCGCACGCGATCGCGGATCTGCTCCGCGGTGACGTCGGCCAAGGCGGCGTGCCTCCTCATCCGGTCTTCGACCGGTGCTGTCCGGTGACCGATATCCGGTCACACCCGGTACTGACTCGCTGTCAACAGCACTACGCAGGCTGATGCTAGGTACACGGATCAACGAGGGGAAGGGTTCCCGGATGCAACCCGGCCCCCGACCCCGCGCGTCCGTACTACGCGGTACGCTCCCTGCCCTGGCACGGCCCAGCTACCGCAGGACAAACCCCCACGCACCGGCACAACGAATCCGCGCGGCCCGGACCCGGCACCGCGCCGTGAGGACACCAGTGACGACTCCCAGCACGAGCGCCACCGGCGGACCGGCCTTCCTCGACACGCTCGCCGCCGAACTCGCCGTCGACGGCGAACCGGTCACCGAAGCGCTCGACGCGTGGTCGGTCCGAACCCCGTTGCGGGTCTTCATCCACTACGGGGAACACGGGCTCGACCTCAGCTACGCCGAAGCCCGCCGCGCCACCGACACCATCGCCGGCAACCTCGAAGCCGCCGGCATCCGCCGCGGCGACCGCATCGCCGTCCACTGCCGCAGCCCCTACGCCGCCGCACTGTGGATGTTCGGCATCTGGAAAGCCGGCGCGGTCTTCTGCCCCGTCGACCCCGACCTCGCCGGCGAACTCCTCGTCGCCCAGCTCACCACCCTCAACCCGCAACTCGTCGTCACCGAACGCGCCGGACTGCCCGCCCTCGAACTCGTCCGCAGGCACCTGCCCTACGCGCCGCGCGTCACCGTCCACGACTCCGTCGGCGTCACCCCGCCGCACGGCTTCCCGGAAATCCCCTACGCGCGCTTCCTCGCCCGCGCCCTCCCCCCGCAACTCGGCGCCATGGCCGACGACGTCGCCGCCATCGTGCACACCCCCGGCAACACCGGCCGCCCCAAAGCCGCCGTGCTGTGCCACCGGTGGATCGCCCAGTACACCTTCCTGCTGCGCCGCCTCACCACCGCCGACGACGTCGTCTACAGCGACCTGCCGATGCACAGCCCCCTCGGCGCCTTCGCGGGCGTCGCCCGCGCGGCCTGGAGCGGCTCCACCGTCACCCTGTGGGACCGCTTCCACCCCGGCGAGTTCTGGCACCGCATCGCCGCCACCGGCGCCAGCACCGCGGTCCTCACCGACGCGGCCGTCCCGTGGCTCACCAGCACCCCCGAACGCGCCGACGACGCCGTCAACCCGCTCTCCAAGGTGTGGCTCCACCCGCTGCCCGCCACCCACGCCGACTTCGCCCGCCGCTTCGGCATCGACTTCGTCGTCGCCGCCTACGGCCAAGTCGAATCCGGCATGCCGCTCGCCGTCGTCGTCCGAGAACGCCCCGAAGGCGCCGGCACCCCCAGTGCCCTCCACCGCGGCCTCACCCACGAACAAGTCGCCCGGCTCTGCTCGCACTACCGGATCCCCGTGGTGCCCGGACAGGCGATGCCGCGCAAGGGCGTCCTCGGTGCGCCGCTGCCGTTCCTCGAGGTCGCCGTCCTCGACGAATACGACCGGCGCCTGCCGCCCGGCACCGTCGGCCAGCTCGCGGTCCGCCCGCACCTGTCCGGCCTCGTCGTCCAGGAGTACGCCGGCGACCCGCTCAGCACCGCCGAAGCCCTCCGCAACCTGTGGCTGCACACCGGCGACGCGGTGATCCAGGCCGACGACGGACTCATCCACTTCGTCGACCGGGTCCAGGACCGCATCCGCATGCGCGGCGAGAACATCTCCGCGTACCACATCGAAGACCTCGTCAACCAGCACCCGGACATCGCCGTGTGCGCGGTCTTCGGCGTACCGATGGACGGCCGCCCCGACGACGACGTCGTCCTCTACGTCGAACCCGACCCCGGCAAACTCGTCGACCCGGCGGCCCTGCGGGCCTGGTGCGCGCAATCGCTGCCGCCCTACATGCGGCCCGCCCACATCCGCGTCGTCGTCCACATGCCGCGCACCCCGAACCACCGCGTCGAGAAACACCGCCTGCGCCGCCACTTCCTCGGCGTCGCGGACCCGTCGGGACCGATCGTGGAACAGCACCGGATCCCGACCCCGATCCCGCGGGTGGCACTGCCGTCGGGGCGGACGGGGTTCGGCGGCGGGATGCCGCCGGCACTGCCGCCGGGGGGCGGGCGGTAAGGAACGCCGACCGGCGGATCACCCGTCCGGGAACGGTGTCCGACGTTTCCGCCCGGGCCGTCACCGGCCCGGGCGAACGTCCGTCACCGGTGCGGGCGGTATGGCCGATCATGGCGGTCGGATCGGACGCGGATCGGGGTAGGCCTCGGGTGAGCGGGTACACGGAGTCGCACGCACGACCCGCCGAGATCGACCCGAGGAGCGACCGCCATGAGCAGCACCACCGGCAGCGGCGCGCGGCACCGCCGGGCAGGAGCACCCAAGCAGTCCGGCTTCGGGTTCGGCGTGCTGGTGCTCCTCGGCCTGATCCTGCTCGCCGCCGGCGTCGTCGGCCTGCTCTACACGGCCTTCGCGACGCTCACCACGATGGTGCTGTTCGCGTGGCTTCTCCTCGTCGGCGGCATCGTCGGCCTCATCCAGGCCATCCAATCGCGGCGGGAACCCGGCGCCTTCTGGCTCACGCTCGCGGTGGCCGCGGTGAACATCGCCGCGGGCATCGTCCTGCTGCGGCGGCCCGACGTGGCGGCGTCCGCGCTCACCCTGTTCGTCGCGCTGCTGCTGCTCACCGCGGGACTGTTCCGCGTGGTCGGCGGCATCGCGTCGATGTCGGCGCGCATGACGTGGACCGTCGTGGTCGGCGTGATCGACATCGTGCTGGGCCTGCTGGTGCTGGCCGAGTGGCCGAGCAACAGCCGCTATGTGATCGGCACGTTCATCTCGCTGGCCCTGCTGTTCGACGGGCTCAGCATGGTGAGCCTGGGGATCACCGGGCGGCGGATCGTGGACATGGTGCGGACCGAGGACGCCCGGATGGCGCACGGGACGGCGATCACGGGCGTCGGGGCCGGTGCTGCCGCGGCGGGCGCCGGGGCGGGCGTTCAGGAAGGTGCTCCGGCGGGTGCTTCGGCGGGTGCTCAGGGGAGTGCTCAGGGGGGCGCGCCGGCCGAGCGGCCGCCGGATGCCGAGATCGAAGAGGAATCCGAGGAACTCGCGGGCGGCGCGGCCTGGCGCGACGGCCCCGGCGAAACCGACGGCGGCGACCCGTCGACCGCCGAATGGACCGCGGACAAGGGCCCCGACACCCTCCGCAAGTCCTTCGGCGCGGGCCCGGACGACGAGACCGGCGGACGGCACCGGCGGTAGGACGCCGGTGCCGTCCGCCGGCGCCGTCACGCGGTCAGGTGCCGCGGACGACCGGTTCCTGAAGCTCCGTCACCCACCCGGCGACGTCGTCCGGAACATCCAGGTACACCTCGCGCGGCAGGCCGGTCGACCGGTAGCCGTGCTCCTCCAGCCACACGCCGAGCGCCTGCACGCTCGGCATGACGTCGTCCATCGACCCTTGGTGCACCAGGGTCGCCGCCTCGATCGCGGGCAGCACGACGACTTCGAAGGCCCGTTTGGCCGTGACGTCCGCCGCGACCGGCATCGCCGCGTGCACGGTGACCGCGCCGCGGTCGCCGGTCGGCTCGTAGTACGCGATCCCCGGCCCCACCGGCGTGACCCCGGCGGCGGACAGCCGCTCACCCAGCTCCGCGAACAGCGGACCGACCACCGGCCCGATGAACGCCGGCTCGTGGCCCTCCGCCACCGCCCGCAGCTCGGCCACCCGCACCGCCGGAACAGGCTTCACCACGACGTCCGCAGCAGACATGCAACCCTCGCTTTCGATCGCCCGGAGCCTCGCCTCGACCTGCGCCAACCGCGCGGCCTCCGCCGCCACCGACGCGGCCTGCTCGGCCCGCCGCAACCGCAGCATGCCGCGCAGTTCCTCGGCGCTCACCCGCTCGTCGAGGATCGCCCCGACCTGCTGCAGGGTGAAGCCGAGGTCCTTGAGGGCGACAAGCCGGTTGAGGCGCGCAAGCTGCGCCGCCGCGTAGGAGCGGTAGCCGCTGACCGGGTCGACGGACGCCGGCGGCAGCAACCCGATCGCGTCGTAATGCCGCAGCATGCGCACCGACACCTGGCCGCGCCGGGCGAAGTCTCCGATTCCGAACATGACGCCTTCAGGACAGGGCCTGACACGGTGTGAGAGTCAAGCCGACGACAGGGCTCACGGCGACGCAACGAACCCCTGCGACAGATCGAGCCGGAACTGCGCACCGGCCACCCCCGGCTCCCACCCGCGCTGCAACGCCCGCCGGACGGCCCGCGCGACGTCGGAGGGCAGCACCGGCGAACGGCGGCGACCGACCCAATTGCCCGGATGCGGCCCTGCGGTGCGGACGACGAGCACGGCGCCGGGGTCGTCGTCGAGAGCGACGGCGTAGGTGCAGGGACTCCAACCGAGTGCCTGGCAGTAGCTCGGTCGCCCTCGCAGCCGCCAACGGTAGGCGACGGAGTCGACGACAATCCGGCGCGAGCCGGTCTTGGCGATGGCCACTTACAGCTCCTCGTCCGGGGCCGGGGTCATGTCGTACTCGTCGACGTCGAGGGATGCGCCGGTGGCGGTGAGGAAGGCGAGCGCGCCGCGGTCGAGACACCAGCCGAGCAGGTTGGCGACGGGGGGCGTGTCCCCGGCGGGGCGAAGGCAGCGCACGACTTCCAGCACCGCCGAGCCCATGCCGTCCTCGGCTTCCGCGTCCAGTCGGCGCGCGAGGTCCGCGATGCGCGCGGTGTGGGGGACGAGGCGGGCCAGGACGCAGGCGGCCTGTTCGTCGACACGGCGGCCGGGCTCGCGGCAGGCGACCTGCCAGGCGTGGACCACCGGCCTGGCGGGCGAGGCCCGCTTGCTGCCGCGAACCACGACCTCGTCGGGCTCGATCCCGAGGAAGGCGGTCATGTCGGCGGCCGGGGTGCGGTGGCTTTTGAGCGCGAAGTAGACGTACTGCTCAACCTGCATGCGGGTGACCGTATCCGGCAACGGGTGAGGTTGGTTCGAACGTGTGTGCCAGGTGAGGGGTCTGTGGGGTGTGTTCGCTGTGGGCGATCAGGGGTCGCGGGAAGGGCGGGAATGTTTGCGGGCTCTTTTTTCTTGAGTCGAGTCAGCGCAAGTGCAACGAACGAACCGACTCCGACCCTGGGAGCCCGCAATGAGCGACACCACCTCCGGCATCCTGACCCTTCCGGTGCTGCCCCTCGACGACATCGTGGTGCTCCCGGGTATGGCCGTGCCGCTGGAGCTGAACGAGCCCGAGACCCGCGCCGCGGTCGACGCCGCCCGGGCGCTGCCCGGGATCCGGGCCGGCAAGGGCCAGGCGCGCGTGCTGCTCGTGCCACGCGACGACGGGCACTACCCGGCCGTCGGCACCCTCGGCGTCATCGAGCAGATCGGCCGCCTGCCCAGCGGCGAATCCGCCGTCGTGGTCCGCGGCACCGACCGCGTCCGCATCGGCACCGGCACGACCGGACCCGGCGCGGCGCTCTGGGTGGAAGCCACGCCCGTCGACGAGGCCGAGCCGACCGAGCAGGACCAGGAGCTGGCCCGCGAGTACCGCGCGCTGGTCACCACCATCCTCGGCAAGCGCGGCGCCTGGCAGGTCGTCGACTTCGTCCAGCAGATCGAAGACCCGAGCGAGCTGTCCGACAACGCCGGCTACGCCCCGTACCTGAGCCAGCAGCAGAAGATCGACCTGTTGCAGACCACCGACCTCACCGAGCGGCTGGAAAAGGTCGTCGGCTGGACCCGCGACCACCTCGCCGAGCTGGACGTCGCGGAGACCATCCGCAAGGACGTCCAGGAAGGCATGGAAAAGACCCAGCGCGAGTTCCTGCTCAAGCAGCAGCTCGCCGCGATCCGCAAGGAGCTGGGCGAACTCAACGGCACGCCGGGCAGTGAGGAAGAGGACTACCGGGCCCGGGTCGAGGCCGCGGACCTGCCGGAGAAGGTGCTGCAGGCCGCGCTGAAGGAGGTCGACAAGCTCGAACACGCGTCCGAGGCGTCGCCGGAGAGCGGCTGGATCCGGACCTGGCTGGACACCGTCCTGGAAATGCCGTGGAACGAGCGGACCGAGGACGCGTACGACATCGCCGGCGCCCGCGGCGTCCTGGACGCCGACCACGCCGGACTCGACGACGTGAAGGAACGCATCGTCGAGTACCTGGCGGTGCGCAAGCGCCGCGAGGAGCGCGGTCTCGGCGTCGTCGGCGGGCGGCGCAGCGGCGCGGTCCTGGCGCTCGTCGGGCCTCCCGGCGTCGGCAAGACCTCGCTCGGCGAGTCCGTCGCGCGGGCGATGGGGCGCGAGTTCGTCCGCGTCGCGCTCGGCGGCGTCCGCGACGAGGCGGAGATCCGCGGGCACCGGCGCACCTACGTCGGCTCGCTGCCGGGCCGCATCGTGCGGGCGATCAAGGAGGCGGGGAGCATGAACCCCGTCGTCCTGCTCGACGAGATCGACAAGGTGGGCTCCGACTACCGCGGCGACCCGACGGCGGCGCTGCTCGAGGTGCTGGACCCGGCGCAGAACCACACGTTCCGCGACCACTACCTCGAAGTCGAACTCGACCTGTCCGACGTGGTGTTCCTTGCCACCGCCAACGTGCTGGAGGCCATCCCCGAGCCGCTGCTCGACCGGATGGAGCTGGTGCGGCTGGACGGCTACACCGAGGACGAGAAGGTCACCATCGCCCGCGACCACCTGATCCCGCGTCAGCTCGACAAGGCGGGACTGGAAGCGGCCGAGGTGGCGTTCACGGACGAGGCGCTGCACCGGCTCGCGGGCGAGTACACCCGCGAAGCGGGCGTCCGCACGCTGGAGCGCGCGATCGCCCGGGTGCTCCGCAAGATCGCCGCGAAGCAGGCCCTGGACGACGTCGAACTGCCGCTGACGGTCGGCGCGGCCGAACTGGTCGGCTACCTCGGCCGGCCGCGCCACACCCCCGAGGCGCAGTTGGCCAAGGACGAGCAGCGCACCGCGCTGCCCGGCGTGGCCACCGGCCTCGCGGTCACCGGCGCGGGCGGCGACGTGCTCTACATCGAGGCGTCGCTGGCCGACCCGGAGACCGGCGCGAGCGGGGTGACGCTGACCGGGCAGCTGGGCGACGTCATGAAGGAGTCCGCGCAGATCGCGCTCTCCTACCTGCGGTCCCGCGGGGTGGAGCTGGAACTCCCCGTCGGCGACCTGAAGGACCGCGGCGTGCACATCCACGTGCCGGCCGGCGCGGTCCCGAAGGACGGGCCGAGCGCGGGCGTCACGATGACGACGGCGCTGGTGTCGCTGCTGACCGGCCGCCCCGTGCGGTCCGACGTGGCGATGACCGGCGAGGTGTCGCTCACCGGGCGCGTCCTGCCGATCGGCGGCGTGAAGCAGAAGCTGCTCGCCGCGCACCAGGCGGGGATCACCACCGTGCTGATCCCCAAGCGGAACGAGCCGGACCTGGACGACGTGCCGGAGACGGTCCGCGAGCAGCTGACCGTGCACGCGGTCTCCGACGTCCGCGAGGTCCTCGCGCTGGCGCTGGAGCCGGCCCGGACGCGGGAGCACGCGGCCGCGGCCTGACGGCCCGGACTCCCGCAGGCCCGGCGGCGGCGTCCGCCGGGCCACCCGACCCCGCCGGGGCGAGCAGCCGACCTGCTCGCCCCGGCGGTGCCTTGTCCGGGACGGGGTCAGGCTGGGTGGCCGACTCGGTCGCCGCGGTGGGCCACCCGACCACGCTCGGCCGACGGAAACGTCACGTCTGTCGGTCCGCGCTCTCCCCGCGGTGTCCGAGCAAGCCCCAGCGCTCCGCCAGCCGCGCGTCCAACGCCGCCAAATACTCGCGCCCGTACGCGCCGTTCTCCAACCCGGTGACCAACACCCCGGGCAGATCCGCCGCGTACTCCGGCGTCACCGAAGCCGCGGCCAGGGCGATCGTCGCGACGGTGTCCACGTCCCCCGTGAACGCCACGCATGCGCGCAGCAGCGCCGCCGTGCCGCGGTTCGCGGCGAGGGCCGTCACCGCCGCTCGGGCGCTCGACATCCCCGGCGAGCCGACCTTGCCGCGGTACGCGCGATCCCACGCCCCGTACTCGGCGGGCGCCGGCACCTGCGCGGCCAGCCACCGCGGCAGGTCGGCGGCCGGGCCGAGGCCGTGCCGGCAGTAGTGCACCGCGAACGCCGCCCCCACCGCCGCGGCCACCCCGCCCGGCGTGTCGTGGGTGATCCGCGCCTGCAGCTCTGCCAAACGGCGGACGTCGGCCGCGTCCGGCAGCAGACCCAGCACGCCCGCGCGCATCGCCGCGCCGCTCTTGTCGCTCGCCGGGCGCAGCGCCGCGCGCAGTTGTGCGCCCGTCTTCACCCGGTCGAGCACCGAACGGAAGCCCCCCGCGTAACCCGCCCGCGGGTCGCGCCGGTACGCCGCCACGAACCGGTCGGCCAGGGCCGCCGTCGCGGCCTCGGGTGTTCGGTGCAACGGGTCGTCGTCGAGCAGCCATTCGACGACCGCAAGGCTCATCTGCGTGTCGTCGGTGTAGTGCCCCGGAGCGAGGTCGTGGTGCCGCGGATGCCGGACATAGCCCGACAGCGTGTTCCCGCGGCGGACCAACTCCGGTGCGGCGTACTCGAACCCCGCGCCGTACGCGTCCCCGATCGCCAGTTCGACCAACATGCGGCAAGACCCCCAAATCCCCCGAACGAATCTGTCGCGGTGTCCCTCGCAGGAGTGATGCTCCACGCGGCAACGCCGAGTCTGAGACGTTTCGTGGTCCCGGCGGATACCGTCGACAGTGATCACACGGCTGATCGCGCGTGTGGGGCACACCGTATTACCCGGAGGGACCGCCCGGCGGCGGCCGTGCCGTCAGCCGCCGCGGACCGGCCGATTTCGCCGGACGTCGGAAGGCGGGAGACGTGCAGCGACCGACAGGTAGGGGCAGCGCCATGCACAGCAACGACCGCCGGGGGAGCGGGGCATGAGACCCCGCGACGACGCCGCGCCGGGCCCGGGTAGTGCGGGCGCGGCGGCGAGCCGCCCGGCCGGCCCCGCCACCGCGGACCTGCCGGATTTGCCGGACCTGCCGGTCGTGCCCGGCCTGACCGAGAGCGCGCTGACCGGAACCGGCTTGTCCGACGCGGCCCTGACCGAGACCGGCCGCCCGCTGCCGGGCCTCGCCGAGTCCGACCTCGAATGCGCCCGCTGCGACGTCGCCCGCACCGAACTCACCCGTGCGGACCTGACCCTGACCGCACCGGTGGCGGACGAGGCCGACGCGTCGGACGCGGCGGGCGCGGCCGGGGGAGCGCCTGAGGAGGCGGCGGTCCAGTCGGCACGGCGCTCGGGAACGCCGGTCGGCGCGTCGGACCTCGGCGACCAGGCCGAGTTCGCCTCCGGTTCCGCCGCCGCGCCGCGGTCCGCCCCTGGCTCCGGGGCTTCCCCCGCCGGCCCCGCACTCGCGCCCTCCGTATCGGCTCCCGCAGACACTGCCTTGTCTCCCGCGCCCTCAGCGGCGCCCCCCGCACCCTTCGCCCCGGCCCCCGCGGTCTCTGCGTCCGCGCCCTCCGCCTCGGCTCCGGCGGCCTCCGCCTCCGCCCCGCCCTCCGCTGCCGCCCCCGCGCCCGCCGCCCCGGCTCCCGCGCCTTCCGCTGCGGCGACCGCGTCGTCGGCCCCGACCGCCGCAGCCACATCACCCACCCCCGCCGCCCAGCCCCCCACTTCCGCCGACGGCCCCGCCCACCACGAGTTCGCCCGGCAGTGGGCGCAGCGGCTCGATCCCGACGCGTCGGCCGACGAGCGCGGGGAACTCCTCGGGCGGCTGCAGGACCTGACGCAGCGTCTGGTGCACGCGCTGAGTGCCGACCCGGGCGACCCGCACGAAGCCCGCGCGGTGGGCGAAGCCCTCGTCGCCACGCCCGCGCCCGGCGGCGGCATGCTCGAGCACACGTTCTCACTCATCGGCTCGTGGCTGCCGCGGATCGGCACGCAGGACCCCGACCGCGAGGCGCACGCCCGCCGGGTCGCCGAAGTGCACGGCGCGCTCGCGGCCGGGTACGCCGACGCCCTCCGCACCCGCACGCTCGCCGAGGAGCAGGCCGCGCACGCCGCCGTGCTGGGTGCCCGCGACGACGCCCGCGCCCTCGCCGAGCAGGCGCTGTACGCCAGCGAGGCCCGGTTCCGGGCGGTGTTCGAGCAGTCCGGGCTGGGCATCGCCATCGCCGACGTGCACGGCACGGTCCTGGACGTGAACCCGGCGCTCGCGCAGATGTTCGGGCTGCGCCGAGAAGACCTCACCGGGTATCTCGGTGCGGTCATGCTCACCGAGGACCCCCCGCACGTCGCCCAGTGGTACGCCGAGCTGCTGCGCGGCGACCGCGACCACTTCGCCGCCGAGAAGCGCTACCTGCGCGCCGACGGCGAACCGGTCTGGACGCACCTCACCATCTCGCTGATCCGCGATGCCGCCGGACGCCCCGAGTACCAGGTCGCGATGGTCGAGGACGTCACCGACCGGCACCGCCTGTACACCCGCCTCCGGCACCAGGCCCAGCACGACCCGCTGACCGGCATGCCGAACCGGGCCCTGTTCTTCGACCGGCTCGACGCGGTGTTCGCCGAGCCGGGCGCGCACGACCGGGTCGGCCTCTGCTACCTCGACCTGGACGGGTTCAAGGTCGTCAACGACAGCCTCGGCCACGACGTGGGCGACCAACTCCTCATCGAGGTCGCGCGCCGGCTCGACACCTACGTGTCGCGCGCCGGGCACCTCATCGCGCGCATGGGCGGCGACGAGTTCGTGGTGCTGGTCCGGAACTCCGCCGGCACCGGGCAGGTCGTCGCATTGGCCGAGGGGATCCTGGCCACGCTGCGCGAGCCGTTCCGGATCCGCGGCCACGATCTGACGGTCGGCGCGTCGATCGGCATCGTCGAGCGCCCCGTCGCCGGGACCGGTCCCGCGGACACCATGCGGGCCGCGGACATCACCCTGTACTGGGCGAAGTCGGAAGGCCGCGGCCGCTGGACGGTGTTCGACAGCGAACGCAACGACCGCGAGGTCGCCCGCTACACGCTGTCCGCGGAGATGCCCGCCGCCCTGCACCACGGCGAGTTCTACGTGGACTACCAGCCGCTGGTGGCCCTCGCGGACAACACCATGTGCGGTGTCGAGGCGCTGGTCCGCTGGCGGCATCCGCGGCAGGGCCTGATCGGGCCCGACCGGTTCATCGGGCTGGCCGAGGAGACCGGGCTGATCGTCCCCCTGGGGATGTACGTGTTGGAACGCGCCTGCCGCGCCGCCCGCCGCTGGCACGGCGCCGGACGGCCGAGCCGCCTCGGCCTCGCCGAGCCCGAGCGGGGCCCGTTCATCAGCGTCAACCTCGCCGAACGCCAGTGCCACGAGCCGGGGTTGGTCCGCCAGGTGGAACGCGTGCTGGCGGAGACCGGGCTGGAGCCGGAGCGGCTGCAGTTCGAGCTGACCGAGTCGCAGATCATGGCCACCGACGGCGGCCCCCTCGAACGCCTGCGCGAACTGGCGTCGATGGGTGTCCGCATCGCCATCGACGACTTCGGCACCGGCTACTCCAACCTGGCCTATCTGCGCCGGCTGCCGGTGTGCGAGCTGAAGATCGCCGGGTCGTTCGTCGAGGGTCTGCGCGCGCCCGGCGCCGCGGACCCGGTGGACGCGCGGATCGTCGCGTCGCTGGTCGACCTCGCGCACGCGCTCGGGCTGACGGTGACCGCCGAGGGCATCGAGACCGCGGCGCAGGCGGAGCGCCTGCGCACGATCGGCTGCGATGCCGGCCAGGGCTGGTATTTCTCCCGGCCCGGTCCGCCGGAGCGCATCGCGACGCTGCTGGACGCCGCCGGGCGCTGACCGCCCCGGCGGCCGCCGCGGTCGCGGCCGTGCCCCGCCCGTCGATCTGACGACCTGTCAGATTCGCTGTCCGGCGCCTCGCCATGATCCGCTCTCCGGTCCACCGTGTTCGGTGGCCGGTATTCATCTCGAATTCCGGACGAAAACAACCGGATATTTAGTGCGCTGATGGCCGGAGATGACCGGTTTGTTGATATGTGATCCCGGTAACTTTGTTGATTCCTCGGGAACTTTCGGCGCCAAGCCATACTTCACTCCTGGCCTTCAAATCCAAGGTATAAGGATGTAAGAGCCTGGGAACTCTCGGAAATCGCCCGGTGATCTACGCGCAAAGCCGAGCGCCGTGTCCAGTCTGTGATTTGGTTGAGACCAATCATCAGCCTCTTTCGGGAACACCCGACGGCTAGTGTTCCGGCCCAGGCAGCGCCGGGTGTCCACCATTCGGCGCCTGGGTAGAGGGATTTCATCCATGGCACGTACGAAGCGCGCGATAGCGGCGGCTACGGTCGGCATACTCGCCGCCACCACGCTGGCGGCCTGCGGCAGCGACGACAAGGACAAGAACACCGCCGGCGGCGGCGGTTCCACCGTCATCCTGGGCACCACCGACAAGCCGGGGTCGCTCGACCCGGCAGCCGCGTACGACCTCCCGTCGTGGACGATCATCCGCAACACCTTCCAGAAGCTCTACCGCTATCCGGAAGGCAGCACGACCGCGGTGCCCGACGCCGCCGAGAAGTGCGAGTTCCCCGACCCGAAGACGTACACCTGCACCCTCAAGCCGGGGCAGACGTTCTCCGACGGGACTCCGCTGACGGCCAAGGACGTCAAGTTCTCGTTCGACCGCATGGTCAAGATCAACGACCCGAACGGCCCCGCGGGCCTGCTGGCCGCGATGGACACCGTGGAGGCGCCCGACGACCTCAAGGTGGTCTTCCACCTCAAGGCCGCCGACGTGACCTTCGCGTCCATCGTCGCGAGCGAGGTCGGCGCCATCGTCCCGGCCGCGAAGTACCCCGCGGACAAGCTCGCGGACAGCGGCTTCGTGCTCGGCTCCGGCCCGTACAAGCTCACCAA
The DNA here is from genome assembly GCF_039542225.1 of Yinghuangia aomiensis. Classification (NCBI taxonomy): domain Bacteria; kingdom Bacillati; phylum Actinomycetota; class Actinomycetes; order Kitasatosporales; family Streptomycetaceae; genus Yinghuangia; species Yinghuangia aomiensis. The sequence continues at coordinate 77,439 of NZ_BAABHS010000005.1, read as the reverse complement.
GTTCACCGCCGACCAGCAGGCGGGCTTCGAGCTGAACGACAAGTACAAGGGCGACATCAAGTCGGCGAACGGCAAGTTCGTCATCCAGTACTTCCCGCAGTCGTCCGCCCTGAAGCAGGCGATCGAGAACGGCACCGTCGACGTCGCCGTCACCGGCCTCTCGCCGACCGACATCCAGGACCTGCGCGGCAAGTCCGCCCAGGGCATCAAGGTCATCGACGGCATCGGCTCGACCATCCGCTTCATGGCCTTCAACGTGAAGAACGCGCCGGCCGACAACAAAGCCGTCCGCCAGGCCATCGCGCAGACCGTCGACCGCGAGGCGATGATCAAGCAGGCCTACAACGGCACCGTCGACCCGCTCTACACGCTGGTCGCCAACGGATTCGCCGGGCACGCCGACGCGTTCAAGGAGAAGTACGGCGCGCCGAGCAAGGAGAAGGCCAAAGCCATCCTCGACGCGGCCGGTGTGAAGACCCCCGTCGACCTGACGCTCTGGTACAACCCGGGCCACTACGGTGCCACCACCGCCGACGAGTACACCGAGATCAAGCGCCAGCTCGACGAGTCCGGCCTGTTCAAGGTCAAGCTCGAAACCACCGAGTGGGAGGCCTACAAGAAGGCCTACGCGGCCGGCGAGTACGCGATCTTCGGCGCCGGCTGGCAGCCGGACTTCCCGGACTCGGACAACTACGTCGCGCCGTTCCTGCTCCCCGACGGCACCTTCCACGTCAACTACAACAACCAGGCGGCCACCGACCTGATCGCCAAGGAGCACAACAGCGCCGACCCGACGGTCCGCAACCAGGCGTTCACCGAGCTCCAGAAGATCGCCGCGGAGGACGTGCCGTTCCTCCCGCTGTGGCAGGGCAAGCAGGTCGCGGTGACGCGTCCGGGCATCGAGGGCGTCGACAAGACCCTCGACGTCTCCGTCCTGATCAGCTTCTGGGTCATCGGCAAGAAGTAGCCCCGGCAATCGCGTAGGACACCAACAGCACTGGGCACGGGCGGAACCGCCGCCCGTGCCCGGTGCCGTGTCCACGAAGGAATCTGACTATGAGCCAGAAATCAGGGAGCCTGGGCCGGTACTTCGCCATCCGGCTCGCCTTGGCCGTCCCGATGGTGCTGATCCTGCTCACGCTGGTGTTCTTCATGATGCGCGTCGCCCCGGGCGACCCGGTCACCGCCTCCGCGGGCGGCGCGAAGATGACCGCCGAGCAGATCGAAGCCAAGCGCCACGCCGCCGGGTTCGACCGGCCGCTGCTGTCGCAGTACGGCGACTACCTCGGGGACGTCATCCGCGGCGACTTCGGCACCACGATCTCCGACCACCGCCCGGTCATGGACATCATCGTGGAGAACGGCGGCGCGACTCTGACCCTCACGCTCGCCGCGATGGTGGTCGCGCTGGGGGTCGGCATCCCGCTGGGCAGACTCGCCGGCCGGTGGAGAGACACCCCGTTCGACGTCGCGACCCGACTATTCGGCATCGTGATGTACGCGGCCCCGGCGTTCGTCCTCGGCGCGCTCGCCCAGCTCGTCGTCGTCAAAAAGCTGCACTGGCTGGACGATTCGAGCCTCCAGGCATCCCCTCTGGTTCAGCTCAACACCCCGACCAAGACCCACATCCTCATCGTCGACGCGATGCTCGCCGGGGACTGGGACGCGGTCAACGACATCTTCCTGCACCTGATCCTGCCCGCGGGCACGCTCGGACTGATCATCGCCGGCGTCTTCATCCGCGTGGTCCGGGTCAACCTCATCCAGACCCTCCGCGGCGACTACGTGGAAGCCGCCCGGGCCCGCGGCATCGCCGAGAAATCGGTGGTCAACCGGCACGCGTTCCGCAACGCGCTGGTCGCGGTCACCACCGTGATCGGCATGCAGTTCGCGATCCTGCTGGGCGGCTCGGTGCTCACCGAGAAGACGTTCAGCTGGCCCGGACTCGGCAACCAGTTGATCAACTACCTGAACGCGCGCGACTACATCGCGGTGCAAGGCATCGTCACCTTCATCGCCGTGGTCGTGGTCGGCATCAGCATCCTGATCGACTTCGTCAACGCGCTGATCGACCCGAGGGTGCGGTACTGATGGCGACCACAGAGATCAACCCGACGCCGAACCCGGCCCCCGAGCCGGCCGCGACCGCCGCCGAGGCGGCCGCCAAGACCAAGGGACACCGCTTCGGCGGCCTCCACAAGATCCGCGCGCAGATCCGGGAAACCGAAGGCGTCGCCAAGTACATGCTCTGGACCGGCCTGGTCCTGAGCGGGATCTTCGTGATCGCCGCGGTGTTCGCGCCGTGGATCGCGCCCTACGACTTCGACACCTACAAGTCCGGCAGCGGCGAGCGCTTCCCCAAACAGGGCGCCCCGAGCGGCACGAACTGGTTCGGCACCACCGTGCAGAGCCTCGACGTGCTCTCCCGCGTCGTGTGGGGTGCCCGCACCGCACTCGAAGTCATCCTGCTGTCCGTCGTGTTCTCGCTGATCGTCGGCGTCCTGCTCGGCCTCGTGTCCGGCTTCGTCGGCGGATGGCTCGACCGCGTCCTCGTGCTGATCATGGACACGCTGTTCGCGTTCCCGTACCTGCTCCTCGCGATCGTCGCCGCGTTCATGTTCCAGGGCCTGCCCGGCGGCGGCGTCCTGACCACGGCACTGGCCATCACGGTCGTCTACATCCCGCAGTACTTCCGCGTCGTCCGCGCCTCGACCCTTTCCGCCCGAGAAGCGGTCTACGTCGAAGCCGCCCGCGCGATGGGCGCCAAGCCCACCACCATCATGCGGCGCTACGTGTTCTCCAACGTGGTCCAGTCGGTGCCGGTCATCACCACCGTCAACGCCGCCGACGCCCTCGGCACCCTCGCCGGCCTCGGCTTCCTCGGCTTCGGCATCCAGCCGACCGAAGCCGCCGAATGGGGCTACGACGTCAGCCGGTCCCTCGACGACATCAACGCGGGCATGTGGTGGACCGCGACCTTCCCGTGCGTCGCGATCGTCCTGGCCATCCTCGGCTTCACGCTGCTGGGAGAGGGCCTCAACGAGGCGCTCAACCCGTCGATGCGCCGCCGCAAGATCGCGAAGGCGGTCATCCCGCCGATCACCAACCCTCGCAAGACCGTCACCCTGACGGCCACCGCGACGGGCACGGCCACCACGGCCGGCGCGGCCACCAAGGCGACCGTCCCGGCCCAGGCCGACCCGCCCCCGGCGGAAACCGCCTCCGGCGACACCGCCTCTGAAACAGCCGCCCCCGACACCACCGCCCCCGACACCACCCCCACCGAGCCGCAGGAGGAGGGCAAGTGACCGACACCGACACCACCCCGGCCCGCGAGGCCGCAACTCCCGTCCTGTCGGCCCGCGACCTGCGCGTCTGGTACGGCTCCAAGCGCGGCCCGGTCGCCGCCGTCGACGGCGTCACGTTCGACGTCCGCCCCGGCGAAACCCTCGGCCTCGTCGGCGAATCCGGCTGCGGTAAATCCACCCTCGGCCGCGGCGTCCTCGGCCTCCTGCCGCCCGGCGCCGCCGTCGACGGCGAAGTCCGTTTCGCCGGACGCAACCTCGTCGGCATGCCCGCCAAGGACCTCCAAGCCCTCCGCGGCCCGGAACTCGGCCTGATCTTCCAAGAGCCGATGACCCGGCTCAACCCGCTGATGAAGGTCTCCGACCACTTCGAAGAGGCCCTGCGCACCCACAACCGCGGGCTGGGCAAAGCCCAGATCCGCACCCGCGCCCTCGACGCACTGCGCGGCATGGGCATCCCGGCGAGCCGCTACGACTCGTACCCGCACGAGTTCTCCGGCGGCATGCGGCAGCGCATCATGATCGCCCTCGCGCTCGTGCTGCGCCCCGCGTTCGTGGTCGCCGACGAACCGACCACCGCCCTGGACGTCCTCGTCGAAGCGCAGATCATCCAGATCCTCGCCGACCTGCGCCGCAACTTCGACACCGCGCTCGTCCTCATCACCCACAACCTCGGCATCGTCGCCGAGGCCTGCGACCGCGTCGCCGTGATGTACGCCGGACACATCGTCGAACAAGGCGACGCCCGCGAGGTCTTCGCCAACCCGCAGCACCCCTACACGCAGGAACTGCTGCGGTCGACGATCTCCCTCGGCACCACCGGCCTCCACTTCATCCCCGGCGCGCCCCCGGACCTCGCCGACCCGCCCGCCGGATGCCGGTTCCACCCCCGCTGCCCCAAGGCGATGCGGGTGTGCGCCGACGAGCAGCCGCCCGAAGTCCTGCTGCCGACCGGCAGCCGCACCACCTGCTGGCTGCCGGTGCCCGACATGACCACCGCGGAAGGCCGCCTTCCGCTCGAGGCGGAGGAGATCGGCGTTGCCGACGAAGCCTGACACCGCCGCGTCCTCCGCCCCCGCGGCCGACGCCTCCGAAACGCTGATCGAGGTCGCCGACCTCCAGGTCCACTTCCCGCTCCGCGGCGGACTGTTCAACCGCCACGCCGGCGCCGTCAAAGCCGTCGACGGGGTGTCCTTCCGCCTCCGCAAGGGCGAAGTCCTGGGCCTGGTCGGTGAATCCGGATCCGGCAAGACCACCCTCGGCCGCACCCTGCTCGGCCTCAACAAGGCCACCGGCGGCAGCATCCGCTACCGCGGCAAGGAGATCGCCGGCCTCCGGGAAGGCGAACTGCGGCCGCTGCGCCGCAACCTCCAGATGGTCTTCCAGGACCCGCACGCGTCGCTCAATCCGGCGATGGACATCGCCACCGCGGTCGGCCACCCGCTCCAGGTCCACGGCCTGGTCCCGGACGCCGCGGAACGCCGCGTCAAGGTCGCGGAAACCCTGGAACGGGTCGGCCTCAGCCCCGCCGAACTGTTCCTCGACAAGTTCCCCTCGGACCTGTCCGGCGGCCAGAAGCAGCGCGCCGTGATGGCCCGCGCCATCATCGCCGGCCCGGAACTCCTGGTCGCGGACGAACCGATCTCGATGCTCGACATGAGCGTCCGCGCCAAGATCCTCCAGCTGTTCCTGGACCTGAAGCGCGACCTGGACCTGACGTACGTCTACGTGACGCACGACCTGGCCAGCGCGAAGTTCTTCTGCGACCGCATCGCGATCATGTACCTCGGGCGCGTGGTCGAGATCGGCCCGACCGCGGAGATCTTCGCGAACCCGCGGCACCCGTACACGAAGGCCCTGCTCGGTGCGATCCCCGACCCCGAGAAGGTCGGCGTCCCGCGCAACCTGCCCCGCGGCGAGATCCCGGACGCCGCCCAGCCGCCGCTCGGCTGCGCGTTCCACCCGCGCTGCCCGGTCGCGGTGGCCGGCTGCGGCTGGGAAGCCCGCGACCTGGCCGCGCTCCTGGACCGGCACTGGCTGGCCGCGGGGGAGGACGCACGGCTGACCGAGTCGGCGCTGTTCGCCCGGCCCGCCGAGCTGGCGACGGCAGGCCTGCGCACGGTGTCGCTCACCCCCGGCAAGGGCCACACCGCCGCCGACATCGTCGAACTCCTCGGCCGCGTCCGGGAGAAGACCCGCGACGATGCGTTCTGGCGCGGTGTCACCGCCGTCGAAGCACGCGGCGAACGCGCCTGCGTCGACTTCGCCGAGGGCTCGGACCCGCGGCTCCGGCTGGTCGGCGGGACGGCCGACACGGTCTCGGTGGCCTGCCACTTGGTGGCGTAGGAGCCGGGCAGCCGCAGGGGTTGCGGGTTGGCGGCCGCCGGGCCTGTGCCCGCCGGACACGATCGTCCGGCGGGCACAGGCCGTTCGACGGATCCCCACTGGCCGGTTTGCGCGGGGATCGCCGGGTACGGTGCCGCAGCCGCACGGAGCTTGAGTTGATCGTCCTACCATCCGATCCCGCCCCGTCGACCGCCATTGGGCGGGCCACCTGACCATCGCCTCGCCGCGGCCCGCCCGCGCCTCCGGCTCCGGACCGCAACTCGACCGGGCGATCAACCTGGGACCGATCGGCTGACGCCGTCTCTCTGTCGGTCGCGCCCCGTAGCGTTCGAGGTGTCGGGGGGATTCCCCGATTCCCGGACCCGCGAGGGGGATCCATGTACCGCCAGGGCGACATCCTGCTGCTTCCGGTCGACGACACCGCGGTGCCCGCCGGGGTGACCGGCCTGCCCGCCAAGCCGCGCGACGGCCGCGGCCGGATCGTCCTCGCGCTCGGCGAAGTCACCGGTCACGCCCACGCGGTGGTGGGCGCCGGCACCCTGTTCCTCGACCCGGAGCCGACCACCATCGGCCACCTCAAGCTCGACGCCCCGACCCGCCTCGTGCACGAGGAGCACGCGGCCATCTCGCTGCCCAAGGGCTGGTACAAGGTCGTCCGCCAGCGCGAGTACGTCCCCGGCGCGGTCCGCATCGTCGCCGACTGACCCGCTGCCGCCACCCCCACCCTTCCCCAGGAGCATGCCGTGACCGCCGCCCCGACCGTCTTCCCCACGCTCACGCTCGCGCACCGGGCCGCCCTCGCCGAGACCGCGGACGCGTGGGCCGACGTCGCCGCGGCGGCCCGCCCCGCCGATCGGGACGCCGCCGAACGCGGCATCCGCGCCGCCTACCGCGCCGCCGGACTCCACGAGCCCGACAAGATCCTCTGGTACGCGTCCCCGCTCGCCGCCGCGGTGGCCGCCACCGTCGTCGCGGGCGCCTTCAAGCCGCAGGAACTCACCGCCCTGCGCCTCCCGGTGCGCGCCCCCGCCGGTTCCCGCGCCGGAGCGAGCGTCCGCGACAAGATCCGCGCCGCGACCTGGGAGCGCGCCCGCACGGACACCGTCACCATCCTCGGCCAAGCCACCTGGGCGCAGGCCTGGGGCGAGATCGCCGAACGCCTGTGGGACCCCACGACCAGCCTGTCGGCCCGCATCCGCGACGGCATCGAAGAAGCCGTCCTCTCCGCCACGGGCACCTCCACCGACCGGGGTCCGGCCGCCCGCCGCGGCACCGTCACCCCGACCGCACCGGTGGCCCGCGAAGCCCGCGCGGCAACGCTCGACGCCCTCGGCGGCCAGCACGACGCCGCCTGGCTCGCCGCCTTCGACGGCCTCCGCCGCTGCTTCCCGCAACTCGACGAATCGCCGTCCGCGCCCGCGCTGGACGCGGTCGCCGAGGTGGCCCGCGCGGCCGGCTGGTGGTGGCCGTACGAGAACGTCGTCCTGGTCGCGGAACGCCCCACCGAACTCCACCGCGACGAGTCCGCCCGCCTGCACAACGGCGAGGGTGCCGCCCTCGCCTTCCCCGACGGCTTCGCGCTGCACGCGTGGCGGGGCATGCCGGTCCCCGCCGACTTCGTCACCGCCCTCGGTCCGGCCGGCAGCGCCCTGAGCGCCCAGCGCATCCGCAACGAGGACAACGCCGAACTCCGCCGCGTCATGCTGGAGATCTACGGCTACGACCGCTACCTCACCGAAGTCGGCGCGCGCCCCCTCCACCGTGACGAAACCGGCGTCCTCTGGCGCATCGACCTCCCCGGCGACGAACCGGTGGTCATGGTGGAGGTCCTCAACTCCACCCCGGAGCCCGACGGTTCGGTGCGCACCTACTGGCTTCGCGTCCCGCCCACCACCCGCACCGCGCGGGCCGGTGTCGCCTGGACGTTCGGCCTCACCGAGCAGGAATACCACCCGGCGCGGGAGACCTGAGCCGCTCCGGATCAGTGCGGGTACGCCTGGCGTGCCCGCACTTCCTGCTGCCCGGCACGGAATTCGGCGATCACGCGCGGCACGGTAGCAAGGCGACCGGTCCGGCGATCAAGCGATTTGCGGCCCCGCGGCGGGTGTCCGCGCCTGCGGACCGAGGGCCGGCCCGGTGCCGAACGCCGCCGGGATGCGTTCCAGGATGCCGCCCGCGAAGACGTCGTAGAGCGGGAGCGCGTCCATGTGGACGTAGCCGATGTGGCAGTCGCACAGCGGCCGCGGGCACGGGCGGCGGCCGAGGGCGGCGCGGAACGAGCCGTCGTACAGGTTGCCGAGGACGTCCGGGACGAAGTGGCAGCGCCGGACGGTGCCGTCGCCGTCGACGCTGACCACCGAGTCCCCGGTGCGGCAGGCCGCGCCGAGGGATGCGTGGGGGCGCCGGCTGAACGCGAAGTGCGGGTCGATGTCCGTCCACGCGGCGGCTTCGGCGTCGCTGTAGGTGCGCCCTTCCGCGGCGTTCACCCACAGGTAGACGTCCGCGGGCAGGTCGTCGCGCAACCGCCTTGCCGCGTCCAGGTGTTCGGGTAGGCCGACGACTCCGGCGGCGAACCGGACGCCGCGGTCGCGGAGTTCCCGGCAGCGGGCCAGGAAACGCTCGTAGGGCACCTGGTCCGGGTGGAACGTCCCCCACAGGGCCAGCCGCCGCAAGTCCGCGGCCTCGGTCCACGACGGCCGGGCGCTCAGGTTGGTCTGGATGGCGATGCGCTCGACGTTCGGCAGGTGGCTCAGCTCGGCGAGCACCCGCCGGTACCACGACCGGACCAGGCCTTCACCCCACGGCGTGAACAGCACCGACACCCGCTCCGGAGCGCCTTCGACCCAGCCCGCGAAACGCTCCAACGCGGCCCGGTCCGACCGGAGTTGCTCCCGGGAGTCGCGGCGCTTGGCGAAGGGGCAGTAGCCGCAGTCGTAGTCGCACGACGCCAGCGGCCCGCGGTAGAGGATCGTCAGCGGCCGTGCCGTTTCCCGCGGCAGGGCGAGCGGTACGGTCATCGCGCCCGGTATCCGTCCATGAGCGCCGCTGTCGACAGGGAGAAGAGCGCCGGGCCGATCGCGTCGGACCAGCCGAGGCCTTCGTCGGTGAGCGCGATCCGGTCGCCTTCGAGCGCCAACCAGCCGCGGTCCGCGAGGGGTTCCAGTTCGGCGGCGAAGTCCGCGGCCGGGTCGGAGCCGAAGAGGCCGCGGTACTCGGCGGTGTCCAGGCCGTCGGCTTGGAGCAGCGACGTCAGCAGGTGGCGGCGGCGCCGCTCGGCGGCGTCGAGGCGGTAGCCGACGCGTGCCCGGGTGAAAGCGGCCCGGTCGAGGGCCACGTACTCGTCGATGATGCCGCGGACTTCGCTGATGCCCACCGCGTAGTCGAACGAGTAGTGCAGGTCGCCGGTGTAGGAGCGGGCCCCGCAGCCCAGTCCGACCATGCCGTCGCGCTGGCAGCGGTAGCCGGTGTCGGCGTCGGCCGGCGCTCCGGCGCGCCGGAACATGCGCATGGAGACCTGCTCGTACCCCGCGGCGCGCAGGTGGTCGCGGCCGGTGCGGTACAGCGCGAGGCGGTCGGCGTCCCAATCGGCCCGGGTGACGGCGCGGCGGCCCAGGCCGGTGAGCGGGCGGACGTACAGCGGGTACAGGTAGATCTCTTCCGGGCGCCAGGCCAGGGCCGCGTCGATCGACGCACGCCAACTGGTGTGCGTTTGGCCGTCGATCCCGTAGATCAGGTCGATGTTGAGGGTCGGGACGGCCGCGTCGCGGATCGCGGCGAGCGCCGTCTCGACCTCGGCGCGTTTCTGCGGCCGGCCCGCGGCCCGGGCCTCGGTGTCGTCGAAGGACTGGACGCCGATGCTGACCCGCGTCGTCCCGTGCGCGGCCAGCACCGCGAGCCGGTCGGGTGTCGCGGTCGCCGGGGAGGTCTCCACGGACAGCGGCATCCGGCCGAAGTCGGCGCCCATGACGTCGGCGGCGATCCGGAACATCCGGGTCAGCTCGGGGGCGTCCAGGTAGGTCGGCGTTCCGCCGCCGATCGCGCCGACCGCGAACCGGGCGTCCGGGATGGCCTCGCGGACCGCGGACGCCTGGCGTTCCAGGGCGTCCAGGTACCGCGTCACCAGCTCGGCGGGCGCCCCGGTCCGGGTGAACAGGTTGCAGAACCCGCAGCGCATCTCGCAGAACGGTATGTGCAGGTAGAGGAACAGGGCCGACAGGTCTTGTCCCGCCCACACGTCGCGCAGCGCGGGCGCCGGGTCGAGCGGCCGGTAGGCGGTCTTGTGCGGATACGAGTACACGTAGCCGGCGTACGGCGACCCAAGCGCCAGGGACGGGGCTTCGGCGGCGGTCGGGCCCATGAACGGCTACCTCCGGGACGTGCGGCGAGCTGTGCGGCGAACCCCGCGAGCCTAGGCGGCGGGCCCGACACCCCGCCGCGGCAGGGTCCGGCGGCGGATGCGTCCCGCGGTCACCACTCGCCCGGGTTGAGGGTGAAATGTGCGTAGGGCACGTTCCATACGACCTCGTGGCCGATGCGGTGGCCGGTGTAGCCGTCTTCGCCGTAGGCGGTGCCGTGGTCGGACGTGACGACGGTGAAGCACGGGCGGCGGCTGCTCATGGCGCGGAACAGCCGCCCGATGTGCCGGTCGACGTACTCCAGGGCCGCGGCGTGGGTCTCGCGGGTGTCGCCGTCGGCGGCGTTGGCGCCTTGCAGGTGGAACCAGTTGGGCTGGTGCAGGGCGGAGACGTTGACCAGCAGGAACAGCTTCTGGTCGGTGTCCAGCGCGCCGACCACGCGTTCCGCCCGCGCGACCTGTGCTTCGAAGGAGATCGGCGAGGTGACGCCGAGTTCCGGATCCCAGTGGCTCTCCGCGAACATCCCGGGCAGCACCGACCCGAGCGCGCCCTGCTTGTTGAAGAACCCGACGCCGCCGATGCAGGCCGTGTGGTAGCCGGCCTTGGCCAGCGCCGTCGGCAGGTCGGCCTCGTCGAACACCCAGGTCCGCGGCGCCGTCGACTCGCTGCCGCCGAACCGGGCGGCGAACAGCCGCGGGTGCGGGCCCTGGCCGACCGGCGTGGGCAGGAAGCCGGCCAGGAACGCGGTGTGCGCGGCGAAGGTGAAGCTGCCCGGGGTGTGCCGCCGCTCCCAGCGGCCCTCGGGCAGCACCCGGGCGAGGTTCGGCAGGCGTCCCGCGGCGGCCAGCTCCGCGGCGACGTCGTACCGGAGCGTGTCCAAGGTCACCAGCAGCAGGTCGTGCCGGCCGACGACGGCATTCATGTCCGGAGTCGCGGGGTCGTCTCCGCGGTCGCCGAATTCGGGCGGGAGCGGTGTCGTCATGTCGGGCACGGAACTCGATCCTCATCTCGTGCCGCCGGACCCGTGGATCCGTACGGCCGCCAACCTCCCACCAGGGCGTGGACCTGTTCCCCCCACGTGTCCCGGCCCCGGTGCAGCACGCCCGGCAGCAGGTCCCCGAACGCGTTGACCTCTCCCACCGCGTGGCGGCGCCGATCCACCGCGAAGAGCAGGTCGACACCGACGTGCAGCGTACGGGGAAAACACCCGGCCGCGCGGACACACGTCGCCATTGCCCGCGCCCACGCGTCCTCCCCGACGGCGGCCCGCACCGCGGGCACGTCGCCGCGCGCGTTGCCCAGGTGCAGGTTCGTCATCGGCGACCGGCTCGACCGGGCCACCACATGCGTCGCGCGGCCCGCGACGACGAGCACGCGCAGGTCGGTGGCGTGCCCGTCGAGGGTCAGTTTCGGCAGCCACGCCTCGACGTGCAGGCCGCCCGGACCGGCATCCGCGCCGAGCGCGTCGACGAGCGCCGCGACCTCGGTTTCGTCCCGGTACTTGCGGATCCGCAGCGAGTTGAACAGCGCGACACCGTCCGCGCCGCGCGTCAGTTCCACGGACGTGGTGGCCTGCACCCGCGTCCCGTGCGTCTCCAACGCGACCACCCCGGACGCGGACGAACCGTGCGGCGGCTTGACGAACACCCGCGGGGCCCGCGCGTCGGCCATGCGCTGCCGCAGTTCGGCGTACGACCGCACCGGGGCCGCGGGCCCGGACAGCGCCCGCGGCACGGGAACGTCGTGCGATTCCAGCAGCGGGTGCGCCCGGCGTTTGTCGAACATCACCGCGATGTCCGCGGGATCGTTCGCCAACCAGGCCCCGGGCGAGGCCGCCGCCACGGCCTCGATCCGGCCCAGCGCGGCGACGAACGCCGCATGCCGGGTACTGCCGCCCTCGACCCGGTGCGGGTCGGCGTGCGTGCCGCCGAGCAGCGCGTGCACGGCGGGGTCCTCGCCCGGCGAGTCGATCCGCACCGGCCCGGGCGGGAAGGCGAGCGGCGCACCGGAGAGGACGTCGCGCCACGCGACCAGCCGCGGCGCGGGCAGGCCCGCGGCCGCGGCGGCGGCCGCGAAGCCGGTGATCCGGCGGTGGCCGGGATTGCCGACCACGGTGACGAGAAGACGTTCCGGCACGCTGCTACTCCCGCACCTCGATGAACCGGGCCTCGAACTTGGGATCCACTTCCGCCTTCGCCAACTTCCCTACCGGCAGAGCCGCTTCGACTCGCTTGATCATGGTCGTGGACAGGAAGTGGTGGGTCAGGTCCAGGGATTCGAGGTGGCCGAGCGGCTGCCCGGACAGCAGCGCTTCCGCCCCCGCGTCGCTCAGGGTGCCCATGGACAGGTCGATCGTCCGCAGTTGCGCGGTCAGCGGCTCCACGGCGAGTGCGGCCGCGAGCGCGTCGGTCCGGTCGCAGTTGCGCAGGCCCAGGTGGGTGAGCGCGGGGAGGCCGTGGCTGCGCAGCAGCTCCGTGACCTCGGTGACCGCGTCGACCGCGTGCTCGTGGTCGCCGAACCACAGTTCGACCCGGGTCAGCGCGGGGAAATCGCCGGCGGCGATGCCGCGCACCATCTCGTCGAGGAGCCCGCAGCCCTCCACCGTGAGGGTGCGCAGGCCGGTGTGCCGCAGGTACGGCGCGAACCACGCCCACGAGCCGCGGACGCCCAGCTCTTCGAGCCGCGGGTAGGCGGTCGGCAGCGCGGTCAGGTCGTCGTGCTCGATCATCGACAGCTCGCACTCTTCGTACGCGATGTCGCCGACGAACAGCGCGGCCAGGTTCGGCAGCCGGTCGGCGGCGGCCGCGATCGCGGCCACCGCCTCGCGGGAGTCGTCGCCGTACTCGGCATTCCAGTCGCCGACGAGCAGCGCCCGGACCGCGCCGCCGTCGACCTCGTCGAGGAACCGAGCGAACCGCTCGGACCACGTCTCGTCGTCGTGCAGCACCCGCACGCGCCACGCGTACAGCTCCGCGGTGCCCGGCCACGGCTCGCCGGCGCCGGGCACGTCCTCGACCGGCAGCCCGCCGAAGGCCTGAAAGTGGTTCGCGGTCACGATGCCGTCCGCCTACTCGGTGACTTCGGCGTAGCGGCCGCTGCCCCAGTCGCGGAGCGCCTCGGGGCTGTCGATGTCGACGGTGACGCCGAGCGGGCGCAGCGTCTTGCGGAGGCGCTCGGACGTCGGGTCCGAGATGAAGTGGTGGTTGATGCGCAGCCGCTTCAGGTGGGTGAGGGGCTGTCCGGCGAGGAGCGCTTCGGCGCCTTCGTCGCCGAGCGTGCCCATCGACAGGTCGAGGGATTCGAGGCGGGCGGTGAGCGGGGCGCCGGCGACGGCGGCGGCCACCGCGTCCTGGATCTCGCTGTTCATGAGGCCGAGGTGGCGCAGGGCCGGGAGGCGTACGCCGGACAGCAGCTCGGCGAGGTCGTCGGCGGTGGCGTCGCCGCCGTACGCGGCTATGCCCATCCAGACGTCCAGGCTTTCCAACGCCGGGAATTCGCACAGGCCGAGGGCGGTGATCACACCGGCTCCCAGGCCGCCGCTCTCGAAGGTCAGCTTGCGCAGCCCTTCGTGGCGCAGCGGCTCCAGGGCGGCTTCGCCCTCGTTGTCGCCGCCCCGCACCACGAGTTCCTCGAGCTGCGGGAACGCGCGCAGGACCGGAGTGAGGCGGCCGATCGTCATCCAGGAGATCTCCGACTCCTCTTGGACGACGTCGCCGAGGAAGAGGTGCCGCAGGTTGGGGAACTTGGCGGCGTTCTCCACGAGCATGGCGAGGGCGGGGCTCTCCTCGGAGAGCTCCTCGTCCCAGCACCCGCACAGCAGGGCGGTGACCCGCGTGGTGTCGACGGAGTCGAGGAAGTACTGGAAGAGCTCTTCGAAGGTGACGTCTTCTTCCCACGGGTCGACGCGGATCCGCCAGGCGATCGCGTCGGCGGCGTATTCGGCGGGTCCGACGCCGTAGACCTCGGGCTCGCCGTAATTGGGGGACGGCTGGGTGCCCGGCTCGATCGACGTCGCTTCCGAGGTGCTCGGACGGAGGTCGGCGACCGGAAGGCCGCCGAAGTAGGGGGCGAATTCGTAGAGGCCCATGCGCTGCTCCTTGCTCCCGGGTGTGTGTGGTCAGACAGGCGGCAGGACGCCGCGTGGGGACGTGCGGTGCTGCTCCGGCGCGTGGCAGGCGGTTCCGCGGGTCATTCGGAGACCTCGACGTAGCGCCAGAACTCGTCTTCGTCCTCGTCTTCGTCGGGCTCCTGCTCGCCGTAGGCGACGAGCGTGACGCCGGTCCCCGAGAAGGCGGCCTCGACGCGCTTCCGCATGGCCTCGGACATGAAGTGGTGGCTCAGGTCCAGCGTGCGGAGGTGCCCGAGGGGCTGGCCGGTGAGCAGGGCTTCGGCGCCTTCGTTGCCCAAGGTGCCCATGGACAGGTCGAGTTCGGAGAGCCGGGAGACGATCGGGGCGGCCGCGACGGCGGCGGCGATCTCGTCCTGGATCTCGCTGTTCATCAGGCCGAGGCGGGTGAGCGCGGGCAGGCCGGTGCCGCGGAGGATGCCGTCCATGTCGCGGACGGTCGCGGTGCCGCCGTAGTCCTCGACGCCGAGCCAGAGGTCGAGGGTCTCCAGCGCCGGGAACGTGCTCGCGCTCAACGCGCGCACCACATTGCCGGGGAGCCCGCCGGTGCGGAACTCCAGATGCCGCAGGCTCACGTGCCGCACCGGGTGCAGGACCGCGTCCTGGCCGCCCTTGACGATCAGCGTCTCCAACCGCGGGAACGCGTCGAACAGCGGGGTGAGATCGCACTGCAGGATCCAGGAGATCTCGTTCTCCTCCGACGTGATGTCGCCGAAGAAGAGGTGCCGCAGCCCGGGGAGCCGCTCGGCGGCACCGGCGAGCAGGCGGACGGCCTCCTTCGAGTCCTCGCCGGGCTCCCACATGCCGACCAGCAGCGCGGACACCTGCGCGGTGTCGACGGTGTCGAGGAACCGCGCGACGTGCTCCGCGAACTTCTCGGTGCGCGGATAACTGTCGATCCGCAACCGCCACGCCGCGTCGGCCGCCGCCGGCAACGGCTTCGCCTGCCGCGCCGCGGCATTGTCGGCCCGTGTCCCCTTGGGATTCGGCAACGCGGGAAGCTCGACCACGGGCAGGCCAACGAACCGCTCTTCGCGGGCGTATCTCGACATGGCACATGCCTACCAGAGCGCGGTGACTGCCGGGCGGGGAGTGGGCCGCGCACGCCCGCTCCGCCCCCGGCTCGCGCCCCCGCGCTCCCGCCTGAGGGAAAACCCTGCTGCGCCCGCCCCACCCGACGCGCTAAGTTGTTCTCAGGGCAAGAAATTCTCAGAATGAGAACAACCAAGGCGAGGGCGGAACCATGCCGGCGGTCGGATCACCCCACGGGCCCAACGAGCAAGCCTGGCTTGCCGCCTACGACCCGCGGGCGTTCGCGCCCGTCGCCGTCACGGTCGACGTCGTCGCCCTCACCATCCGGCACCGCGACGACACCGGCGCCAAGGCACTCCACGTGCTGACGATCCGCCGCGGCGGCATGCCCTACGCCGGGCACCTCGCCCTCCCCGGCGGCTTCGTGCGCGCCGCCGAGGACGAAGACCTCGACGACGCCGCGGTCCGCGAACTCGCCGAGGAGACCGGCCTCGCCGCGCACGGGGGCGGCGAGGCCGGGCAGTCCCGCGGATCCGGATCCGGCGCGGCCAACGGCCGTGCGACCGCCGCCCGTCCGCCGATCCCGCGCCTCCACCTGGAGCAGCTCGGCACGTACGGCGCACCCGGTCGGGACCCTCGCATGCGCGTCGTCTCCGTCGCGTACCTGGCGTTCGCCCCCGACCTGCCCGACGCCACCGCGGGCGGCGACGCCGCCGCCGCGTCCTGGACCCCCGTCGACACCCTCGACCCCGGCGAACTCGCCTTCGACCACGCGCGGATCCTCTCCGACGGTCTGGAGCGCGCCCGCGCCAAGCTCGAATACACGCCCCTCGCAACCGCCTTCACCGGCCCCGAGTTCACCGTCACGGAACTCCGCGAGGTCTACGAAGCGGTGTGGGGCGAACCCCTGCACCCCGGCAACTTCCACCGCAAGGTGCTGTCCGTGCCCGGCTTCGTCGAGGACACCGACACCACCACCGCCCGCGGCGGCGCCCGCGGCGGCAGGCGCGCCCGGCTCTACCGGGCCGGCGGCGCCCGCCTGCTGCACCCGGCGCTGCTGCGCCCGTCCCGGGAGGGAAACCAGTGACCGGCATGCCCCCACGTACGGCGCCCGCGCTGCCGAAGACCCTGGAAGAAGCACTCGAACTGGTCGGCGGGGCCACCGAACCCGACGACCTCTTCGGGCCCTACGACGGCACCCCGGAGGCCTGCCTGCGCTCCGGCGGCCGCCGCTACCGCGCCCTCGCGCGCATGCTGCACCCGGACACCGTCCCCGACGACCGCAAAGCCGCCGCCCAAGCGGTCTTCACGCGGCTCGCCGAACTGTGGCTGCGCTACCAGCAGACCATCACCGGAGTGACGGGCCGCCAAGTCGTCGTCACCACCCGGAAACGTGCCTACTCCGTCGGCGGCGAGCGGGCCCGCGGCGACGTCGCGAACCTGCTCAAGGTCACCTACGCCGACGCCGACGGCGGCGAGGTCCGCGCCCTGCTGAAGATCCCGCGCTCGGTCGCCGACAACGACCTCATGGAGCGCGAGGCCGCGGCCCTCGAGCGGATCGGCCGGGACGGCGACCCGGAGTACCGGGCGTACGTGCCCGGGCTCGTCGAGTCCTTCCGGCACCGCGACGCCGGCTCCGGCAGCGAACGCCGCGCCAACGTCGTCGCCCGGGTGCGCGGCTTCCGCTCGCTGACCGAAGTCCGCGAGGCGTACCCGGACGGGCTGGACGCCCGCGACGTCGCGTGGATGTGGCGCCGTCTGCTGGTCGCCCTCGGCTACGCGCACCGCGCCGGCGTCGTGCACGGCGCCGTCGTGCCCGACCACGTGCTCATCGAGCCGCGCGAGCACGGCCTGGTCCTCGTCGACTGGTGCTACGCGACCGTCCTCGAACCGGTCGCGCCGGGCCCGGGCGGTCGCGTGCTCACCGGTCCGCCGATCGGCCCGTCGTTCAAGCTGTCGACCGGCCGGAAGTCCGGCGGAGGCGTGCCGCCGCCCGGCGGGTCCGACGGCGGGACGACTCCGCGGCCCGCCGGCTTCCACCCGGCCGCGGAGCACGTCCCGGCGATGCTCGACCGGTTCGCCGACCTATACCCGCCGGAAGTGCCCGGGAAGCAGCCGCCGGACACGTCGACCGACATCTTCATGGCCACCCGCTGCATGACGTACCTGCTCGAACCCGGCGCACCGAAGCCGCTGTTCCGCTTCGCCCGCGGCTGCACCCTGCCCGCCCCGGCGCGCCGTCCGCACGACGCGTGGAAGCTCCTCGGCGAACTCGACGAGCTGCTCGGCCGCCTGTACGGCCCGCGCAAGTTCCGGCCGTTCAGCATGCCGGGCCGGCGCTGAGCACCCCCTGACCGAAAGACATCCCCCTCGGAGGGAAACCATGGGAAGCGGCAACTGGTCCACCAACGTCTACGACGCCGCGCAGAGCCTCAACGCGCGCATGGGCCGCAGTGCCTTCGACTACAGCGACAGCACCCGCGGCAGCATCCCGCGCGACAAGTGGGCGGCGCACGCCGACCTCGACCCGCGCGGCGTCGGCGTCCGGGAGAGCCGGGACAGCGACGAACACCCCACGTCCCTCGCCATATCCGTGCTGTTCGACGTCACCGGCTCCATGGGCTCGGTGCCGGTCACCCTGCAGACCAAGCTGCCGGAGCTTTTCGGCCTGCTGCTGCGCAAGGGCTACGTCGACCACCCGCAGATCCTGTTCGGCGCGATCGGCGACGCGACGTGCGACCGCGTGCCGCTGCAGGTCGGCCAGTTCGAGTCCGACAACCGCATGGACGACCAGCTCGGCAACATCCTGCTGGAAGGGGGAGGCGGCGGGCAGAAGACCGAATCGTACGAACTGGCCCTGTACTTCATGGCCCGGCACACCGAACTCGACTGCCTCGACAAGCGCGGCAAGCGCGGCTACCTGTTCATCATCGGCGACGAGATGCCGTACAACCGGGTGAAGCGCCGCGAGGTCGACGCGGTGATCGGCGACACGATCGGCGAGGACATCCCGATCGAGGCGATCGTGGCCGAATTGCAGCGCAAGTTCGAGGTGTACTACATCCTCCCGGCCGGCACGTCGTACGTCGGCGACACCGAAGTCCTCGGCATCTGGCGCAAGCTGCTGCGGCAGAACGTCATCGAACTCGACGACCTCGACGCGGTCTGCGAAACCATCGCGCTGACCATCGGCCTTGCCGAGGACGCCATCGACCTCGACGAAGGACTCGGCCACCTGCGCGACGTCGGCGCCGCCGACAACCAGGTCGGCTCGGTCTCGCGCGCTCTCGCGTCCTACGCGGAAGGCCGCGGCGGCCCCGTCGCCACCACCGGAAGCCTGCCGGGACTCGACGGGGACGCCCCGGCCGCCGGGACGACCCGGCTCTGAGCCGGGACACCCCGCACCAGAGCCCCTCACCGCGATGCCAGGGACGGCCCCACTGAACGGCTCCGCACCACGCCATTCCGCACCACGCCACACCGCCGTCGTCGACCTCGGCTTCGGGGACGCCGGCAAAGGCACGGTCGTGGCGCACCTGTGCCAAGCCGCCGCCGACCGCGGAAACGCGGCCGGCGGCGGCTTCGGCGCCGTCGTCCGCTTCAACGGCGGCGCGCAGGCCGCGCACAACGTCGTCACCGACGACGGGCGCCACCACACCTTCGCCCAGTTCGGCTCCGGCTCCTTCACCCCCGGAGTCGAGACCCATCTGTCGCGCTTCATGCTCGTCGACCCGCTCGCGCTCACCGCGGAGGCCGACCACCTGGAGGCGCTCGGCGTCCCCGACCCGTTCGGCCGCCTCACCGTCGACCGCGAAGCGCTGCTCACCACCCCGTACCACGTCGCCGCCAACCGGCTCCGTGAACAAGCCCGCGGCGCCGGGCGGCACGGCTCGTGCGGCATGGGCATCGGCGAGACGGCCGCATACGCCCTCGCACACCCCGACACCTCGCCGCGTGCGGGCGACTGCGACGCACCCGAACGGCTGCGCGCCCGACTCCGTGCCCTCCACGACCGGCTCACCGACGAACTCGGGCCGCTCCCCGACGTCCCGCCCGTCGAGGCGTGCGCCACCGTGTATCAGTCGTTCGGCGCCGCGGTGCGGCTGGTGGACCGCGCGTACGGCGCCCGCCTGCTCCGCACGACCCGCGTCGTCTTCGAAGGCGCCCAAGGCGTCCTGCTGGACGAATGGCACGGCTTCCACCCCTACACCACGTGGTCCACGACGACCTTCGCCAACGCGGAGGCCCTGCTCGCCGAGGCGGGTCTGGCCGGCGACGCGCTGCGCCTGGGCGTCGTCCGGGCCTACACCACCCGCCACGGCCCGGGCCCCCTCCCCACCGAGGACACCGCCGCGACCGCCGCGCTCCCCGACGCGCACAACGGCACCGGGCGCTGGCAGGGCGCCTTCCGGGTCGGCCACTTCGACGCGGTCGCACACCGCTACGCCGTCGACGTGTGCGGCGGCGTCGACGCCGTCGCGCTCACCCATCTCGACGCACCGCTGCGCCATCCGGGTCTGCGGATCTGCCGTGGTTACGCGATCGACGGCCGCCAGGTGTCCCGGCTGCCCGTCGGCGCGCCCGGCGACCTGGACCGCCAAGCGGAACTGACGGCCCGTCTGCTGCGCGCGTCGGCGTGGGTGGAGCCGGTTCCGCAGGTCCCTTCGGTGCCGCCCGTTTCGCCGGTGGCGCCGGGGGAGCGGGGGACCCTGTCGGAGTCGAACACCCGGGGCGCGGCCGCCGCCTGGTCGGCCGCGGTCGCCGAGGCCCTCGGCGCACCGGTTGTACTGCATTCGTATGGTCCGCGCACGGGCGACAAGCAGGCGATCACGACCGCGGTGCCGCGTCCGGCCGATCGGGCCGCCGACACGCCCGCCCGATGACGAATCGGCCGGTGACAGGCCCGATAGACTGGTGTTACTGTCCAGTAACAAGATGAGGCGCGCGTTCGAGCGCCGGGAGGAAAGCGGATCATTCGCCCGTTTGCCGGGGCGGTGGTCAGGTTCCCTTCCGGGGGCGCGTAGTCTCGACCCAGAAAGTTGACGGACCGTCACATGATGGGCGTGCCGAAGCGTTTGTCCGCGTGCGTGCGCACCGCCGCGCGTGGGCAGGACGTCTCGGGGCGGACATCACAGGACCGAAGGGGCCGGAGCCGTTCCTGCTGCCGGGGACGCCGTACAGGAGTACTGCTGCGCAGATGCAATGATGCGGGAGTGATCGAACACCCGGCTCTGAGCAAGCTGCCGGGTGGGGCCATAGCGGCGTCTTCGGACGGGCATGACACCCTCGGACCGGCACCTGGGTGACCGGACGACCACAGGAGAACTGTTGTGAAAATCGTTGTCTGCGTGAAGTACGTGCCCGACGCCACCGGTGACCGCGGGTTCAACGAGGACGGCACGTCCGACCGCGAGTCGGTCGACTCGCTGCTCTCCGAACTCGACGAGTACGCGATCGAGCAGGCGCTGCAGATCGTCGAGTCGGGTGTCGAGGCGGAGATCACCTACCTGACGGTCGGCCCCGACGACGCCAAGGACGCGCTGCGCAAGGCGCTCGCGATGGGCGGCGACAAGGCGATCCACGTCAACGACGACGACATCCAGGGCACCGACGCGCTCGGCACGTCGCTGATCCTCGCGAAGGCGATCGAGAAGTCCGGCTACGACCTGGTCGTCTGCGGCATGGCCTCGACCGACGGCAACATGGGCGTCGTCCCGGCGATGCTCGCCGAGCGCCTCGGCGTCCCGCAGGTGACCTTCCTCGACGAGGTCAAGGTCGAGGGCGGCGTGGTCAAGGGCCGCCGCGAAGGCGACGTCGCGTCCGAGACGATCGAGGCGAGCCTGCCCGCCGTCGTGTCCGTGACCGACCGCACCGGCGAGGCCCGCTTCCCGTCGTTCAAGGGCATCATGGCGGCGAAGAAGAAGCCGCTGGAGAACCTGGACCTGGACGACCTGGGCGTCGAGTCCGACGAGGTCGGCCTGTCCGCCGCCTGGTCGACGGTCGACTCCGCCACCGCCCGCCCGCCGCGCAGCAAGGGCGAGGTCGTCGAGGACGAGGGCGACGGCGGCGTGAAGCTCGCGGAGTTCCTCGCCGCGAAGAAGTTCATCTGAGTCGGGCAGCACCGGACCTTACGACTATCCCCGGGCTTCACCGGACAAGGAGAGAATGCTGTGGGTGAGATCCTCGTTCTCGTCGACCACGTCGACGGAGCCGTTCGCAAGCCGACCCTGGAACTGCTGACCCTGGCGCGCCGCCTGGGCGAGCCGTCCGCGGTCTTCCTCGGAAAGGGCGCCGACGCCGCGACCGAGACCCTGGGCCGCTACGGCGCCCAGAAGGTGTACGTCGTCGACGCCGCCGAAATCGACGACTACCTCGTCGTCCCGAAGGCCGACGCGCTCGCGCAGATCGCGCAGTCGGCGAACCCGGCCGCCATCCTCGTGCCGTCGTCCGCCGACGGCCGCGAGATCGGCGCCCGCGTCGCGGTGCGCCTCGGCTCGGGCCTGATCACCGACGCCGTCGACGTGGTCGCCGGCGAGAACGGCCCGGAGACCGAGCAGTCGGTCTTCGCCGCCACGTACCAGGTCCGCGCGCACGTCACCAAGGGCACGCCGGTCATCACCGTCAAGCCGAACGCGGCGACCCCGGAGGAGGCCCCGGCCACCCCCGCCGTCGAGTCCGTCTCGGTCGAGTTCTCCCGGGCCGCCACCGGCACGAAGATCGTCTCGCGCGCCCCGCGCGAGAAGTCCGACCGCCCCGAGCTGACCGAGGCCGACATCGTCGTCTCCGGCGGCCGCGGCGTGAACGGCGCCGAGAACTTCGTGGTCATCGAGCGCCTCGCGGACTCCCTCGGTGCCGCGGTCGGCGCCTCGCGCGCCGCCGTCGACGCCGGCTGGTACCCGCACAGCCACCAGGTCGGCCAGACCGGCACCCAGGTCTCCCCGCAGCTCTACATCGCCGCGGGCATCTCCGGCGCGATCCAGCACCGCGCGGGCATGCAGACCTCCAAGACCATCGTCGCCATCAACAAGGACGAGGACGCACCGATCTTCGACCTGGTCGACTACGGCGTGGTCGGCGACCTGTTCAAGGTCGTCCCGCAGCTGGAAGAAGAGATCAACAAGCGCAAGTAAGGCCCCAGGCCTACCGCTTCACCACACCGGCCCCCGATTCCGCACGGAATCGGGGGCCTGTGGCGTTCCGGTGTTCGTCGGCGCGGCCCCGTCGGCTACTGTCGGCTCCCCGATCCCGAGGAGGCGCCATCACCGACCCGAAGTTCCGGCTCATGAACGCGGACGAAGACGAAGTCCTCGGCGAATGCCGGGACATCGACGGCCTGTTCGTTCCCGATGACACACCGCCGAGGAATCGGCTCGTGCTGCTGGGCTGCTCGTCGGCCGACGCCATCAGCGAGGCCTTTGCGTCCCCGGCGCGGCCGTCCTATCTGGAATGGGAGGAACTCGACCGCGACGGCGACGCGATCGGGGGCTACTACGCCGACGCCCCGCACCTCGTCGACATCCGGCCCTGCCTGCGCGATCTCCGCCGACACGATGTCGTGGTCGAATACGGCGACGGGGGCGCCATCCCCGGCACCAGCGCGCCTCCGTATACGCATTTCCCCTTCTCCTCGGGCTACCGGCTCCGGGCCCACCAGGGCGACACGGCCCGCGAACTCGGCACCTTCCGCCAAGAGTCCTGGTTCGTCACCTACGACGACGAACCCGACGTCCCGATGACCTTGGTCGGTTGCGCGCCCGGCGACGGCCTCCGCCGCATCCTCGCTTCCACGAACCCCCGCCGCCGAGGCATCGGCCCCGTGTTGCTGTATCTCCTCGACCGAGACGGCGATGTCGCCCACACGGAGTCCTGCAGCATCACCGTCGGCGACGCGCGGCCGTCCCGCCTCGGCGACGGGCTCCTCGACATCACCGTGACCGGCCCCGCCTGGACGCGCCCGGTCGTGGATGCCGCCGCGGTGTGGGATCTGTGGCTGAACGGCAGGCCTACGAAGCCGGGTTCGTGGATCGGGCTAGCCGCCCGGGGCCGAGCGGAATGGCTGTCCTGGGCGGTCCCCGCCCGCGCGGGCTTCGCCGTCGGTACGTCCGACAGCCCCGCCGGGGCCGTCCACGAACTCGACGGCAGCGAGGTCACCGACGAGACCGGCTTCTTTTGCGCCTTGGGCGAGGCCGTCAACGGTCCGGGCGGATACTTCGGCAGATGCCTCGACGCGTTGGACGATTGCCTGAGCGGCGGGTACGGGGCCAGAACTCCGTTCACCCTGGTCTGGCGTCACTCCGAAGTGGCGGCCCGGCACGCGGCCGAGGCCGATGCCTCGTGGTTCGCCGACTGTGTGGACCTTTTGCGGAGTTCCGGCGTCGACGTGCGGATGTCCTGACCTCCCGACGCCGTCGCGGCCGCGGACGAACGAGCGCGGCGTGCCCCGCGCTCGCCGAGTGCCCATACCCCCAGACCCGCCAGGGCGAAGGACGCGCCCAGGGCGCATACCGCGTGCCAGCCGGCCGCGGCGTACAGGGTGGTTGCGGTGATGGCGCCCAAGGCGCTGCCGAGGGAGTAGAAGACCATGTAGCCGCCGATGAGGCTGCTGCCCGCGTCGGGGCGCAAGGCGTAGAGCACCGTTTGGTTCGTGACGTGGACGGCTTGTACCGCCAGGTCCAGGACGATGGCCCCTGCTGCCAGCGCCCACAGGGTCGAGGTGGTTGCCGCGAGGGGCAGCCACGAGAGGGTCAGCAGGGCGAGTCCGCCGCCGGTGACGTGGCGGGCGTAGCCGCGGTCGGCGAGGCGTCCGGCGGGGGACGCGGCGAGGGCGCCGGCCGCGCCTGCCAGGCCGAAGGCGCCGATGGCGGAGTGCGAGAGCGTGTACGGCGGTTCGCTCAACGGCAGGGCGACGCTGCTCCACAGGGTGCCGAACGATGCGAACAGCAGCAGCGCGATCACCGCGCGTTGCCGGAACAGCGGTTCGGTGCGCAGGAGTTCCGGCAGCGAGCCGAGCAGCTTGCGGTACGGGGGCGGTGTCGGCCGGGCGCCGCCGGACGGGAGGATGCGCGCGAGTGCGGCCGCGACGGCGACGCTCAGCACCGCCGATGCCGCGTACACCGAGCGCCAGCCCGCGGCGTCCGCGAGCAGCCCGGCGACGGTGCGCGCGAGCAGGATCCCGACCACGATCCCGGCGGTGACCGTGCCCACCACGCGTCCGCGGGACGTGTCGTCGGCGAGTGCGGCGGCCGACGCGACGAGGAGCTGCGTCACCACCGCGAGGAGCCCGACGGCGGCGAAGGCCGCGAAGAGCACGCCCGGGGACCGCGCCGTCGCGACCGCGGTCAGCGCGAAGGCCAGCGCCAGCATCTGGGCGACGGCGAGGCGCTTGCGGTCGAGCCGGTCGCCCAGCGGTACGAGCAGCAGCAGGCCGATGCCGTAGCCGAGCTGGGTGAGGGTGACGACGGCGCCGACGGCGCGCTCGCCGATGCCGAAGTCGGCGCCGAGGGTGGCGAGCAGCGGTTGCGCGAAGTACACGTTCGCCACCGAGGCGCCCGCGGCGACGGCGAACAGGAGTGCGGCTCCGGGCGGGAGGCCGGTGGGGGCGTTGGGGCGCAGTGCGGGCACGGCGGCTCCTCTCTGGTTTCAAGATGAAACCAGAGGAACGTAGCCGTTAGTGGTAGCATGATGCAACCACGAAAGCCCGGGAGGCCCGGAGATGGTGAAACGCACCCGGTTCGACGCGGAGCCGTGCCCGGTCGCGCGGTCCGTCGACGCGATCGGCGACTGGTGGTCGCTGCTCATCGTGCGCGACGCGTTCGACGGGAGCCGGCGATTCGGCGACTTCCAACGCGGGCTCGGGATCGCCAAGAACATCCTCACCGCGCGGCTGCGCGGCCTCGTCGACGCCGGGATCCTCGACCGGCAGCCTGCCGCGGACGGCAGCCCCTACCAGGAGTACGTGCTCACGCCCCGGGGCCGCGACCTGTTCCCGGTCGTGGTCGCCCTGCGCCAGTGGGGCGAGCGGCACTTCTTCGAACCCGGCGAGCCCCGGTCGGAACTCCTCGACCGCCGCGACGGCAAGCCGCTGGCCCCGCTGGAGATCCGCGCCGCGGACGGCCGGCGTGTGGAAGCGCCGGAGACGGAAGTGCGGAAGGTGCCGGAGGGGGAGTGACCCCGGCCTGACCCGGCCCGGTCGGCGGCCGACCCGGGCCGGGTGCGGGCCTTGCGTCAGTGCTTCTCGCGGTACGTGTGCAGCGGCTCCGCCACCGACGCGTCGGTGCTGACCCGGCGCCGGTCGGGTTCGACGGCCGTGAGGGCCGTGGCCGGGCGGAGGCTGACGAGGGAGCGGGCGGCGAGGTCCTGGTAGACCTTGGTGCCGTTGGCCTTCCAGGCGAGTTCGGCGTCGGAGAGTTCGCGGGTCACCTTCGCGGGGGACCCCGCCGCGAGGTGCTTTTCGGGGACGACGGTGCCCGCCTTCACGAAGCTGTTGGCGGCGACGAAGGCGTACGCGCCGAGGTCGACGCCGTCCATGACGACCGCGTTCATGCCGACCAGGACGCCGCGGCCGACGCGGCAGCCGTGCAGGATCGCGCCGTGGCCGATGTGGCCGTCTTCTTCGACGACCGTGTCGGTGCCGGGGAAGCAGTGCACGACGCAGCCGTCCTGGACGTTCGCGCCCGCGCCCACGGTGATCCGGCCGAAGTCGCCGCGGAGACTGGCCAGCGGGCCGATGTAGCAGTGCGGGCCGATGATCACGTCGCCGACCAGGACGGCGTCCGGGTGCACGAACGCCGTCGGGTCGATCACAGGGACCACGGAGTCGATCTCGTATACCCGGGCCATGCCTGTCTCCGTTCCGTCGCAGCTCCCCCGCGGAGCCAGTATTGCTGACGGTGCGTCAGGTTTGGTGGGTGCCCGGCCTCACTCCTCGCCGAGGGCCGCTTCGTACGCCGCCAGCGTCCCTGTGAACACCGCCCGCTCCGCCGGGGTCAGCGGCTCCAGCGCCTTGCGCCACGCCCCCGCGCTGCGGCCCAGCCAGGCCCGGATCGCGGGCTCCTGGGCCGCCGCGATCCCGACGATGGCCTTGCGCCGGTCGGACGCGTCGGGGGAGCGCTCCAGAATGCCCTGCCTGGCGAGGTCGCCGACCATCAGGCTCACCGTCGCCGGCGCGACCTCCAGCCGCGCGGCCAGCTCGTTGACCGGCATCGGGCCGTCGAAAACCAGATAGGCGAGCAACGACAAATGCCGCGGCGCCAGCGTGAACCCCCGGAGTTCGGGCGGCACGCCGAGCCGCTTCGCCCGCCCGACGATCCGCGGCATGAGCAGCAGCAGCGTCCGGATCGCATCGTCGACGTCGACCCCCGGCGCGCCGTCGCGGGCCGGGGCGTCTCCCGGATCGGTTGACACCGGCGCGTCACCTCCATGGCTTCGAGAGCAAAGATACTTGGACCTGCCGCGCGAGGAACGCCGCGTGCCGGCCGAGGTGTTGCGGCGCGTCGAAGAGATCGCGGGGATGTCGGCCGGGGAAGGGGCTGCGGCACGCCGCGCAAAGCGGCAGGCTCCGGGCCGCGGACGCGGACCCGGAGCCTGCCGTCGAACCGAGGGGTGGATCAGTCCTGCACGCGGTTCCCGTCCATGCCCGCGTTCGGCGCCGCCTTCGCGACCAGGTCGGGGATGACGTCCGAGAGTTCCGCCGGGCTCCAGCGGCTGCCCTTGTCGACGGTCGGACCGTTGGCCCAGCCCTCGGCGACCGAGATCGAGCCGCCGGCGACCGAGAAGACCCGGCCGGTGACGCCCGCCGACGCGGTCGAGCCGAGCCACACGACCAACGGCGAGATGTTCTCCGGCGCGAGCTTCTCCGCCGCCTCGGACTTGTCGCCGATGAGGCCGGCCAGGTCCTCGGTCATGCGGGTGAGCGCGGTCGGGGCGATCGCGTTGACCGTGACGCCGTAGCGGCCGAGTTCCTGCGAGGCGATGACCGTGAACGCGGCGATGCCGGCCTTCGCCGCGCCGTAGTTCGTCTGCCCGACGTTGCCGAAGATGCCCGACGGCGACGACGTGTTGATGATGCGCGCGTCGACGGCCTCGCCCGCCTTGGCCAGGTTGCGCCAGTGCGCGGCCGCGTGGTGCGCCGGGCCGAAGGTGCCCTTCAGGTGCACCTTGATGACCGCGTCCCACTCGGCTTCGCTCATGTTGGTCAGCATGCGGTCGCGCAGGATGCCCGCGTTGTTGACCAGCACGTCGATCCGGCCGAACGTGTCGATCGCGAGCTGGATCAGCGACGCCGCGCCGTCCCACGTCGAGATGTCCTCGGCGTGCGCGACGGCCTCGCCGCCCGCGGCGACGATCTCGTCGACCACGGCCTGCGCCGGTCCCGTGGACGCGCCCGTGCCGTCGCGCGAGCCGCCGAGGTCGTTGACGACGACCTTGGCGCCCTCCGCGGCGAATGCCAGCGCGTGGGAGCGCCCGATGCCGTTGCCCGCGCCGGTGATCACGACCACGCGGCCGTCGCAGATGCCCATTCAGTCCTCCTGGACCCGGATCAATTGCTGACGCTCAATCAATAGCGTCACGATAACCGGGGACGCCAGAGGGAGAGAGGGCGAGCCCGGGATCCGCGGGCGGCAGCGGACGGCGCCGCACGCTTTCCGCCAACCCGTCCGCGCGGTCGCGGAGCGCGTTCAGCAGCGGCGTGGCGGCGCTGCCGCGGCGGACCGCGGCGAACAGGTGGCGGCGCGGCGCGGGGGCGCGCAGCGGGCGCACCGCGACGCCGGGCGGTGCCGACGCGAGCGACATGTGCGGCATCATCGCCACCCCGAGACCGGCGGCGACCAGCGCGTACATGGCGCCGAAGTCGGTGACGTGGTGCCGAACGCGCGGCTGGAAACCGGCCTGGCCGCAGGCCTGCGCGGCGAGCGCGTGGCAGGCGGTGCCTTCCGCGGTGAGCACCCATTCCTCGTCGACGAGGTGCGCGGCGAGGTCGAGTTCGGCGAGGTCGGCGAGCGGGTGGCCGGCGGGCAGCGCCATGTGGACGGGCTCGCTGAGCAGCGGATGCAGCACCAGCGTCGGGTGGTCGGCGGCCGGCACCTGCGGCGAGTTCATGACCACCGCGAGGTCGAGTTCGCCCGCGACGAGCAGCGGGATGGCGTCCTCGGTCTCCTTCTCGACGATCGCGAACCGCCAGCCCGGGTGGGTGTCCCGGACATGCGCGACCGCGGGCGCCACGAGCGACGCGAGCGCGGTCGGGAACCCGCCGACCCGGGCTTCGCCGACACCGCCGTGCGCGTGCGCGGCCAGGTCGGCGCGGGCGCGTTCGAGCTGGACGCCGATCGCGTCCGCGTGGGTGAGCAGGACGCGGGCCGCGCCGGTGAGCCGGACGCCGCGCCCGTGGCGCTCCAGCAGCGGGACGCCCGCCTCCTTGGCGAGCACCGCCAACTGCTGGGACACCGCCGACGGGGTCAGGTGCAGGCTTTCCGCGGCCGCGGCGACCGTGCCGTGCCGGGCGAGGGTCTGGAGGATGCGCAGCCGCTTCAGGTCCATTCAGGAAAACTACCGAATGGGTCCCGGAAAAAGTAGCTGGTCCTGAGGATAGGCCCGCCGGAACACTGGCGGTCATGCCGGAATCGCCGCAGGTGCCCCAAGTCCCCCAGATCCCGCACATCCCGCAGATGCAGCGCTCTCACACGGTCCAAGCCGCCCTGGTCGCCGTCATCTGGGGCCTGAACTTCGTCGCCATCGACTACGGCCTCGACGCGTTCCCGCCGCTGCTGTTCGCGGCCCTGCGGTTCACCTTCGTCGCCCTGCCCGCGGTGTTCTTCGTGCCGCGGCCGCGGGTGCCCGTGCGGATCGTGGTCGGCGTCGGCATGCTCGTGTGCGTCGGCCAGTTCGGCTTCCTGTTCACCGCGATGCACCTGGGCATGCCCGCCGGGCTGTCGTCGATCGTCCTGCAGTGCCAGGCGATGTTCACCGTGCTGTTCGCGATGGCGTTCCTCGGCGAACGCCCGGCGCGCGGCAGGCTCGCCGCGCTCGGCGTGGCGGCGGCCGGACTGGCGGTCATCGCGGCCGGACGCGGGCAGAGCGCCGGAATCGGCGCGTTCCTCCTGGTCGTGGCGGCGGGCGCGTCGTGGGCGCTGGGCAACGTGCTGACCCGGCGGGCGGGCAGCGCGGCGGGGGTCGGGCTGGTGGTGTGGTCGGGGCTGGTCGCGCCGCTGCCGCTGTTCGGGCTGTCGCTGGCCTTCGAAGGCTGGTCGGCCGACCGGGACGCGCTCACCGGCATCGGCCCGTCCGGCATCGCCGCACTGGTCTACATCGTCGTGGTGTCGACGTTCGCCGGCTACGGCCTGTGGAACAACCTGCTCGGCCGTTTCCCGGCCGTCGCCGTCGCCCCCTACACCCTGCTCGTCCCGGTCGTCGGCATCGCCGCCGCGGCCGCCGTCCTCGGCGAACGCCCCACCGCGTGGGACTGGGCCGGGGGAGCGGTCGTCATGGCCGGAATCGCGCTGATGAACCTCCCGACCCGCCGCCGCGCCGTGCCGCACGAGCCCGTGCGCACCCGCGCGCCCGCACCCACCCGCGAGCCCGCACACACGCAAGCGCGGGACCCCCGCCGAATCCGGCAGGAATCCCGCGCCGCGGACGGTGCCGACCCGGTCGGTGCCGGGTGACTACCGCATGACCGCTGTTCGGCTGCGTCGGTTACTTGGTGATGCCGAAGCGGTCCAGGCCGTACGCCTTGATGGCGTTGCCGCGGAACAGCTTGTAGCACTCCTCCTGCGTCAGGCCCGCGTTGGTGGCGATCTCCGTCGCGACCTTCAGCGTGTGCGGGAACGTCGCGTCGGCGTGCGGGTAGTCGACCTCGAAGCAGATCTGGTCGATGCCGATGATGTCGCGGTTCTTCAGGCCGATCTCGTCGTCGAAGATGCAGCCGTACACGCGGTCCTTGATGTACGACGACGGCTTGTTCGCCAGCGACGAACCGAAGTCGTTGTCGTCGCGCTCGGCCCACAGCTTGTCGGCGCGCTCCAGCACGTACGGCATCCAGCCGACCTGGCCCTCGGCGTACGCGATCTTCATGTTCGGGAAGCGGTCGAACACGCCCGAGAAGATGTAGTCGACCAGCGAGCCCATCGCGTTCTGGAAGGTCAGCGTGGACGACACGATGAACGGCGCGTCGGGCGACGTCGACGGCATCTTCGACGACGAGCCGATGTGCATGTTGATGATCGTGCCGGTCTCTTCGCAGGCCTGGAAGAACGGGTCCCAGAACCGGCCCTTGTCGTGCACCGACGGCAGGCCCAGCGGCACCGGGTTCTCCGAGAACGCCACCGCGAACGAGCCCTTGGCCGCGCAGCGGCGCACCTCGGCCGCCGCCAGCTGCGGGTCCCACAGCGGGATCAGCGTCATCGGCAGGAGGATGCCCTTGCCCTCACCGGCACACCACTCGTCGATGATCCAGTCGTTGTACGCCTGGACGCAGAGCAGCGCCAGCTCCTTGTCCTGGCGCTCCAGGAACGCCTGGCCGCAGAACCGCGGAAGGATGTTCGGGAAGCAGATCGACGCGTCCGTGTGGTTCGCCGCCATGTCCTTCAGGCGCTCGGACTGGATCCACGCACCCGGACGGATGTCGTCGAACGTGACCGGCGTCACGTCCAGCGTGTCGAAGCCGACCGCCGCGGACAGCTTCGGGAACGGGTAGACCAGGTCGTCGTACAGCCACCAGTCGCACCACTCGCCGTCCTCGACGCCCTTCTCGTACGAGAAGACGCCGCCGACGAAGTTGAACTTCGCCTTCTCGCGCACCACGCGCGGACCGCGGTCCTTGAACTTCGCCGGGAGCCGGTCCTGCCACAGGTTCGGCGGCTCGACGACGTGGTCGTCGACCGAGATGATGCGGGGGATTTCCAGCGTCATGATGCGGCTCCTGATCCGTGCCCTGGCCTGTCCCCTCCAGGAAACCCGCTGCGCCCGGCCCGGCCAAGCCCCCAGTCCCGGCTAACGTTATTCCGCACGGGCATATCCTGGCGGCATGGACTTGCGGGATCTGCGGAGCTTCCTGGCCGTCGCCGAAGAACGCCACTTCGGCCGCGCGGCCGCCCGCCTCTACCTGTCGCAGCCCATGGTGTCCAAGGCGGTCCGCCGCCTTGAGCAGCAACTGGGCGTCCGCCTGGTCGACCGCAGCTCGCTGCCGGTCACCCTGACCCCGGTCGGCGAGCAGTTCCGGCGGCAGGTCGACGACGCGTTGCGGCTCCTCGACGACGCCTGCGCGGACGTCCGCCGGCGCGCCTCCCGGGAAGCCGGGCAGGTGCGTGTGGGGTATACCTCGGGCCTCGGCCCGTCGCTCGTCTCCACCGCCATCTCCGCCCTGCACATCCGCCACCCGGAACTCCGCGTGCAGTGGACCAGCGAACCCACCGCCCGCCAGGTCGCCGACGTCCGCGAAGGCGTCCTCGACGCCGGCATCGGCTGGATGCCCGACCTCGGCCCGGGTCTCGGCTCCGCCCGCGTCGGCACCTTCGCCTTCGTCGCCCTGCTGCCCGCCGACCACGAGCTGGCCGCCCGCGACTCCGTCGACCTCTCCGAGCTGGTCCGCGGCGAACCCGTCATCGTCTGGCCCCGGGGCCCCCACCCGCGCCTCTACACCCGCGTCACCGACGCGCTGCGCCGTGCGGGCGCCGACGACATCGTCGAGGCGTACGGCAGCGTCGACGACGTCATCGCCCGCGTCGTCGACCGCCAAGGCGTCGGCATCTCCCCGCGCAGCTGGGCCCGCCAGCGCCCGGTCCGCGGCATCGTCCAGGTCGACCTCACCGGCACCCCCGACGTCCCCGTCACCGCCTTCTGGCGCTCCGACCGCGACCACGAAGGCGTGGACCTCCTGGTCCGATGCCTGCGCGAGGTCGCCGAGGACAGCGACCTCGCCGAGCAGCTTTAGCCGACCTGTCCGGCTGCCGGGGACGCCAAGATCCGCCCTTCGCGGCCCGTCCGCCCGACGCCCCGGAACCGCCCCCGCCGGGCCCCGCGGCGCGGTCGGCGCGGCTCGGTACGCTGCTGCGCACCGCGGGGCGATCTTCTGGCTGGGGGATAGGTGCACGACGACAACGGCAGTGACGGCGGCTGGCAGTGGGAGCGCCCGGAGGGCGGACGCGGCCGCCATCCGTGGGAACGGCCGTGGGACCGGCTGCGGATGCGCCGCGGCGGGGCACGCCGCTACGGGACTGCCGGACGCTGGGACGTGTTCGCGAGCTGGTGGTTCCGCACCGTGATGGTCAGCCTGTTCCTCGCGTTGGCCTTGGCCGTCATGAAGGGCGACTGGGGCACCTTCGGCGGCGACGACAAGTCCGCCGACTCGCCGGCCGACGTCGCGCCATGGCCGGCCGGAGCCCTGCTCGACCCCGAACAACTCCCCCTGATACCCGGCGAGTTGACCGGCTGGCGGACGGACTCGGGACACCGCGGCCCCGACTGCGTGCAGGTGAAGCTGCCGAACTCGGACGATGTGCGGGTGAGCGAACGGGGATTCACGCACGACACCGGCGGTGCCCGCGAGACGCTGATCCGCTACCAGCCCTTCACCCAGCGGCCCAACGCGCTCAGCCGCGTCATGGACGCGGTCACGGCATGCGCGGAAGGCTCGAAGGGCGTGCGCACCCCCGGCACGTCGGACGCGAACAACCTGGTGTGGGAGATCGACGACCCGAAGGGCGCGGAAGGGAAGGACACCCGGCTGCGGATCGGCATCCGGTTCGCCTACGACGCCATCGTGCTGGTCGTGGTCGACAGCAAAGGGCCGCCCCTGGACCCGGCGGTGCGGGTCATGGACGGGCTGCTGTCCGCGGCGGGCCGGGAAGCCGGCATCGCGGGCGGACGCCCGGCGGGCGGCGACATCCCGGCCCGGCCCGGAGTCCCGGCCTAGGCCGTCGCGGTCACTGCCTAGCCCGCGGCCCGGATGCGGCCGGTGTCGGTCTGCGCCCGGTAGCGCCGGTGGGCCGCCACGGTCTCCACCGCCACCAGCAGTGCCGCCACGCCCCCCGCCACGGCGGTGGCCGGCGCGGGCGGCAGGACGAACCCGGCCAGCACCAGCGCCGCCGCCGCGATCGCCCAGCGCACCAGCCGCTCCGGACCGCACGGGTCCTTCGGCCGCAGCGAGATCACCCCGACGGCGACGAGGAAGACCGCCAGCGGGACGGTGACCGCGAGCGCGGCGGTGCGGTCCGGAATCCCGTGCTCGGGACCGTGCGCCGCGACCGCCGCCGCGGCGGTGGCGATACCGCCGCCGACCGCGGCCAGGGCGCCGAAGACGACGTAGTGGCCGTAGCCCCACGTGAACGCCCGGGTCTGGCTGTCCGGCCCGTCGCCGCCGAGGGTGTCGAAGTACAGCCACCAGCACGAGAAGGCCACCAGCAGCCCGCCGCCCGCGACCGTCACGACCGGGGCGGTGACGCCGCCTTCCGTCGCGTCGTTGACCGCCACCGTCGCGGCCAACACGGACTCGCCGAGAATGATCAGCGCGAACAGGCCGTACCGCTCGGCGATGTGCTCCGCGTGCCACATCAGACCCGGCGCTTCGGCCTGCTCGGCCCAGATCGGCACCAGGATCTCGATCAGCATGAGCGGCAGGAACAACGCCTTGAACAGGGTGATCGAGTCCGGGATCGCCGCCCCGATCCACAGCAGCTGCACCACGCCGACGCCGATCGCGTACCGCCTCGCCCGGGTCCGCACACTCGGCTGGTGCGCGGCGACCCGCAGCCACTGCACGATCAACGCGACCCGCATGACCACGTAGCCGGCCACCACCACGCGGTACGTCTGGCCGTCGAACGCCGCGTCGACACCGGCCGCGAGGATCAGCACCCCGGCCATCTGCAGCAACGTCAGCAGCCGGTACGGCACGTCGTCGCTGTCGTGCGCGCTGGCGAACCACGTGAAGTTCATCCAGGCCCACCACACCGCGAACAGCAGCATCGCAAAGCCCTGCATGCCGGTGCCGATGTGCCCGGTGGCGTACGCGTGCTCCAACCGTCCGGTCAGCTGCGACACGGCGACGACGAAACACAGGTCGAAGAACAACTCCAGCGGCGTCGACGCCCGGTGCTCCTCGTCCGGATCCCGCAACGCCGCCCCCCGGCTCCACGGCTTTCCCGCCGTGACCACCAGGTTCTCCTCGGCCGCCATCCCCGCTCCGCTCCTCGTGCGCCAGATCTGCGCCACAGTACGCAGCGGGCGGGGGGAGTGGGGGGATTGCGGCGGGACGGGGGTCTGCGTGCGCGCGAAAGCCGTACGGCAGAAGTCGCCAAGCCGGATTCCGGGCGCAACGCAGCCGCCACCGGCACGCGTTTTGGCGGAAGATGCGGCGCAGACAAGCGGCACATGCGGCACGGACAAGCGGAAGATGCGGTACCGGACCGCACACGAACGCCGCCCGGCGTCGCGCCGGACGGTACGGAAGGGACCCCACCATGGCCTCGAGACGCGACGTGGTGCTCGTCGTCGACGACGATCCGGCGATCCGGCGGGCCGTCGGGCGCGGGCTGCGGCTGGCCGGGTTCGACGTGCGGCTGGCCGCCGACGGCGGGGAAGCCCTCGCCGCGGTCGCCGGCGACGCGGACCCGGGAGGCCCGCCGGACATCGTCGTCCTCGACGTGTGCCTGCCCGACCTCAGCGGCACCAGCGTGTGCCGGCGGCTGCGCGCCGACGGCTGGGACCTGCCGATCCTCGTCCTGTCCGCCCTCGACGAGGTCGCCGACCGCATCGCCGGGCTGCAAGCCGGCGCCGACGACTACCTCGTCAAACCGTTCGCGTTCGAAGAACTCGAACTGCGGCTGCGGGCCCTGCTGCGCCGCATACCCGGCACCGCGGGCCGGGCCGCACCCGAGACCGCGCTGCGCTGCGGCGGCCTCGTCGTCGACCCCGTGGCCCGTACCGCCACCGTCGACGGCACCGAACTCACCCTCACCCGGCGCGAATTCGCCCTCCTCGAAGTGCTCGTCCGCAACCGCGGGCGGGTGCTGAGCCGGGATCAGATCCTGGACCGGGTGTGGGGCTACGACTTCGACGTCCGCTCCGATGTCGTGGACACGTTCGTCAGCTACCTGCGCCGCAAACTCGAAGCCGACGGCGCACCGCGGATCCTGCACACCGTCCGCGGCATCGGATTCGTGCTGCGCGAGGACGGGGCCCGCCGGTGAGACTCTCCACCCGCATCGCCCTCGTCACTTCCGTGCTCGTGCCGCTGCTCGTCCTGTCCGCGGGACTGCTGCTGTTCCGGCTCGTCGTGCACGACCAGCGCACGCAACGCGACGACACCCTGCGGCGCCGAGCGGCTGTCCTCGCCCCGCAGGCGCAGTCGCTGCTGCGGGCGACGGCGAAGGACAACGACCGCCAGGAGCAGAGCCGTTCGGCCGAGCTGTTCCTGTCGGCGCTGGACGACGGGGTCCGGCTGACGACGACCGAGCAGACGTACAAAGCCGGACCCCAGCCCGGCCCCGACGTGAAACTGCCCGCCTCGGCACGCAAGCCGATCGGGGTCTCGGAAGGGGGACGGCACTGGCGTGCCGTGTCCGTCCCGGTGGTCCTCGCCAAGCCGCGCACGGCCGCGACGCTGTGGCTGTTCACCGCCGACGACGAAGCCCGCGGCCGCGAGAAGCAGCTGCGCAACCGGGTCTTCCTCGTCGCCGCGTTCGCCGTCCCGGCCGCCGCACTCGCCGGGTTCGCCGCCGCGAGCCGGGCCACGAAGTCCCTGCGGCAGCTGCGCGCCCGCGCGGCCGGACTCGACCCGAGCACCGACGCGACGCGCGACGTCCACGTCCCCACGGGCGTCGGCGACGTCGACGACCTCGGCAAGACCCTCGCCACCCTGCTCGGCCGCTACGACGAGCAGGCCGCCCGTACCGCGAGCGCCCTCGACACCGCCCGCTCGTTCGCCGCCGTCGCCGCGCACGAACTCCGCACGCCCCTCACCAGCATGCGCACCAACCTCGACGTCCTCGACCGGCACCCCGACCTCGACGCCGCCGACCGCACCGAGATCCTCGCCGACCTGTCCGGCGAACACGCCCGCGTCCTCGGCCTGCTCCGCGACCTCGGCGCGCTCGCGCAGGGCGACCTCATCGGGGACGACGCGTTCGGGCCGGTCGACCTCGCCGCCGTCGCGCAGGCCGCCGTCGACACGGCACGCGTCGCGTACCCGCGTGCCGACATCGCCCTCACCACTCTCGACGACGCCTTGGTGCGGGGCTGGGAGACCGGGCTGCGGATGGTCCTGGACAACCTGATCGGCAATGCCGTGGTGCACGGCGGGGCGACCACCCGGGTCCGGGTGGACGTCCGGACCGAAACCGGCGCCGACCGGGTGCGCATCACCGTCGCCGACGACGGCCCGGGGATCCCCCCGGAACTCCGCGCCGCGGTGTTCGAACGCTTCCGCCGCGGAGCCGCCAGCCCCGGATCCGGCCTCGGCCTCACCCTCGTCGCCCAGCAGACCGCCGTGCACGGCGGCACCGTGGAACTGGCCGACGCGGACCCGGGACCCGGGCTGCTCGTGCGGATCGACCTGCCCGTCCACCCGCCCGCGGCCACCGCCGCCGACCGGCACGACTGGCTTTCCGGAACGGGCCCAGGCCCACAGGGTTTCCACAAAAACCGCGGTTAACGTCGCCGTCATCGGCACCGGGACCCGCCGGTGCCGCCGACGGAAAGGAAACCAGCCATGGCACGTTCGACCCGCGTTCTCGCGCTCGGCGCGGTCCTCGCGGCCGCCGCCGCGCTCGGCGCCGGCCCCGCCGTCGCCGACACGGGCACGCCCTCCACGGCCCCGTCCGCCCAGTCCGACGCCGCGCAGAAGGCGGCCCAGAAGGCGGCGGAGAAGGCGGACAAGGCGGCCGCGAAGAACGCCGCCAAGTTCTGCGCCCGCGTCCCGGTCCTGGAGACCCGCCTGAACAAGGCCCTGACCCGGCTCAACGGCGGCGCGAAGGACGCCGGCTCCATCGCCGCGGTGCAGGCGCGCATCGACCGTCAGAAGGCCCTCGGCCACCCGGAGATCGCCACCCTCCTCGGCGACCGGCTCGCGGCCCGGCAGGCGCTGCTGCCGATCCTGACGAAGGGGAAGACCGACCTCGACGCGGTCAAGAACTGGTGCGCGGCCCAGCCGAAGCCGGCGTCCAGCCCGTCGGGCAAGGAGTGACCCGCGCCCGAGCCGGACTCGCCGTGGCGGGGGTGGTCGCTGCGGTGCTCCTGACGGCTTCGTGCCAGTCGGACGGCGGCAGTTCGGCCACCCCTTCAGGCGGGACCCCGGCCGCCACGGCGGTGCCGTCGGACATCGCGAGCATCGCGGCCGCGGCGGAGTCGGCCGCGGACCGAGCGGACGCGGACGCGGCGCAGGGGGACGGCGACTCGGCGCCGTAGACCGGATGACCCCGCGTTTCCCCCGCATGTCCGTCCCCGCACGGTGTGAGTGCTCCGACACTCCGCGGCAACGTCGAAGTAACACGACATCAGGTTGCGTAACGCGCGCGTAACTTCGACGTACACCGGGGGAAACCGGGGCTCTCCACGCTGGGCTGAGCCCCGCGGCCGGGCGGGGCGTGCCCAGGGGAAAAGGACATGCCGATGCGATTGGCCGCGGACCAGCTCAATGCCGGGGACACCGCGTGGATGCTGGCCGCGACCGCGCTCGTGCTGCTGATGACGCCGGGGCTCGCGCTCTTCTACGGCGGCATGGTGCGCGCCAAGAGCGTCCTCAACATGATCATGATGAGTTTCGCGGCGATCGCCGTCGTGAGCATCGTCTGGTTCGCGTTCGGGTGGTCGCTCGCGTTCGGCGGCGATCTCGGCGGGGGCGGCCTCCTCGGCGGGTTCGGGCAGATGTTCCTGCACGGGATGAAGCCCGACTCGCTGACCGGCACGATTCCGTCGCTGGTCTTCATGGTGTTCCAGCTGACCTTCGCGATCATCACCGTGGCGCTGATCAGCGGCGCGATCGCCGACCGGGCGCGGTTCCGGGCGTGGCTGGTGTTCTGCGCCGTGTGGGTGACGCTCGTGTACGTGCCGCTCGCGCACTGGGTCTGGGGTCCGAACGGCTGGATCCGGGAGAAGCTCGGCGCGCTCGACTTCGCCGGCGGCCTGGTCGTCGAGGTCAACTCCGGTGCCGCGGGCTTGGCGGTCGCTCTGGTCCTCGGTCCGCGCCTCGGCTTCAAGAAGGACCCGATGCGCCCGCACAACCTGCCGCTCGTGATGCTCGGCGCCGGGCTGCTGTGGTTCGGCTGGTTCGGCTTCAACGCCGGCTCCGCGCTCGGCGCCAACGGCCTCGCCGCGCAGTCCCTGGTCAACACGCAGGCCGCCGCGTGCACCGCGCTGCTCGGCTGGCTGCTCGTGGAGAAGCAGCGCGACGGGCACGCCACCACGCTGGGTGCGGCGTCCGGCGCCGTGGCGGGCCTGGTGGCGATCACCCCGTCGTGCGGCGTCGTCGACATGCCGGGCGCGCTGGTGATCGGGCTCGCGGCGGGCGTGCTGTGTTCGTACGCGGTCGGCTGGAAGCACAAGTTCGGCTACGACGACTCGCTCGACGTCGTCGGCGTCCACTTCGTCGGCGGTGTCGTCGGCACCGTGCTGATCGGCGTGTTCGCGTGGGACGGTGTCACGCCCGACGGCGAGCGCGGCCTGCTGCACGGCGGCGGACTCGACTTGCTGGGCAAGCAGATCGCCGCGGTGATCATTGCGGCGCTGTTCTCGTTCGGGGTCACGTACGCGATCGCGAAGGTCATCGACCGGACGATCGGGTTCCGCACGTCCGAGGAAGACGAGCAGGTCGGCCTGGATCTGGCCGTACACGCCGAGACCGCCTACGATCTCGGTTCGGTCGGGGCCGCGTCCCACCTGTCCGGGGGCTCCTTCGGCGGCGGAACCGGCGGCACGGGCGGCTTCGGCATCAGCCGTCCGGACCGCGCCGAGCGGGCCGAGCGGGCCGACGCCGACGAGGACTGACCGCACCACGCGCCGGGCCGGCCTCCTGCGCCCCGACGAGGATTTGGCGGAAGAAGAGCCATGCGACTGATCACCGCGGTCATCAAGCCGCACCGACTGGACGACGTGAAGACCGCGTTGCGGGAGTTCGGCGTGCAGGGCCTGACCGTGACCGAGGCCAGTGGCTTCGGACGGCAGCACGGGCACACCGAGGTGTACCGCGGCGCCGAGTACCACGTGGACCTGGTGCCGAAGATCCGCCTGGAGGTCGTGGTCGAGGACGGCGACGCCGCGGACGTGATGACGATCATCACGAAGGCCGCCCACACCGGGAAGATCGGCGACGGGAAGGTGTGGAGCGTTCCCGTCGAGACGATCATCCGCGTACGGACGGGCGAACGCGGGCCGGACGCGCTGTAGCGCGCCCGGCCCCCGCATCCTCACTCCGCCGAAGGCACCCCCGCCACGCGGCGTTCGCCGCCGTTGCGGTCCTGCCAGAGCCGGTAGACGTCGACGGCGGCGTCTTCCGGCTGGTGGCGCATGGGCAGGCGGCGTTCGGTGTAGTCCTTGGCGAACTCGTCGTAGAACGTCGCCAGCTCGAAGTACTTGCGGTCGTCGACGTAGTGCGGCTCGTAGGCGTCGCGGGTGGTCAGGAACACCACCTCGTCCGGCGAGCAGTAGTACAGCGAGCCGAGGCACATCGGGCACGGGTGGGCCAGCACGTAGATCGTCGTTCCGGTCAGGTGCTCGGTGCCGAGCTTGGTGCACGCGTCGCGGATCGCGAGGATCTCGGCGTGGGCCGTGGGGTCGCCGGTCTGGGCGACCTTGTTGGGGCTTTCGGCGAGGATCTCGCCGTCCTTGACGATGACCGTCGCGAACGGCCGTCCGCCTTCGAGGACGTTGGCGCGAGCCAGGTCGATGGTGCGTTGTGCGAAGTCCATGGCGTCTCCAGGAGGCTCGGAGCGGATCAGAACGGCTTGGTCGGCAGGTACTTGCCGTCCAGCGTGATCACGGCCCGCTCGCCGCCCTCCGGGTCGGCGACCTTCTTGACGTCCAGCTTGAAGTTGATCGCCGAGATGATGCCGTCGCCGAACTCCTCGTGGACGAGCGCCTTGAGGGTGGTGCCGTACACCTGGAGCATCTCGTAGAAGCGGTAGATCGTCGGGTCGGTCGGGATGCCGCCCGGGATCGAGCCGCGGGTGGGAATGGTCCGCAGCAGCAGCTCGGCGTCCTCGTCGAGGCCGAGCAGCTCGACGACGGCCTTGGCGGAGTCGGCGGGCAGGGCGTGCTGGCCGAGCACCGCGGCGGTGACGAAGGCGACGGACAGGCCGGCCGCGTCCGCGATCTGCTGCCAGGTCAGGTCCCTGCGGGTCTTGGCGAGGACGGCTTCGGCGGCGAGGGCTTCGCGGGCGGTGGGGTCGAACTGGGCGTGCGGCATGGCGCTTGCTTCCTTGCGGTGGGGGAGAGGGGGAATCCGGGGGGAACGGCCGGTCAGGCCGCGTGTGCGGGAGCTGCCGGGGCGAGGACGTCGACGCCGCCGGTGGCGATGTCGAAGACCCAGCCGTGCAGCGTGACGGTGCCCGCGGCCAGCGCGCGGGCCACCGCGGGGTGGGTGGCCAGGTTCGCGAGCTGGGCGAGGACGTTGTGGCGGACCAGCGCGTCGACCGAGGAAGCGGCTGCACCGGCCCCCGTGCCGGACACCGCTTGTGCCGCGTCCGCGTGCCGCAGCCAGCCCGCCACCGCCGGGGCGGCGGTCAGGTCCCGGCGTTCGGCGAGCGCCGTCATCGCGCCGCAGGCGGAGTGCCCGCAGACGACGATGTCGGAGACGCCGAGCACGGCGACGGCGTACTCGATGCTGGCGGCGACCCCGTCCGTGCCCGGCGTGTACGCGGGGACGAGGTTGCCCGCGGTACGCACCACGAACAGCTCGCCGGGCTCGCTCCCGGTGATCAGCTCCGGCACCACCCGGGCATCCGAGCAGCCGACGAACAGCGTCGACGGCGCGTGATGCGCGGCCAGGTGCGCGAAGAGGTCCGCTTTGGCCGGGTAGACGTCGCGGCGGAACCGGGCGACGCCTTCGGTCAGGTCGGGCATGGTCACTCCTTCGATCGCGGCCGGTCCGAAAACCGACTCCTTCACCATGCACGAGCAGGGTCTATAGCGTCCAAGACGGAGAAATCATCACTCCTATAGATGTCGTCTATAGTCGGAGGAATGGCCGTCGAACTCCGTCATTTGCGCTATCTGCTCGCCGTGGCCGAACACGCCAACTTCACCCGGGCGGCGGAGGAACTCCACGTCTCGCAGCCGACCCTGTCGCAGCAGATCAAACAGCTCGAACGCGCGGTCGGCGCCCAGCTCCTGGACCGCACCGGCCGCGCGGTGCGGCTCACCGACGCCGGAGCGACGTACGTCCACCATGCCCGCCGCGCCCTGCGCGACCTCGCGGCCGCCGAACGCGCCGTCCACGACGTGCGGGACCTGTCGCGCGGCCACCTGCGTCTTGCCGTCACCCCGTCGTTCAGCGCCTACCTCGTCGGCCCCCTCACCGCGGCGCTGCACAGCCGTCACCCGGGCATCACGCTGACCGTCGAGGAAATGCCGCAGGAACGCATCGAACCGGCGCTCCTCGCCGACGCCATCGACCTCGGCATCGCCTTCGGCGGCGCACAGGCGACGGGCGTCGGGGCGGATCCGCTGTACGCCGAGACGCTCAGCCTGGTCGTCGGGGCCGCCCATCCCGATGCCCGGCGGCCCGAGAGTGCGGCGCCGCTCACGACCGCGGATCTGGCCGAACGGCAACTCGCGCTGCTTACCGGTGACTTCACCACCCGCGGGCATGTCGACGCCTATTTGGAACGGCACCGCGTGAGCCCGCGCATCGCGGTCGAGGCGAACTCGATCCAGGCGCT
This sequence comes from Yinghuangia aomiensis, assembly GCF_039542225.1. Lineage (NCBI taxonomy): Bacteria > Bacillati > Actinomycetota > Actinomycetes > Kitasatosporales > Streptomycetaceae > Yinghuangia > Yinghuangia aomiensis. The sequence goes on along the minus strand of NZ_BAABHS010000005.1, from coordinate 35,408 downwards.
GGCCGAGATCGTCCGGCATGCGCCGCTGGCCACCGTGCTGCCGGATGCGGTCGCGGACGGCCACCCGGACCTCGTCCGGGTGGCCGTCGCCCCGCCGTTGCCGCCGCGCACGGTGGTGGTACTCGGGCGCACCGGCGCCTATCGCAGTGCGGCGGCCCGGGCGTTCCTGCGCATTGCGCAGGACTTGGTGCGGGAACGCGGGTATGCCACCGCCTGGTGGGAGGAGGGAGGGCCCTGAGTCAGGCCTCCGACAAGTCCGGTGCCCGGCCACCCGTCATCTTCGTCACCAGCCGCGTCGTAGCCGCCAACCGATCCCCGTAAGCCAGCACCTGCCTCCCCGTCACCTGCGACAGGCCGTTCAGCGTCATCCCCAGCGCCACCGTCCCCAGCGCGTCGAAGACCGGCGCCACGATCGTCGTGATGTCGTACGTCGCCTCCGGGTCCACCTCCAGCAGCTCGTAGTCCTCCTCGCCCAGCGCCGCCGTCAATTCCGCGATCCGGTCGCGCAGGCGCGGCGCTTCGCGGGGCCGATCGGCGAGGCGTTCCAGCGTCGCGCCGATCTCCGTGCGCGTCGGGCTCTCGACGGTGATCGAATAGCCGCGCTCGCGGACCACGGCCAGCGACAGCGGCAGGTGCACGCTCGCCGTGGCCTGCATGCGCCGGTCGAGCCGGGTCAGCCATGCCTCGATCTGCGCGGGCGGGGACCACGCGAAGAACGCCTGGCCCACCGGCGGGACGAGCGGCACCCGCTGCCCCACCCGCACGTCCGCCGACGCCAACTGCGGGCGCCCCTCGATCGCCAGGATCACCAGGTCGTCGCCGACCGGCGCGCTCAGGATCGCCTCGGTGCTGAATTCCTCCGCCAGGGCCCGCATTTCCCCCCGGGCCAGATCCACCATGCGGTTGCTGCGCAGCGCCGCGTCGCCGAGCGCGATCAGCGCGGGGCCCAGCTCGTACGTCTTGCGCCGCGGATGCCGCACCAAATAGCCCGCGTCCTCCAGCGCCTGGAGCACCGACAGCGCGGACGCCAGGTTGATGCCCGTCGAGGCGGACAGCTCGGACAGCGTGAACGCATCGCCCGGATGCGCCGCGAAGAAGTTCAGGATGTCGATCGCGCGTGTCGCCGCGAGTGCGGGACGAACCATCGTCGTCCTCCCCAGAATGCTCGGCCGGTCCCCGTGAACGCGCTGCCGCCCGGCGCCCACGCCGACGCGCGGAACCGGAATCGGCCCTGCCGTCGGCCTTGTGGCCTGGCGGACATCGCGTCACACTCCCTATCACATTTCGAAGTGCTTTTCAGAATATCGAAAAATCCTCGGCAGACCCCAGCGACCTGGAGGCGCGCGCATGAAGCTCGACGTGCTGTACGAAGTCGACGTCCCCCGCCCCTGGAACGGCCCCCACCCCTACGGCCAGCGCCGCGAGGAGCAGCGCGCCTACCGCGAGGCGGTCGAACAGATCCGGCTCGCCGACAAGATGGGCTTCAACACGATCTGGGCGGTCGAACACCACTTCCGCGAGGGCCGCTCCCACATGCCCGCCTCCGAAGTCTTCCTCGGCCATCTCGCCGGCCTGACCGAGCAGATCCGCATGGGCTTCGGTGTCACCCTCACCCCCTTCGGCTTCACCCCGCCGCAGCGCATCGCCGAAAAGGTCGCGACCGTCGACATCCTGTCCAACGGCCGCGTCGAGTGGGGCACCGGGCGCTCGACGCCCATGGAGCAGACCGCGTTCGGCGTCGACATCGCCAAGTCGCGCGACGACTGGCGCGAGGCGATCGAGATCGTGTGCGGCATGTGGCGCGACGAGTACTTCGAGTACGAGTCCGAGCGCTTCTCGTTCCCGAAGCGCATGGTCACCCCGAAGCCGTTCCAGGACCCGCACCCGCCCGCGTGGATGGCCGCGACGTCCAACGGCTCCGCCGAGGTCGCGGGCGCCAACGGGCTCGGCCTGCTGTCGTTCTCGATCATGCAGCCGCTGGAGGTCATGGCCGCGCAGGTCGCCGCGTACCGCGCGGCCGCCGCGAACGCGACGCCGCTGACCGACGTCGCGACCAACAAGGTCGCCGCCTACACCCTCGTGCACACCACAGGCAGCAAGAAGGTCAGCCCGAAGGTCTGGGAATCCGTCGCCTGGTGGTACAAGAACCTCGCGATGTTCACCCTGGAGTGGGAACTCCCGCACCTGAGCCCGGAGGAACGGGACAAGACCTTCCCGCTGCTCAAGCCGCTCTTCGAAGGCGACGTCCCGGTCGAGACGTTCGACGCCGCGGACATGATCGTCATCGGCGACGTGGAGACCTGCATCACCAAGATGAAGCGTTACGCGGACCTCGGCGTCGACGAACTCATCTGCTACGTCCAGTGGGGTTACCTGGACCACCAGGACATCCTCAAGACCATCGAGATCCTCGGCAAGGAAGTCATCCCCGAGCTGGAGAAGTACACGCCCAAGGTGCAGCCGCCGACCGCCTGATCCCGACCCCGCCCGGATTCGTGGCCGGACGTGCCGAAGTGGTTTGCTTGCCCCGCCGGCACTCCGCCGGCGAGTCCGAACTCGAGGAGTGGTGATGGGGCAGGTCAACGCCGATGCGTCGCGCGAGGTCGCCGGGGAGCCGGACGCGGTGTTCGCCGCGCTGTCCGACTACGCGGGGACCCGGCCGAAGCTGCTGACCGAGCACTTCTCCGGCTACGAAGTACGCGAAGGCGGCCAGGGCGCGGGCACGGTCGTGCACTGGAACCTCCAGGCCACCAAGAAGCGTTCGCGCGAATGCCTGCTCGACGTCGCCCAGCCCGCCGAGCGCACCCTGGTGGAGACCGACCGCAACTCCAGCATGGTCACCACCTGGACGGTCGTCCCGGCGGGCACCGGCGGCAGCCGCGTCAACATCCACACGACGTGGCAGGGTGCGGGCGGCATCGGCGGCTTCTTCGAGAAGACGTTCGCGCCGTCCGGCCTTCGCAAGATCTACGACGGCGTGCTCGCCAGGATCGACGAGGTCGTCTGACCCAGCGCCGGCACCCGACCGGCCGACGCACCACGCAAAAACGCCGGAGTCCCACAAGGACTCCGGCGTTTCGTGTGTCTCCTGCCCTCCCGCCCGCGCGGGGCCGCGCGGGGGGCCGGGGCGCGCCGCTCAGGCCGCGGCCAGCAGCCACCCCGCCGCGACCCCCAGGCACACCGCGTTCACCACGCCGAACAGGCCGACCCACGCCGCGCCCGGGATCCGGGTCAGGGTGGCGAGCTGGTCGGCGTCCGACCACTGCGCCTGGCCGCGGCGGCGCAGCTGCTGGAGTTCGAACACCGGGCGGATGCCGGCGATCAGCAGGAACCACACCAGCAGGTACGCGAACCCGGCCTGCACCTGGTACTTGGCCAGCCACGACACCGCGAACACCACGCCGCCGACCACGACCAGGGCGAACGCGCCGTACACGTTCCGGATCATGGTGAGCATCAGCGCCAGCCAGAGCAGGGTGATCCACAGCGTCATGGTGATGTGCCCGGACGCGAGGAGCGCCGCGCCGCCCATGCCCAGCAGCGACGGGGTCACGTACCCGGCGAACGCGGTGACGACCATGCCGAAGCCCGTCGGCCTGCCCACCGACAGCGTCACCCCGGAGGTGTCCGAGTGCAGGCGTATGCCCGTCAGGCGCCGCCCGGACAGCAGCGCGGCGAGCGCGTGGCCGCCTTCGTGCGCGATGGTGACCACGGTCCGCAACGGCCGCCACACCGGGCGGTTCAGCACCGCGGCAAGCGCGACAATCCCGGTCACCGCCATCAGCCAGCGGGGCGGGTCGGGCTGGGTGCCGACGACCCGGTCCCACAACTCCTGCAAGGACACCGTCTCCACGCGCGCTCCGCCCTACACACCGCTATTGATTGACCCTGACAAGGACTCGTAGTACGCAGTGCGTCATGACGATGCACCCTGACGACGAGTTCCATCCGCCGACCGTCGACGACCCGTACTGGACCGAGACGTGCTGGTTCACGTTCACGGTTCCCGAGCGCCGGCTGTCGGGCCAGTTGTATCCGTTCTTCCGCCCGAACCAGAAGGTCGCCGCCGGCGGCGCCTACTTCTGGGACGACACCGGCCGCCACCCGCACGACGCGCTGTACGCCAAGAACTTCTGGCATCTCCCTCTCCCCGAGCAGCAGCTGACGGACATTCAGCTACCCAACGGGATCAGCTACAAGTGCCTCGAACCGCAGAAGGTCTACGAGGTCAAGTACACCGACCCCGACGGCGGCGACGAGATCTCCGTCGACCTGACCTTCACCGCCGTCCTGCCGCCGCACTACCTCGGCGACAAGCACGTCGACCAGCCCGGCCGCTACACCGGCACCATCGAGCTGCGCGGCGAGACCATCCCGGTGGACTCCTACGGCTTCCGCGACCGCTCCTGGGGCGTCCGCTCGCAGTTCGGCCAAGGCCTCATGACCTCGCCCGCGCGCCGCGGCGGCTACAGCTACGCCACCGCCTCCGACCGGGACGCCTTCCACTCCATCACGATGGACTTCGGCTCCGGCTGCATCTCCATCCACGGCTACGTGCTCCGCGACGGCGTGTGGGCGAAGCTCGCCAAGGGCCGCCGCGAGGTCGTCGAACGCGACGCCGAATCCGGCTGGGCGACACGTGTCGTGTTGGAAGGCGTCGACGAACTCGGCCGCGAACTCCACGCCGAAGGCCGCACGATGAACCGCCTCGGGTTCTTCCTCAACCCGAACCTGTTCACCGTCAACTGCCTCACCGAATGGACGTTCGACGGCGTCACCGCCTACGGCGAGGACCACGAGAACTTCAGCGCCGCGGAAATCCGCCGCTTCAGCCGGGAACTCCGCGAGCTGCGCGTCGGGTAGCGGAACGTGATCCCGCGGTGACCGGACGGGCGGCGCGGCAGGCCCCGGCACGGCGGCCACGGACCCGGGACCAGGGTCCTGGCGCCGTGCCGCCCTTGGTCGGGACCTGCCACGAACCGCCCGTTCGGCGCGGCGGGCGACCGGAGCGAGGACGACCGTCCGGCTTATCGTGGACCGCGTGAACACCGAGCCGACCCCCGAGCGGCGGGTCGCCGGGCGGCTCGACACCGCGCCCTCGCCTTCCTCGATCACCGCGCGCTGGATCTGGTGGGCCCCCTTCGTCCTCGTCGCCGTCGACGCGCTGGGCGAAATCATGATCCCGCGCAGGCTCGCCGCCGGATTCCTGCTCATCGGCGTGCCCGTGTTCGCCGCGCTCACCCGCAGCGCCCGCACCGTCGCCCTGTTCATCGTCGTCGCGCTCGGCCTGGAACTCCTGTTCGCGTGGCGGTTCGACCACCTCGGCGAGGTCCACCACATCGGCCTTTACGTCTCCACCGTCGTGCTCGGCACGGTCAGCATCGAGCTGTCCCGCCAGCGCCAACGCGACGCACGCAACGTGATCCAGGCCCGCTCGGTGTCCGAAGCGCTGCAGATGATGCTGCTGAAACCCGTTCCGGCCACGCTCGGGCCGGTCCACGCCGCCGGCTTCTACGCGGCCGGCGACCCGCGCACCCTCGTCGGCGGCGACCTGTACGACCTGGTGGAAACCCGCTTCGGCGTCCGCGTCGTCATCGGCGACGTCCGCGGCAAAGGCCTCGGCGCGATCCGGCACGTCGGCACGGTCCTCAGCAGCTTCCGCGACGCCGCCTACGACATCCCCGACCTGGCGGACCTCGCCGACCACATGGAACGCCGCCTCGTCCGCGAAGCCCACGAGGTCGGCGACACCGAACTGTTCGTCACCGCGCTCTTCCTGGAATTCCCCGCGGACCGCCCCGAGGTCCGCATCGTCGGCCGCGGGCACCCCGCGCCGATCCTCGTCCGCGACGGCAAAGCGCAGAAGATCCCGGTCCACCCCGGCATCCCCCTCGGCCTCGGAGCGTTCGCCGACACCCGCACCGAAGCCACCACACAGCCCCTCGCCCCCGGCGACGTGCTCGTCCTGCACACCGACGGGGTCAGCGAAGCCCGCGACGGGCACGGCGTCTTCTACCCGACCGAGGAACGCCTCACGACGCGATTCTGGGGACGCAGCACCGTCGACCCCGCCGCCGTCGTGGCGTTCCTGCGCGAAGACCTCGCGGCGTACGCGGTCGAGGCGGAGGACGACGTGGCGGTGATCGCCCTGGCGCGCGGGGCGTAGTCCGCGCCGGTTGTCGTTCGCGCCGTGTAATTCGCCCGGTGTGATTCTCCCGGTGTGATTCCGCGGGTGTGATTCCGCGGGTGTGATTCCGCAGGGTCGCGCTACATGCCGAAGGCCTTCCGCAGCGCCGCGTACGAGCCCGCGGTGGCGGCCGCCGCAGGGGCGACGAAGTCGGCGAAGCTGACGAAGCCGTGCGACATGTCCGGGTGGTCCTCGACGGCGGCCGGGACTCCGGCGGCACGCAGCCGCTCCGCGTACACGATCCCCTCGTCGTGCAGCGGGTCCTCGCCCGCGACCACGACCAGCGCCGGGGCGAGTCCGGACAGGTCGTCGGCGAGGGCGACGGCGCCATAGGGGACGGCCGCGCCGGGCGGGATCTTGGAGAAGTAGTGCTCGCCGAACCACGCGATGGAGTCCGGCGGCAGCAGCGGGTCGTTCGTGTTGGCGAGCTGCGACGCGGTGCCTTCGACGCCGGTCGCCGGGTACCACAGCAGCTGGAACACCGGCTGCGCGATCCCGCGGTCGCGGGCCATGAGGCACACGGCGGCGGACAGCGAGGCCCCCGCGCTGTCCCCGGCCACCGCCACCCGGTCCGGGTCGCCGCCGAGGTCCGCGGCATGCTCGCGGACCCACGCGTAGGCGGCGCAGGCGTCCTCGTAGGCGGCCGGGAACGGGTGCTCGGGCGCCAGCCGGTACTCGACCGAGACGACGATGCAGCCGACCTGCTCGGCGATCTTCCGGGCCACCGGGTCGTGGCTCCCGATGCTGCCGATGCAGAACCCGCCGCCGTGGAAGAAGACCACGACCGGCAGCCCGGGCGCGGCCTCCGGGGATTCCGGCGCGTAGATCCGCACCGGCAGCTCCGGGGCGCCCGCCGGGCCCGGGACCGTCCGGTCCTCGACCCGGGGGAGCGGCGTGGTGACCGGCCGCAGAGCCATGCCGGCGTCCATTTTCGCGCGGAACTCCGCGGGCTCGCCGGCAAAGGCGAGCTGCGGGATCGCGGCGAGGAACGCGCCGAGTTCGGCGTTGAGCGTCATGAGGGCTCCCTCGGGCAGGTGGTCGCGGTGAACCGGACGTGGTGGTTGGCACGCGGTGTCAGGCTGGGGGCACTGTACGGCGCGGCGCGGGGGAGGTGAAGCGCGTCGCGTGCGAAGCTGTGGACAACCGACGGCTGTGGACGAAGAGCTTGCTGCCCCGGCGCCGGTTCGGGCAGCGTGGAATTCAGGGGACCCCCCAGGCCGGTGTGATCATCGGGGAATCGGTCTCCGTCGAGAGGGGCTCTCATGCGCGATAGGGCCACCGTCACCGCCCCGCCCGTGTCCGGCATCGGCACCAGTCCGCCGCGGCCCGACGGGATCCTCAAGGTCAAAGGGGCCTTCGCGTACGCCTCCGACCTGTGGGCGGACGGCATGCTGTGGGGTGCCACGCTGCGGAGTCCGCATCCGCGGGCGCGGATCCTCTCCGTCGACATCGGCGCCGCGCTGGCCACCCCCGGGGTCGAGGCCGTGCTGACCCACGCGGACGTCCCCGGCCGCAACCTCTACGGCCTCGAAACCACCGACACCCCCGTCCTCGCCGAGGGCGAAGTCCGGTACCACGGCGAGCCCGTCGCGATCGTCGCCGCCGACCACCCGGAGACCGCCCGGCGCGCGGCCGCGCGGATCGCCGTCGCGTACGACGTCCTCGACCCGGTCGTCACCGAAGCCCAGGCCCTCGCCCCCGACGCGCCCACCGTCAACCCGTTCCACCCCGGCAATGTCGTCGCCCGGCAACCCGTCCGCTGCGGCGACCCCGACGACGACGCCGTGCGCGCCCGCGCCGCGGTCGTCGTGCGCGGCCGGTACGCCCTCGGGATGCAGGACCAGGCGCCGCTCGGCCCGGAAGCCGCACTGGCGGTGCCGGGGGAGGACGGCGGCATCGACCTGTACGTCGCCACCCAGTGGCTGCACGTCGACCAGCGCCAACTCGCCCCCGTCCTGGGCCTCCCCGAGGACAAGGTCCGCCTCACCCTCGGCGGCATCGGGGGCGCGTTCGGCGCCCGCGAAGACCTCACCTTGCAAGCGCACGTCTGCCTGCTCGCCCTGCACACCGGCAAGCCCGTCAAAATGGTCTACGGCCGCGAGGAGTCGTTCCTCGGCCACGTGCACCGCCACCCCGCCACCCTCGACTACGAACACGGCGCCGACCGCGACGGCAAACTCGTCTACGTCAAAGCCCGCGTCGTCCTCGACGGCGGCGCCTACGCCTCCACGACGTCCGCCGTCGTCGGCAACGCCGCGGTCCTCGGCGTCGGCCCCTACGAGGTGCCGCACGTCGCCATCGAATCGATCGGCCTGGTCACCAACAACCCGCCGTGCGGTGCGATGCGCGGTTTCGGCGCGGTGCAGGCGTGCTTCGCGTACGAGAGCCAAATGGACCGGGTCGCCGCCGAACTCGGCCTGCATCCCGTCGAGTTCCGGCAGCGCAATGCGCTCGCGGAAGGCGGGGCGACGCCGACCGGGCAGGTCCTCGACTCGCCCGCCCCCGTCGCCGAGATCCTCGGCATCGTCCGGGACCTGCCGATGCCGGCCGACGCGCAGCCCCGGGACACCGGCGAACTCCCGGGCGGCTACTCGTATTCGACCCGCGGCGAAGGCGTGCGGCGCGGCGTCGGCTACTCCGTCGGCGTCAAGAACATCGCGTTCTCGCAAGGCTTCGACGATTACTCGACCGCCCGGGTGCGCCTCGAACTGGTGGCCGGCGAGCCGCTCGCGACGGTGCACACCGCCGCGGCCGAGGTCGGGCAGGGCGGGGTGACGGTCTGGACGCAGATCGCCCGCACCGAACTCGGGCTCGACGCCGTGGTGCTGGAGACCGCGGACACGCGTGTGGGATCGGCCGGGTCCACGTCGGCGTCGCGGCAGACGTATGTGTCCGGCGGGGCCGTCCGGGACGCCTGCCGGCTCGTGCGGGCCGAGCTGCTCGCCCGCGCGGGACTGCCGGCCGACGCCGTCCTGGCCGGGGGGCTGGTCACCGCGGCGGACGGCACCGTACTCGGCGGCATCGCCGACGCGCTGGCCCGGGCGGGCGAGCCGATCGAACGCACGACGGAGTTCCGGCACCGGGCCACGTTCCCGCTCGACCCCGTGACGGGGCAGGGCGACGCCGTCGTGCAGTACAGCTTCTGCGCGCACCGGGCGGTCGTCGACGTCGACGTGGAACTCGGCCTCGTCAAGGTCGTCGAACTGGCGGCCGCGCAGGACGTCGGGCGCGCCATGAACCCGCAGGCGATCGCCGGGCAGGTGCAGGGCGGCGGACTGCAGGGCATGGGCCTTGCGTTGACCGAGGAGATCGTGGTGCGCGAGGGGCATGTGGTGAACGGGTCGTTCACCGACTACCTGATCCCGACGATCGCCGACGCGCCCGCGATGCCGGTGGTGCTGCTGGAGTACCCGGACCCGCATGCGCCGTACGGGCTGCGCGGGGTCGGCGAGGCGCCGACCGTGTCCGCGGCCCCGGCGGTGGTCGCGGCGATCCGGGCGGCCACCGGACTGCCGCTGGTGCGCATCCCGCTCCGGCCGGCGGACTTGGTGGCGCCGGCCGAGGTGCCGTGAGCTACTCCACAAGAGGCCGGATAACCCCATAGACCTGGGCGAACACCGTGAATCATCGTCACACCGATGGCGGCTGTCCTGGTTTGTCCTGGGAAGCGGAGGTGGTTGTGCCAGATTTCCGTTGAACCTGTCCTACTCTGGTCGATTGTGACCAACCAGAACATGCGTGATCAGCACGGCGCGCACCACGGCTCGCCCGAGCTCCGGTACGAGAACGAACCGGACCTCAAGGACAAGGGCCTCAGTCACAACGCCATCGGCCTGGTCGGCAGCGTCGTCGTCGCGATCTCCACGGTCGCGCCGGTGTACACGCTGACCGGCGCGCTCGGGCCGACCGTGCGCGAGGTCGGCGTGCACCTGCCGGCGATCTTCCTCATCGGGTTCGTCCCGATGCTGCTGGTGGCGTTCGCGTACCGCGAGCTGAACAAGGTCGTGCCGGACGCGGGCACGTCGTTCACCTGGACGGTCAAGGCGTTCGGGCCGCGCGTCGGCTGGATGACCGGCTGGGGGCTGGTCATGGCGACGATCATCGTGCTGTCGAACCTCGCGGGCATCGGGACGTCGTTCTTCTACCTCACGCTCGGCAAGCTGTTCGACAGCGACTGGGTCGCCTCCTGGGACGGCAACAAAGCCATCCACATTCCGACCTGCATGGTGTTCATCGCGATCGCGACCGCCATCAGCTACCGCGGGATGACGGTCACCAAGCGCGTCCAGTACTTCCTCGTCGTGCTGCAACTCGCGGTGCTCGCCGTGTTCATCGCCATGGCGATCGGCAAGGCGACCTCGGGCGACTTCCCGGACACGTCGCTGTCGTTCTCGTTCGGCTGGCTCAACCCGTTCGGTGTGGAGAACTTCGCCGCACTCACCGCGGGACTTTCCCTGTCGATCTTCATGTACTGGGGCTGGGACACCGCCCTGACCATGAACGAGGAGACCGCGGGCGGCCGGAAGGTGCCCGGGCGCGCGGCCATGGTCACGCTCGTGGTGATCGTGTGCGCCTACCTGATGACGGGCATCGCGACGCTCATGGTCGCGGGCGTCGGAGACACCGGGCTCGGACTCAACAGCGACGACACCAACATCTTCGCCAAGCTCGCCGACCCGGTGATGGGCTCCGGCTTCGGGATCATGCTGTTCATCGCGGTCCTGGCCAGCTCGGTGGCGAGCCTGCAGACCACGTTCATCCCGGTGGCGCGCACCGCACTGGCGATGTCGACGTACGAGGCGTTGCCGCCGGCGTTCGCGCGCGTCCACCCGCGCTACAAGACCCCCGGCTTCGCGACCGTCACGGCGGGCGTCGTCACCGGCGTCTTCTACACCGTCATGACCCTGGTCAGCACGTCGGTCCTGGAGGACACGATCGCCGCGCTCGGCCTGATGATCTGCTTCTACTACGCCCTCACCGCGTTCTCCAGCGTCCGCTACTTCCGCCACGATCTGCGGCGCAGTGTGCGGGACTTCTTCATCAAGGGTGCCATGCCGCTGATCGGCGGCCTGATGCTGAGCGCGATCTTCGTGAAGACGCTCGTGGACGCGTGGAACCCCGACTACGGCAGCGGCAGCTCGGTGTTCGGCATCGGCAGCGTGTTCGTCATCGGCGTCGGCGTGCTGCTGCTGGGCGCGATCTTCATGGAGGTCACGGCGCGCCGCAGCCCGCGCTTCTTCCGCGGCGAGGTGCTGAAGGTGGACACACCGGTCTTGGTGCCGGACGAGGACTGAGGCTCGGACGGCTCCTCGGCGAACGCCGCGAGAGCACCCGGACACGCGCGCCGAGCAAGCCGCCCCCTTCGCGCAGGGGACCAGGGCCGGGGCGTGAACGGTGGCTCCGGTCGCGGGTTGTGGGCCGTTCGGCTCCGGGGCATTCAGCGGCCGATGTCGTCCAGCTCGGCTAGGTCCTCATGAGAGAGGGCGAGTCCCGCGCCGGCGATGTTCTCTCGCAGGTGGGCCGTGGATGACGTGCCGGGGAGGAACGGGATGTTCGGTGATCGCGGCAACGGCCAGGCCAACGCGACGGACATCTGCGTCGCCTCCGATCGAGCGGCGGCCGCCGACAGCGCCGAGGTCCGGATCGATCGCGTCAGAGCCTCGGCGTCTTCGGGGTGTCCGACAGGAACCGCACTCAGGTGTGAGGTGAGGCGTTTACGCCCCGTGCGTGGGCGTTCTCGGGTCACCGTTCCGGACCCAGCCCGCGTTCGACGGTCCGGCCGCCTGTCATCATCCACTCGCGATAGCGGGCTGTCTCCCGATCGGCACGGTGCTGCCTCGCCTGTGCACGGCCTCGTTGCACGATCGTCGGCTGCCATGGACGGTCCGGTCCTTTGTGATGCCTTGATTGCTGATCGCCCTGCTTCTGTGACAGTTGTGGAGACGCGCGGACGATACCCACGGCCGCGCATTGGGATTTACGCAACGTCTCCTGCCGTCTGCGCAGCTCGGAGAGTCGTTCGTCCTCCTGCCGGATGTATGCGGCGGCCTCGCGAGGATCGTCGGTCAGCAGATGCCGCGGGCGGGCGGGAATCCCTTCCTCCTTTCCGTGCTCCATCCACGTCTCCAGGCCCGCCCAGAACGTTGTACCCACGAAAGCGACTGGCGCAGCGGGGCTTTTGCGTGTGCCGAATTCAGTGAACGCCCGGGTGACCTCGTCCAGTGTGCCTTGGCTCCCGGGGAGGACACCAAGCCCGCGAGTGTCCTTGAGCAGGCCTTTGAGGCGGCTGTAGAACGAGTGCAAGAACACGTTTCTCTGCGGGTCGACGAAAGCGTTTGACCCCTGCTCGGACGGCAGAATCAGATTGAGTCCGGCGGACGGCGCGCCTGCGCGCTGGGCACCACGGTTGGCGGCCTCCATAACACCGGGCCCGCCTCCCGTCACGATGCCGTACCCCGCCATGCCCAGTTCATAGGCGGTCGACTCCGCCAAGTCGTAATATTGGTCGCCACGTTGCAACGGGCGGGCCGTTCCAATGATGGTCACCCAGCCACGGTCGAAGCCGTTGAGGACGCAGGCAATCCTCTCGAGATCTGCCGCGTACTCCGCGATGTCTGTGCGCGGGTCCCATAGTCTCGGCCGCTCTATCGCCAAAGTAGGCCCTTCCCAGTACTACTAGCCCCAGTACTACTAGCCGTCACGAGGGTGCAGCGCGGCATCGTGACACGGAACTTCCGCCGATCTCCGGGTGAGCTTCCCACGAGCCAGGGCGGGGCCAGAAGCGGGTCCTCGTTCCGGAACGTATCCGTGACAGTGGGACGCGCGTTCCGCTCCGCGGTGCAACGTCCGCCACTACGGGGCGTTGGCGTCAGGAAGCGGCCGGACCGCGTCGCGTGCTGCTGAGCCTCCGGCAGTGGTGCGGGTGTGGGCGGACGTGACGTGTTCGCGCCGGCAGCGTCGTTCTCGCCCGCGGCAGTGACCGGATGAACCCCTCCAGCGGATCGCGGCGGGTTACTCGCCCGACGGTCAGGCTGTGGCGAAGTGGGTGAAGCTGTAGCTGCCGCGCCCGTCCTTGCAGACGTCGAACACCCGGAAGTGCTGGCCGAGATACCGACCAGGGCGGCTGCCACGAAGGCGCCGTTCCTGAGTTTGCGCACGGGGGACTCCACAGAGTTGAAGCGGGGGATTCCCGGTGCCGCGCCCTGTCTGCCCCGTCCGGCGCCGAGGCCGCAAGCTGCGCCTCCACTTCCGGCCCCGCGGAAGACCATGATCCGGAAAACCACCCCGATCCCGCGCCGGACGTCCTTGCCGTGACGTACCGGGCGCCACGCTGCATCCGCTATGCGGCGCGCTCTCATCTGAACCCGCTCGAATTCCTCGGCTACGACCACGCGTCGGGCTCCGGGGCGACCCATGCCCGGGACCTGGACCGCTACCTCGCCCGGACCCTCGGAGACCTGGACGCAGCGCCGGTCCTCGCCGGGGACCTGAACCACGGGAATCCCGGCACGACCCTGCCCGGCGTGTTCGAACGGCTGGGCCTCGACGAAGCGCTCGACGAGCGGCCCACCACGTTCTGGGGCGGCATGCAGGACCATGTGCTCTACAGCCCGGGCCTCCACTTGCTCGGCAGCGGCATCGCCCCGACGAAAGCTGACCACCACCTCTCCTGGGCGACCTTCGCCGTCCCGGATGCCGGGAAGCCGGCCGGGAGCACCCCGTTTGCCCTGGCCCGGAGCGCCGTGCGGGACCCGGCGGTGACTGGGCTTATCCGGGTGTCGGAGGCCGCCACCGTCGCCCCGCCGCGGACCGGGCATCGCGTGTGGCCCGCAGTCCGGCCACGTGCAGACCCTGCGGTCGTCGCCAGGCGCCGCATTGCACCGGTCCCTCGAACTCGGCTGAGCGCCGCGGCACACCGGGGGCCGCCGCCTACGCGCGCATGGCGGCTGCGGCCGCTCGGCAACCGGAAGAGCTGCTCGACGGCAAGCCCCCCGTCGTTGCCGAGGATTGCGCCTTCCGGCGGGACAGCCGGGGCGTCGGCGTTGTCGTCCGCCGCAGGTTCCGGGCTGGTGCGGGCGGTTTTGTCGGCTTGGGTGTTTCGGGGGCGCGGGCGGCGGCGGATAGGCAAAATGGAGTGCGCACATCAGCCGCGTTCTTCTCGAAAATTTGCCTCGTAGGCAAGAAAATTGCCAGCGAGGCTAAGTCTGCCTACATTCTCACCATGTCCGCAGGATCATTCCGCGCTCCGCAATCCCCGCGCCAGGGCCGAACGGCCCCCTCGGTGCCGCCGGGCTCCGGACCGGGTCCGGCTGCCCCCGCGCGACGGGAAACCTCCCAAGGGCCGGAGACCGCCGCCCCCGGCCTCGGCGACCGGCTCAAGCAGGCCCGGCTCGCGCACGGGCTCACCCTGGAGGACGCCGCGGGGGTGAGCGGCCTGTCCGTCGCCTACCTCTCCCGGCTGGAGAACGAGCGCCGGCAGCCGTCGCTGCCCGCGCTGCTCACCCTCGCGCGGGTCTACGCCACCTCGGTGTCGACGCTGCTCGGCGAGGCGGGCGCCGGTGAAGAAACCATCATCCGGGCCAAAGCCGCCGAGCCGTTCAAGGCGCACGGCTGGACGTACTGGCGGGCCGGCAGCCCGCGCCGCGGCATGCAGGCGCTCCGCGTCCAGGTGCCGCCCGGCCGCGCCAACGGGCCCGCCCGGGTGCACCCGGGCGAGGAGTGGCTCTACGTCACCGCGGGCCAGCTCCGGCTGACCCTCGACGGCGTCGTCCACCTGCTCGCCCCCGGCGATGTCGCGCACTTCGACTCCGCGCTCTCGCACGTCATGGAATCCGCCGACGACCACGTCCCGGTCGAGTTCCTGATGGTGCACGCGGCGCCGGCGATGGTCGCCTTCTCGGCCTGCCTTCCACCGTCGCACTGACGCGTCCCGCGTCGCCGCCCGCGCCCGGGCACCGCGCCACGCCGCGCCGACGTCTTCGACGCACCCAGAGAAAGGCCCCGGCAATGTCCGCCCAGGAATCGGAGAAGAGCCGCGAGAACGGCATGTGGATCCGGCTCTCCATATACGTCCTCGGATTCGCCGTCATCTTCGGCACGCTGGTGATCGTCGCCGCGACGCAGCGCTGACCGCCCCTCCGCGGCCGGGCGCCGAGAGTCCTCGACGCCGGGCCGCGGAAGCGCCCCGCACCTTTCAGCCGGCAACGGCCGGCGGCGGGGATATCGCGCGGCCCAGCCACGCCAGGGCGTCCGGAATGCCGAGGGCCCAGGTGTGGAAGTTGTGGCCGCCGGACGGGGCGACGACCGTCGTCACCTCGTTCGGCGCCCGGAACCGGGCCGCGAAATGCTGCATGTCCTTCACCGCCGGACCCTCGCCGCGCGCCGCGAACAGGTACATCCGCAGCGGGCGCGCCCGGGGCCGGTCGATCGTCACGATCGGGCTGTTCGCCCGGCGCACTTCCTCGTTGCCCTTGTACAGGTCGCCGGTGGTCATGTCGGTGATCGCCTTGTAGTAGCCGGACAGGCTGGCCGCGGCACCGAACCGGTCCGGGTAGTTGATGGCGAGGTTCGCCGCGCAGAACCCGCCGGTCGAGTAGCCCATGATGCCCCAGCGCGCCGGGCGTTCCGCGGTGCGGAAGTTCGCCTCGACGGCGGCCGGCACGTCCTCGCCGAGGTAGGTCGCCGCCCGCGCGCCGCCCACCGCGTCCACGCACTCGCTGTCCCGCCCGTCGACCGGGTTCTGCTCGGGCAGCACCGCGATCGACGCCGGGATCTTCCCGGACTCCATGAGCCCGGCGAGGATCTTCTCTATCCGCATGCGGCGTATCCACGTGCTCGGCGTGCCCGGATAGCCGGACTGGAGCTGGATCACCGGGAACCGCTCGGCGGCGCGCGCCGGATCGAAGTAGGCCGCGGGCAGGTACACGTTCGCGGGCAGGTGGTGCCCCGACTTGGCGCCCTTGACCGACGTCGACACCAGCACGCCGTGCCGGGTGTCGACCTTGCCGCCGGGCGGCATCCAGGCCGGAGCGCCGGGTCCCGCGGGCAGCGCCGCGGTGGTCGCCAGGTCGGGCGCCTTCACGTGCGGCACGTGCACCTTCGGTGCGGGCGGCCCGTCGGCGATCGTGAGGACGTCCGAGACCGTGCTGTAGAAGTACATCCGGCTGTTGATCGCGGTCAGGATCGTCAGCGTGACCATCAGCTGCGTGAAGATCAGCGTGACGATCCTGCGCGTGCGCTTCAGCCTTCTGCGCTGCCAGGTCAGCACCGTCGCCACGACGGCCCCCACCGTCACCACCGTCATGCCCAGGACGAACCACCCGCTGGTGATGTCCAGATCCCATGCCGGCCGGGCAGCCAACCCGTTGCCCATCGCCCTTCCTCCCGTTCCGCGGAGGGTCGGCAATGCCGCCCGCCCCCCAGGCCTCCCCCGGTGCCCCGCGGCACCCGCCCCCCTCGGCACGGCCGCGGACACACCCCTGGGGAAGGGGACGCGTCCGCTTGCTTGCGCGGTTCGCCGCTTCGTCGGTGTTACGCGCGTGGCGCCCGAAAGGTGACGGCATCGGTGCGGATCCCATCCTCGCGGCCGGGTCCCGCGTCCGGCATCGGCCGATGGTCTGGAGCACGGGTCACCTGGAGGTCGTACGCGCGCATGCCAAAGTCGTCCCGGTATCGGCCGATGGTCGGACTGCCCTGGCCGAAAAGCGGTTCCGCCGCGCGGGCCGGGTGCCCGAGACTGATGCGATGCCGACGACACTGCTCATGGGCGTGGTGGGTTCCACCGCGTACGGCCTGGCCACCGCCGGGTCCGACGAGGACCGCCTCGGGGTCTACCTCGCCGACCCCGAGGATGTTTTCGGCCTGCACGGGCCCGCGGCGCTCACCGGCTCCCGGGTCACCACCCACCCCGACGTGACCCTCCACGAGCTGTACAAGTTCACGACCCTCGCCCTCAAGGGCAATCCGACGGTCGGGGAACTGCTGTGGCTCGACGACTACGTCGTGCAGACCGAGACCGGGCGGGCCCTCGTCGAGATACGCGACGCGTTCCTGTCCACCCGCGCCATCCGCCGCTCCTACACCGGCTACGCCATCCAGCAGGCGCACAAGCTCCGCACCCGGCACGGCGAAGGCAAGCCCGGCTTCGCCGCCGACCTGACCCGCCGCACCGCCAAGCACGGCCGCCACTGCCTGCGCCTGCTGCGCCAGGCCCGCGGCCTGCTGGCCACCGGGTACCTGACCGTCGACGTCTCCGACCAGCGCGACGAGCTGTTCGCCGCGGGCGAGTTGGCCGCCACCGACCCCGACGCCTTCGCCGAGCTGTTCGAACGCGAGGTCGCCCGGCTCGACGCCATCGAATCGGTCCTGCCGGAGACGCCGGACACGGCCCGGGTGGAACGGCTCCTGGTGGAGATACGCCTGGCGTCGGCCGTCCGAGGGGCGTAGCGCCGTGCTGCCGGGCGCCGTGAGCGCGTCCGCGGACCCGGCGTCATGCTGGTTCTTCGCTGTGTGGTCGGTCGTCGCGCTGGGTCTGGGCTGCCGCTCGCGCTGGACTACCGGAACGTCGCGCTGCGGATGTCCGACCGTTTGAACGCGCGTTCTCCCGGCGGTCCTGGTATCCGGCGCCCCGACTTTCTGCGGAGACTGGGCGGAGTTGTCGCCGGAGCAGGCGCGATCGTCCTGCCTTTGGCGGTCCTCGGCCTCACTGCCCGTTGAGCTTGCGGGGTACGGTGCCCCCGGGGGCTGACCTGCGCGTACCGGGTCAGTAGTATTTGACCTAGTCAAATGGATTCTTGTCGGCCCGGAGGAGTGCCCGTGACCTCGTCGTTGTTTGCCTCGCCCGAGGACGTGCGCGAGCGGTTGGCGGCGGGGGACTACCTGGCCGACGCGCACATCGCCACCACCGTCTTCCTCGCCGACGCGCTCGGGAAGCCGCTGCTCGTCGAAGGCCCCGCCGGTGTCGGCAAGACCGAGCTGGCCAAGGCCGTCGCCGCGGCGACCGGCGCCGGGCTGGTCCGGCTGCAGTGCTACGAAGGGCTCGACGAGGGCCGCGCGCTCTACGAGTGGAACTACCGCAAGCAGCTCCTCCGGATCCAGGCCACGCCCGAAGGCCAGGACTGGAACGAGACGCACGACGACATCTTCAGTGACGAGTTCCTGCTGTCGCGGCCGTTGCTCACCGCGATCCGGCGCAGCGAGCCGACCGTCCTGCTCATCGACGAGATGGACAAGACCGATGTCGAGGTGGAGGGCCTGCTGCTGGAAGTCCTCTCCGACTTCCAGGTGACCATCCCCGAACTCGGCACCGTCGCCGCCGAGCGGAAGCCGTTCGTCCTGCTGACGTCGAATGCGACGCGGGAGCTGTCGGAAGCGCTCAAGCGCCGCTGCCTCTACCTCTACCTGGACTACCCGACGCCCGAGCGCGAACGCGAGATCGTCGTACGGCAGGTGCCCGGGATCAACGAGGCGCTCGCCGAGCAGCTCGTGCGGACCGTCGCGACGCTGCGCGCGCTCGACCTCAAGAAGTCGCCGTCGATCGCCGAGACCATCGACTGGGCGCGGACCCTGCTCGCCCTGCAGGCCGACACCCTCGACGAAGCCGCGATCGCGCGGACCCTCGGCGTCGTGCTCAAGCACGTCTCCGACCACGGCCGGGCCGCCAAGGAACTGGGGCTGCCCGACGCCGAGCTGAGCTGAGAGACGGCACACCATGGCTCTCCTCGACCGGCATGTGGGATTCCTCGACGCGCTGCGCGGCGCCGGACTGCCGGTGTCGCTCGCCGAAGGGCTGGACGCGGCACGGGCGTTGACCGTCCTCGACCTGGTCGACCGGGAAGCCCTCCGGGCCGCCTACGCGGCCACCGTCGTCAAACGGCCCTCGCACCGGCCGCCGTTCGACACTCTCTTCGACCTGTGGTTCCCGGCCGCCGTCGGCGACGGTGCCGCGGGACCGCCGCCCGAACGCCCCGCCAAGACCGCCGGGCCCCGGCAGCCGGACCCGCTCGCCGAAGCCATGCGGGAACGACTGTTCGACCTGCTGCTCGACGGCGACGAAGCGGGCATGCGGCAACTCGTCCGCGAAGCCGTCGCCGCGTTCGGCCAGTCGCCGTCCGCGGCCCGCCCCGCCTGGTCGACCTACGCCGTCGGCTCCGCGCTCGACCCGCGGACGCTCATGGCCGGGCTCCTGCGTGCCGTCCTCGAAGGCCAGGAACGCGGCGGCCTCGCCGAACGCCGCGCCCGCCAGATGCTGGAAGACCGCATCGCCGACCTCAACGAGATGATCGTCAGCGAGACCCGGCGCCGGGTCGCCGAGGACAAGGGCACCGAACGGGTGGCGAAAGTCGCCGTGCGGCCGCCGTTGGAAAACCTCGACATCCTGCGCGCCACGAAGAAGGACCTCGCCGAACTCCGCCGCGCCGTCCACCCGTTGGCGCGACGGCTGGCCACCCGGCTGGCGATCAAGCACAAGGCCGGGCGGCGCGGACGGCTCGACTTCCGGCGCACGGTGCGCGCGTCGCTGTCCACGGGCGGCGTTCCGGTGCGCACCTTCCACCGGCCGCGGCGGCCGCACAAGCCCGAACTGGTCGTGCTGTGCGACGTCAGCGACTCGGTGTCGTCGTTCGCGCACTTCACCCTGCTGCTCGCCTACGCACTGCGCGAACAGTTCACCAAGGTGCGGGTGTTCGCGTTCATCGACAACCTCGACGAGGTCACCAAGTACTTCGCGCCGGGCGTCGACGTCGGCGACGCGATGAAGACGATGACCTCCGAAGCCGACCTGACCTGGGTGAGCGGACGCACCAACTACGGCCGCGCGTTCGAACTCTTCGCCGAGCGCTATCCCGACGTCGTCGGCCCGAAGACCGCCCTGCTGATCCTCGGCGACGCCCGCTCCAACTACGGCCCGCTCGCCCTGTCCACCCTCGCCCGCGTCGCCGGCAAGGCCCGCCGCGCGCACTGGCTCAACCCGGAGCCGGCCCGCGACTGGGACACCGGCGACTCGGCGTCCTCTACCTACGACAAGGTCGTGCCGATGGCGGAATGCCGGAACCTCGCACAACTCGGCCAGTTCATCGAGGACTTGGCCTGACCGTTCCGGCCGTTCCGGCCGCTGACGGGCCGCGACGCCGCGGCCCTGCTCCCCAGTCGAGGGAATTGGGGCCGCGGCGGCGGTCTCACGGCACCGGCTGCAGGCTCTCCAGCCCCAGCGGCAGCGGCCCGAAGTGGATCACGCCGAGCCGCTGCGTCGCCCGGGTGAGCGCCACATACAGGTCGTGCAGCGTGAACTCGGCCGGCTCCACGACGAGCACCGTGTCGAACTCCAGCCCCTTCGCCTGCCGCGGCTCCAGCAGCACCACCGGATTGGCCAGGTCCGGAACGAGACCCGCCGACGCATCCGGCAGGGCCTTCGCCAAGTCGTTCTGGTACTCCGCCGGGGCGATGACGGCCAGGCGCCGCGCCGGATCGGCGTGTTCGGCGACCGCGTCGGCCACGGCCGCCGGAATGTCCGCGGTCATCCGCGCCCACGGCGCGACACCGGTCGACCGCACCGACTCCGGCGGGTTGAAGCCGGCCTCCGCGGCCCGCATGAGTTCCGCGGCGACCTGCATGATCTCGGTCGGCGTCCGGTAGTTCACGCCGAGCCGGGTCAGCTCCCAGCGGCCCTCGACGAACGGCGTCAGGATCCGCTCCCACGAACCGCAGCCGCCCGGCTCGGACGTCTGCGCCGGGTCGCCGACCAGCGTCATCGACTTCGTCGGCGTCCGGCGCATCAGCAGCCGCCACGCCATCGGGGACAGCTCCTGCGCCTCGTCGACGACGATGTGGCCGAACGCCCACGTGCGGTCCGCGGCGGCGCGCTCGGCGGCACTGCGGTGGTCGGCTTCCTCGTGGCGTTCCGCGAGGCGCTCGGCGTCGACCAGGTCGTGGGCGCTGAGGACTTCGGACTCCTCGTCCTCGCGGTCCTCGAACTCCTGGGTGCGGGAGCCGTACGAGAGGTCGAGCACGCCCTGCGCGTACTCGATGCGCCGCCGCCGCTCGATCTCGGCCTTGCGGCGGGTCTCGGTGTCGTCTTCGCCGAGGAGGTCGGCGGCCTCGTCGAGCAGCGGCACGTCCGACACGGTCCACTCGCGGGTGACCGGGCGGCGGATCGCGGCGGCCTCGTCGTCGCGCAGGTAGACCGGGTCGGCGAGGTAGTCGGCGACGACCTGTTCGGGCGTCAGCGGCGGCCACAGCTCGTCGATGGCCGTCTGCACGTCGGCGCTCTCCGCGACACCCATGGTGATCTCGGCGATCTCCTCGGAGTTGAGGAAGTTCGGTCCGCCGAACGGGTCGCCGCCGATCCGGTCGGCGAGCTGCGAGGCCAGCCCGTCGATGACCGCGGACGCGAAGCGCGGCCGGGCCAGGTTGTGCGGCAGCTGCGACTCGCGGGCACGGCGGCGCGCCTCGCGGGCGATGTCGGCGTCGAGGAGGAGTTCGTCGCCGTCGTGGTCGACGACGAGCGGCAGGTCGGGGATCGTCTGCCGGTCGGCGACGAACCGGCCGAGGACCTCCGCCATCGCCGCGCGGCCCTTGATCTCCGCGGCGGCGGGCTCGTCGACCGCGGTCGCCTTCACCCCCGGGAACAGCTCGCCGGGCGTGGCGAACAGCACACCGGTCTCGCCGAGGGACGGCAGCACGTCCTCGATGTAGCCGAGGAACGCCGGGTTCGGGCCGACGACCAGGACGACGCGGCGGGTGAGCTGCTCGCGGTTCGCGTACAGCAGGTACGCGGCACGGTGCAGCGCGACGGCGGTCTTGCCGGTGCCGGGGCCGCCTTCGACGACGAGGACGCCTTGGTGCGGGGCACGGATGATGCGGTCCTGCTCGGCCTGGATGGTCTGCACGATGTCGTGCATGCGGCCGGTGCGGGCGGCGTCCAAGGCGGACAGCAGGACGGCGTCGGCGTCGGAGCCTTCGAACCCGGTGCGCTCGTGGTCGTCGAGGTCGAGGATCTCGTCGTGCAGGTCGGTGACCCGTTGGCCGGTGGTGGTGATGTGCCGGCGTCGGCGCAGGCCCATCGGCGTGTGGCCGGTGGCGAGGTAGAAGGGGCGCGCGACGTCGGCGCGCCAGTCGATCACCAGGGGAGTGTGCTCGGTGTCGTCGCGGCGGATACCGATACGGCCGATGTGGTGGTCGGCGCCGTCGCGGAAGAGCAGGCGGCCGAAGCAGAGGCCGGTCTCACCGGCGTTGAACGCGGCGAGCAGCCGGGTCTGCTCGGCGACTTCGATGTCGCGCTCGATGCGGGCCTGCCGGGTGCCGCCGTCCTCACGCCCGAGCGCGCCCTCCACCGCGGCCGCGGCGCGGTCCTGCAGCTCGGAAAGGCGCGCGTAAAGCAGATCGACGAATTCCTGCTCGTGCCCCAATTCCGCATTTGACAATTCGACTCCCGGGCGGATATGATGACTCCAGTTGTTTACTCCGCGATTCCGTGTGGCACGGAATGCGGAAAGAATCAATATAGCACCGAGAATTAACCCCGAGGCCGACGGCCCGGGGTTTTTTGCGGTGGGGGCGCTGCGGGAGCCGAATGCCGGGCGGGCGAGGTCGGCCGGAGCCGGCGTGGGTGCCGGTGCGCGGGAGCCGCGTGGCGGGCGCTCGGGTTGGGCGGAGCCAGGCGCGGCGAGAGGGAGCGCGGCGCCAAGGGGGCCGAAATGCCGCGCCGGGTGGGGCGGGGCTTGGGGCGGTGGCTGCCGGTAGTGCGTGGGTTCGCGGCACGGACGCGCGGTGCCGGTCCGCCTGTGGAGCGAGCCCCATCCCGTGTCGCCGGTGCGGAGCGCCCGAGCGTGGTTCGGGGCGGCGCTGCCTGGCCGCGCAAGTGTGGCGGGCAGACCGGGCCGGTTTGCCTCGCGGCTCCGGGTGGAGTGGCGGCCGTCGGGTCGTCCGGGCGCGCCGGGGAGTCCGGCGCGGACCGTGCCCGTCCCGCGGCGCGTGCCGCCGAGAAGCCTTGGCGGCGGCGCGGCCCGGGGTCGTTGCGTGCAGCGGGAATCCCCCACACGTCCGAACCCGGGCCGCGTCCCTTTTATCCCCGGTCGTCTATGCCCCGGTCGTCGCGGGGCCTTTCGCGACCGTCAGGCTTACTGCCCCTTGCGCTCCGTCAGGAAAGCCTCGATGTGCTTGCCCACGTAGGCGATGCTCTCGTCGGTCAGGCCGTGGTTGCAGGAGATCAGCATTCCGCGTTCCATGACCTCGTCGGCGCCCGGGAGACCGGATTCCGGGACGCGGAACTCGGCGTTCTTCATGAACGGCTGCCGGGCCGCGTTGCCGGTCCACACGACGCGGGTGTCGATGCCGTGGCCCTCCAGGTACTGCTGGAGGTCGCTGCGGGTGAAGCCGGCGTCGGGGCGGATCAGGAAGCAGTACGACAGCCACGCCGTGTCCAGGCCGGGGATCTGGCGCGGCGCCACGAACGCCTCCGGGTGGCGGGCGAGGATCTCCGTGTACAGGTCGTAGTTGCGCCGGCGTCGCGCGCGGTTGCCGGGCAGCTTGTGGACCTGCGGGACGCCGAACGCGGCGCAGATCTCGGTGGGCAGGAAGTTCCAGCCGGCCTCGTCGAAGATGAACATGTTGTCGTAGGCGATGCCGTCCAGGTCGGTCCAGAAGTCCCGCGACCCGGCCTTCGAACCGAACAGCTGCGTCTCGGAGCGGCGGCCCCAGCCGCGCAGCGTCAGGCAGCGGTCGCGCAGCGCGTCGTCGTCGAGCATCACCATGCCGCCCTGGCCCGCCGCGGTGATGATGTGCGACAGCGAGAAGCTGGTCACCGAGATGTCCGAGCGGGTGCCCGTCGGCGTCCCGTGCAGGGTGCTGCCGACCGCGTCGCACGAGTCCTCGATCACCGGCAGGTCGTGCCGGTCGGCGATCTCCCGGATCGCGTCCCAGTCGGGGGCGTTGCCCGCCAGGTTCGGGAACAGCAGGGCGCCGGTGCGCTCGGTGATCATCTCTTCGATCTTCGTCACGTCGACCTGGAAGGTGTCCGGTTCGACGTCGACGAACACCGGCACGAGCCCGGCGCGCAGGAGCGGCGACAGGTCGGTGGAGAACGTCAGCGGCGAGGTGATGACCTCGGTTCCGGGTGTCAGGCCGAGGAGTTCGACGGCCAGGAACAGCGCGGCGGAGCCGGAGGACACCATGACGCCGTGCCGCTTGCCGAACAGGTCGGCGACGAGGCGCTCCATTTCGGCGACGTTCTCGCCGATCCGCAGGCCGTTCTGACCCTGGGTCAGGACCCGGTTGACGGCGTCGATTTCGGCCTGGTCGTAGACGGCGGTGGCGTAGACGACCTTGCGGTCCGCGGCGGTCTCGGCGGCGTCGGCGGCGGTGCCGGCCGGGTTTTCGGACATGGCGAAGCTCCTCGGGGGCGGTTCGGTGGGGTGGTCGGTGCGGTGCTGTGCAGCTCTTGTAGAGCTATCATGGCCATGATAGCCATGAAAAGGGGGGTAGGGTGGGTGAGCGAAACCGCGGACGGCCGGGCCGGCACCGCAGAGGCGCCCGCCCGGCCGCCCGGACGAAACGGCGAGAGACGAGGACCTGAGCGATGGATTACCGCAACGTCGGCACGTCGGACCTGCGGGTGTCGGCGGTCGGTCTGGGCTGCAACAACTTCGGCATGCGGATCGACGAGGACCAGACGCGCGCGGTCGTCGACGCCGCGCTCGACGCGGGCGTGACGCTGTTCGACACCGCGGACATGTACGGCGGCGGCGCCTCCGAGGAGATGCTCGGCAAGGCCCTCGGCGCCCGCCGCGACCAGGCCGTGATCGCCACCAAGTTCGGCAGCAAGATGCCGTACGGCCAGGGCGCGGGCCGCGCACACGTCGTCGCCGCGGCCGAAGCCAGCCTCAAGCGGCTCGGCACCGACTACATCGACCTGTACTACCTGCACTTCCCGGACGCGTCGACGCCGATCGACGAGACCCTCGCCGCCCTCGACGACCTGGTCAAGGCCGGCAAGGTCCGCACCATAGCCTCGTCCAACCTGCCCGCGTGGGAGATGGTCCAGGCCGAGTACGTGGCCCGCGAACTGGGCACCGCCCGCTTCGCCGCCGCCCAGGTGGAATGGAACCTGCTCACCCGCGGCGTCGAGGCGGAGATCGTCCCGGCGAGCCGCGCGTACGGCATCGGCGTCATCCCCTACTTCCCGCTGGCGTCCGGGCTCCTGTCCGGCAAGTACCGCGCGGACCAGGCGTTCCCGGACGGCAGCCGGTTCGCCGACATGCCGTACTTCGCGTCCGTGGCGACGCCGGAGAACTTCGCCAAGGTCGAGAAGCTGCGCGCTTACGCCGACGCGCACGGCCGCACCCTCCTCGAACTCGCCGTCTCCTGGCTCGCCGCCCAGCCCGGCGTGCCGAGCGTGATCAGCGGCGCGACCAAGCCCGAACAGGTCTACGCGAACGCCGCCGCGGCCGACTGGGCCGTCGACCCGGCCGACGTCCTCGCCGCGATCGGCGAAGGCGGCGCGGCGTGACGGGCACCCCTTCGGGGATGCCCGGCGCCTCGGCGACCGCCGACGTCGTGATCGTCGGCGCCGGGTCGGCGGGCTGCGTGCTCGCCGCCCGGCTGTCCGAGGACCCGGGACGCTCGGTCCTGCTGCTGGAAGCCGGCCCCGACCACCGGGTCGCCGAACTCCCCGCCGAACTCCGCACGCTCTCCAAGCCGGTTGCGTGGCCCTACAACTGGGGCGACAAGGTCGCCTCCACCGGCGGACGCGAACTCAACTACGCGCGCGGCCGCGTGGTCGGCGGATCGTCCGCGACGAACGGCGCCGTCGCGCTGCGCCCGGAACCCGAGGACTTCGCGTCGTGGCCGGCCGCGCTCGGCTGGGACCGCATGCTCGGCTACCTCAACCGCATCGAGAACGACCTCGACTTCGGCGGCGACGCCTACCACGGCGATGCGGGCCCGATCCCGATCGTGCGGCACGCGGAACCGGACTGGACACCGCTGCAGCACGGCTTCGTCACCGGCTGCCTCGACGCGGGCCTCGAATTCTGCGCCGACCACAGCCGCCCCGGGTCGACGGGCGTCGGGCCGATCCCGATGAACCGCAACGACCGCGACCGGGTCTCGAACGTGGTCGCGTACCTCGACCCGGTCCGCGACCGCGCGAACCTGGCCGTGTGGGGCGACTGCCACGTCGCCCGGCTGCTCGTCGCCGACGGCCGCGTCGTCGGCGTCGAGTGCGCGGACGGCCGGATCGTGCATGCCGGACAGGTCGTCCTGTCCGCGGGCGTCGTCCAGAACCCGCTGCTGCTGTGGCGCTCGGGCATCGGCCCGGCTGCCGGAATACGCGGCCTCGGGCTCGACGTCGTCCACGAACTCCCGGCCGTCGGGGGCAACCTGACAGACCATCTGGTGATCTCGTACCGGGCGGCGGTCGACCCGTCGAGCACCCCTGAGGGCGCGCCGACGCTGCAGACGATCGCCCGGGCCACCGCGCCCGGCAGCGACCGGCGGCACGACATCCAGCTCACCCCGGTCGCCCGCCGCAACCCGGACGGCAGCCGGGAGATCGAGATCAGTGTCGCCTTGCAGCTTCCGACGGGGGCGGGGAGCATCACGCCGTCGGGCGCGGAGGTCTCCGACCCCGCACGGATCGTCTGGCCGTTCGCGGCCGACCCCGACAACCGGGCCCGGCTGCGCGACGGTTGGCGTCTGGCGGCGCGTGTGGTGGCGGGCTCCGGACTGGCGCTCGACAAGGCCGCCGTGGCCGCGGATGCGGAGGAGACCGACGAGGTCCTCGACCGGCTGATCGACGAGAGCCACTACGCCTTCTACCACGGCGTGGGTACCTGCCGGATGGGCGACGACGCGTCGACGTCCGTGGCGGATGCGGAACTCCGCGTCCACGGCCTCGACGGCCTGAGCATCGTCGACGCGTCGGTGGTACCGACGGTCCCGCGCGCCAACACCCACCTGCTGGTGACGGCCCTGGCGGAGCTGGGGGCGGAGCTGATCGCCGCTCGGGGGTAGGCGGGAGGGGACGTGACGGGGCCGCTGCCGGATTCGGCGGCGGCCCCGTCCGCGTGCGGTCGGACGGGGCCCGCCGGCGGCGGGGTCTCGGCGGGTCGCCGGGGTACGACGCTGGTCGGGCCCGGTCGGTGGGGGCAGCCGGGGACTGTGCGACGGGGCCGGTCGGCCATGCGTCGCGGTGGCCCGGGTGGTCGCGGCAGACGGCAGCCAGGACGGCCGGGACATCGCGGAGGGCCGAGGCGTGATCCGCCGGGGGACGGGTGCGGGCGGCGGCCGCGTGGGCACCGACGACAGTGCACTCGGCGTCGACCTCGGCGATGACCCAGGCGGGATCGCAACGCGCGATGTGGTCGGCCGGTCGTTCGGGAGTCGGGCGCGGAGACAATCGACCAGTGCCTCGAACAGGGGGCTGGTCTCCTCCCAACCCGGGCCGGCTCGAACCGGTAGTCCGTGGCATCAGAACAGGAGTGTGGTGGAGCCTGCTTCCGGCTCGCGCGCGAAGCTGCGCGAGGTGGGTGAGGGCCAGGCGCAGCCGCCGGTGATGCGGGGATCGGCCATGGCGCGGCGGTCTCCGGCCGGCGCGGTCAGGGTCCGGAGCGTCTGCAGGCCGGCCGCGTATACGGCGACGCGGCCGGCCGAGGCAAGGTGCGGGTGGTCGGGAGGACATGCCGCTGCGGAACTTTCGCGGGCTCGGGTGTGTTCTCGCGTGCGGCGGTGGCCGCGTCCCGTTCCGTCTTCCGGTCGTGGTCGGCGAGCATCTCCGTGATGTAGTTCTGTGGACGAGGCCCATCGCGCGACGTCAATACGAGGGGACGATTACCCCGGCGTCTCAAGCGAGTCCGGCCCGGCCGCGCTCGACGGGGGTGCCGGTGCCGTCGGGTCGTCGGGTGTGTCAGTGGTGGTGGCCATGACCGTGGCCGTGCTTGTGGCTGTGGGGGTGGTCGCCCGGCTTGCGGGTGAATTCGGAGTCGGGGGCGTGGGCGGCTTCGGCTTTGGCGAGGAGGGCCAGCAGCGTGGCGCGGTCGGTGTCGGTGAGGGCGGTGAAGTAGTCGGTGGCGACTGCTTCGCGGGCTTCGCGGCTGGCGGTGAGCATGGCGGTGCCGGCGGCGGTGATGTGGAGGACGGTGGCGCGGCGGTCGTCGGGAGCCGGGGCGCGGGTGACGAGGCCGCGGGATTCGAGGGCGTCGACGACGCTGGTGGCGGAGCGCGGGGCGATGTGCAGGCGGTCGGCGAGGCCGCCCGGGCGGAGGGTGCCGTCGGCGGCGGCGATGACGTGCAGCGCGCGGCCCTGGGCGGGCGTCAGGCCGAGGGGGGCGAGGCGGTGCAGCGCGGCGCGGCGGATGCGCTTTGCGGTGTGCGTGAGGGCGTCGGCCAGTTCGAGGCCGGTGGCAGCCGTCACGGCCGACCTCCGAAAGTGAGCGCGTCGGGGACGCGGGCGAGAAAACTCGTCGATATGCTGAGCTAAGCTCAATATGATTCAAGCCCGCTATGCGGCGGGATGTGTCCCACCGTGCCCGATCACGTGCCGAGGAGCAACCTCATGCCCCGATCCCTTGCCCACGTCACCACCGACCGCCCCGGCCGTTACGCCAAGCAGCTCGCCTCGCACCTCGGCCGTAGGCTGGCCACCGCGTGGGACGACGAGTCCGGCGTCGGCAGCGTCGAGTTCCCGGACGGCGCGAAAGCGGAGCTGCGCGCCGAGCCGGGCGTGCTGGTCATGGCGGTGGACGCGTCGGCGGAGCGCCTGGACGGCGTCGAAGACGTCCTCGGACGTCATCTGGTCCGCTTCGGCGCCAAGGACGAACTGGTCGCCGCCTGGCGCCGCGAGGACGGGACGGAGGGGACGACGCAGCGGTTCGCCGGCGACGAGTGACGAAACGCCGCGGGAGGCGCGGCGGCAGGGTCTCCGCGAGGGCGCGCCCCTGCGCCGCGCCACCGCCACCGACCCTCTCGCTCAGCGGTCCGGCAGTGACGCGATGCCCATGCCGGGGCGGGCCTCCAGCGGGTGGGATTGCGCGTACTCCACGTGCTGCCGGGACAGCGCGTGGGTGGCGTCGACGTCGCCCGCGGCGATGAGGTCGACCAGTTGGCGGTGCACGTCGAGGCCGGACTTGATGCGGTCGGTGAAGTCGGACCCGACCGGGACGGCGTCCGCCCAGTCGTGCTCGTGCACCGTCCACAGCGTTTCGGCGGTGCCGAGCAGCAGTTGCATGGTCGTGTTGCCGCACAACCGTACGAGCCCCTCGTGGAATTCGCGGCACGCGCGCACGAACGCGGGGAGATCGTCGACAAGTTGCACGCACCGTTCGTGCAAGGCCCGCAGCTGCGGCACGACTTCGGTGGCGCGGTCGGCGCGTGCCGCGCACATTGCCGCGCAGGTGGGTTCCAGATTGCGGACGGCCGCGGCGAGGTCTTCGAGCGGCACGCGGCGGCTGCGCAGCACCAGGCCGAACGTCCGGGCGGCGTCGGCCTCGCTGGGGAGTTGCACCGCGAGGCCGCCGGTGTTGCCGCGGCGCACGGTCACCAGGCCCTCGGTCTCCAGGATGCGGATCGCCTGGCGCAGCGTCGTCTTGCCGACCTTGTATTCGTCCAGCAGTTCGCTCTGCTTCGGCAGCAGATCGCCGTCGTGCATGCCGCCGTCGAGGATCCGGTCGCGCAGCACGTCGGCGAGACCCTCGGCGACGCTCACACCCCGGACCGGCATGCGGCGGGGCTGTCCGGTGCGGGCGGCGGCTTCGGCATCCATCGGAACTGCGGGTCTCCGGTCTCGGGCGGGGCTGCGGGCGGTGAGGGTGCGGGCGGGGTGCGGGCTTCATCGTACGGAGCCGGACCCTGTGTTGTCTTTGATAGCTAAGATAGCTAACTTAGCCACCGCAGAGCACCGACCTTGCTCCCCGCAATTGGAAACGAGGTAAGAAAATGCGCATAGAGGACAGCCGCTACACCGTCATCTCGTCGGACGGGCACGCCGGCGCCGACCTGCTCGACTACCGCCCCTACCTGGCGAGCACCCACCACGAGGCCTTCGACGCCTGGGCCCGGCAGCACGTCAACCCGTTCGAAAGCGAACACCTGCTGAGCAAGGCGCAGGACTGCAACTGGGACACCCGGATCCGCAACGCCGACCTGGAGTCCCAGGGCATCGTCGGCGAGGTCGTCTTCCCCAACACCGTGCCGCCGTTCTACCCGCAGACCCAGTTCTTCGTCCCGCCGCCGCCGCACGACCGGCACGCCTACGAACTCCGCTGGGCCGGACTCCGGGCCCACAACCGCTGGCTCGCCGACTTCTGCGCGGAGACGCCCGGCCGCCGCGCCGGGGTCGCGCAGATCATGCTCAACGACATCGACGACGCGGTCGCCGAAATCCGCCGGCTCAAGGAATCCGGGCTGTTCGGCGGCATCCTCGTGCCCGGCATCCCGCCGGGCTCCGCACTCCCGCCGCTGTTCGACGCGGTCTACGACCCGATCTGGGCGGCATGCGAAGAACTCGACGTGCCGGTCAACCTGCACAGCGGCGGCGGCGTCCCCGAATACCCGCACGACCCGCGCGGCCTCGCCGTCCTGCTGTCGGAGATCACCTGGTTCTCCAACCGCGTCCTCGCCCACCTGATCTTCGGCGGCGTGTTCGAGCGCTACCCGCGGCTCAAGGTCGCCTTCACCGAGCAGGGATCCGCCTGGGTGCCGCGCGAACTGGCCAAGCTCGACCAGTTCGTGCACGTCATGCCGCTCGACGGCACGTCCCAGCACTTCTTCGGCAAGGACATGATCCAGGGCCTGAGCATGCTCCCCAGCGAGTACTTCGCCCGGAACTGCTTCCTCGGCTCCAGCCCGCTGCGCCCCGCCGAGTGCGCGATGCGGCACCGGATCGGCGTCGCGAACATCATGTGGGGCGCGGACTACCCGCACGCCGAAGGGTCGTTCCCCTACACCCTCGAAGCCTTGCGGTTGACCTTCGCCGACGTGCCGGAGGACGAGGTGCGCGCGATGCTCGCCGACAACGCCGCCCGCTTCTACGGCTTCGACCTGGCGGCCCTCGCCCCGCTCGCCGCGCGGTGCGGTCCCCGCGTCGCCGACGTCGCCCGCCCGCTGGCCCGCGAGGAGGTCGCCGCGGACGCCCTCGGTTCGGTCTTCATCGACCACTTCGGCGCCGAGCACCCGGCACTGGCGGCACGGCACTCGGCCTGAGTGGCCACGGTCAGCAGAAGCGGGCCTCCGCGGCGATCGGATCGCGGGGGATACGCAGCGCAGTACGGGACGCCGCCCCCGTCAGGTTGCTCCAGAAGCGCTTCACGGTGAGCGGTTCCCGGGTCGAGTCGAGGAGTTCCTTGAGGTCGCCGCAGCTCAGGGCATGGCGGGCGGCGGCCAGCCCGGCCGCGGTGGCCTTGGGGTAGCCGGGCGGTGGCTCGGTGACGCGGGGGTCGAGTTCGAGGGCGAGCAGCCACACGTCGTCGATGAGCTTGCGGTGGCCGGGCCAGTACTCGCGCCAGTCGTCCGGGTATTCGAGGTGGGCGCCGACGGTGTTGGCCAGGCCCCACATCTCGACGATGCGCTGGTCGAGGGGGACGGCGGCGCCGGTCACGCCCAAATACCAGCCGGGCACGGAGACCTGGGTATCCGCATATGCCGGGTTGAGTGGCACGGCGGAGTCGAAGCCGTGGTCGCCGGGGCGCAGATGTAGGAGTACCGGTTGGGGGCCCGCCATGCCCTGGGCGATCGCGGCGCGGAGTTCGGGGAACGCCCGGAGCCAGTCATCGGTGCGGTCGGCATTGCGGGTGCCCGTGATGCCGATGTCGCTGGTGTGGACGACGACGGTCTTGGCGCCGGCGGCGCCGGCCGTCGGCGTGAAGGCCGAGGGATGCCACGGGCCGATGCACGCCACCGCCCACACGGTCACGGCCAACGACACCGTGGCGAGTGACCGCGTGGCCCGTACGACGAGCACCGGCAGCAGGGCGAGGAACAGCGGTGGCAGCAGCATGCGGGCATGCATGTAGTCGCCGCCGACCTTGACCACGTAGGCCGCCAGCAGCGCTGCCGCGACCACCGGTGTCCCGGTGACGATCCGGTCGCGCGTGCCCGCGCGCCGGAAGAATACGGCACCGGCCACCGCCAGGACCGCCAGCGGGATGGAGAGGAAGTACGGGGCGGCGAAGTCCGCGCCGTAGCGCCACCCCAGCCCGAGTTCGGTCTCCCCGGCCTCCTTGGTGAGCGCGGGCATCGGTGTGAGGAGCCCGTAGTAGCCGGCGCGGAAGATCTCGTAGGCCACCGATCCCGCGCCGGCCACGGCCAGCCACGCCGCGGTGCGACGCCACGACGGACGCCGCAGCAGCCAGGCGCCCGTGAGGAAGGCGGCCGTGACCACGGCGAGTTCGGGGCGTACCAGGAATCCGGCGCCGTACCAGGCCGCGGCGGGCAGTCCGCCGGTGCCGCGCCGGGCCGGGTCGGCGTCGCGGACGAACAGCCACCAGCAGCCGGCGAGCCAGAGCGTGCCGAGGCCGGTGTCCAGCCCGGCGGTGGAGAAGTCCCAGAACGGGGGCAGCGCGAGGAAGACGAGGATGCCCGCGGGGGCGAGGGGGATCGGTCGACGGGCGCGGCGCGCGTGCAGGCGGCGCGTGGCGTCGCAGGCGACGGCCAGTCCGGCGGTAGTGAAGACGAGCCCGGTGACGACCGTGATGAAGCCGATGTCGCCGGGGAACACCCAGCCCAGCAAGGCGAGCAGCCACTGCCACAGCGTGCTGGTGTTCGCTTCGACGCGTTCCCCGGCGTTGAGTACCGGTCCGTTGCCCGCCAGGATCTGCCGCACGGTGCGCAGGAAGATCGTGCCGTCGTCGGTGAGGGCGCGGTGCCGCCAGCCGAGGAGTGCGAGGAGTGCGACGGGTAAGGCCACGACCGCGAGATTCCACCAAGTCGTCCACTGCCGAGGCGGATCGGTCCGCGATGCCGTGGAGGACGGCGTGCGGATGGCCTCGACAGTGCTCACGGAATCCCCCTGGGGCGGGCCCTTGCGTGCGGGCGCGCCGCGGCCGCACGGGCGTTCGGCAGCCCGCGTCCGACCAAGGGCGATTCTAACGACTGGTTGTATGGGTCAACGGTTCGCCGCGCCGGGGCCTGGCATATGGCCTGTGGACGGGGTGCAGCCGCCGGAGCAACGCGTCCGCGCACGTCGACGGTGCTGCCGGACCGCACGCTGGGTCCGGGGTGGGCAGTGGGCCGATTGCCGGGCGGGGCGTGCGCATGTCAAACCCCTTTGGCGACAATGCAGTTCGCCGTCGGCGTCCGGCGTTGTGCGGATATCGCGCGGTGCGCGGCGCGGCGTAGGGTCCCCGGCATCCCGCCCCCGACGGAAAGCATGAGCATGCCCGGAAATACTGCGTACCGGCGCCCCCGCGCCCGGCGTTTGGCCGCGGCCGTGATCGCGGCCGCGGCCCTGACCGCGACGGCCGCGTGCGAGCCCGGTGAACCCACGGCGCACGGCAGCGCTTCCGCCGCGCCGCCTTCCGCGTCCGCCGCGCCGCGAAGACGACCGGCGCCCCTGCCGACGCGGCGCGGCCCGCCGGTTCGGCGGTGCCCGCGGCATCGCCCACCGGCGCGGCTTCGCCGGCGGCGACCGGCCCGCTGCCGTTCGACCTGCCGGGTACGGCCGCCCTGCGTGCTTCGGGGAAGAAGGTGTTCGCGCACTACTTCACCCCGTACCCGGTCTCCCTCAACAACGCGGCCGGAGACGCCGACTACTACCGCAAGAACTATCTCAACCCCGACGGCGAAGGCGGCAAGCACAAGCCGTACGGCGGACTGCTCCGCGACAGCCCCCTGCCCCGGGCGCCGCTCTCCGGCGACTGGGAACTGCAGGACATGGAGACCGAGGTACGCAACGCGGTCTCCGCCGGTATCGACGGCTTCACCGTCGACCTGCTCAACCTCGACCCGTCCAGCCCCCACCGCAAGCGCGTCGACCTCCTCGTCAAGGCCGCGGAAAAGGTCGATCCCGGCTTCCGGATCGTGCTCATGCCCGACATGACGGCGACGCAGATCAAGAGCCTCGACCCGGCCGGCCTGGCAACCGCGCTCGCCGGCCTCGCCGGATCGCCCGTGGTGCACCGGTTCGACGACGGGCGTGTGGTCGTCTCGCCGTTCAAGGCCGAGGAGCGGCCCGTGCAGTGGTGGCGTGACTTCCTGGCCGCCATGGGACAGCGCGGCAAGCAAGCGGCGCTCGTACCCGTCTTCCTCAACTTCGGCGCCAACGCGCAGGCCTTCGCGCCGATCAGCCAGGGTTTCTCGGTCTGGGGCAACCGCAGCCCCAAGGCGCAGAGCACCATCGCCGCGGACGCCGCCAAGGCGCACGGCCTCGGCAAACTGTGGATGCAGCCCGTGTCCGTCCAGGACGAACGTCCCAACCAAGGGATCTTCGACGAAGCAGGGAACACCGAGAATCTGCGCGCCACGTGGAACGGCGCCATCGCCGGCGGCGCCGACTGGGTGCAGCTCACCACCTGGAACGACTTCTCCGAGGGCACGCAGTTCGCGCCCTCCGTCCACAACGGCCGTGCCTATCTGGACATTTCTTCGTACTACCTGACGTGGTTCAAGACGGGCAAGGCACCTGCGATCGTGCGTGACGTGGTGTACCTGACGCACCGCCGCCAGCTTGCGGCGACGCGCCCGACCGCGGCCGGGCAGACCAAGTTCATGCAGCTGCGCCCCGGAAGCACGCCCGTCCGCGACACGGCGGAAGCGCTGGCCTTCCTCACCGGAACAGCCTCCGTCCGCGTCAAGTCCGGCGACCGCACCCAGGAACGCACCGAAGGCCCCGGCGTCGTGGCGGTGACGGTGCCGCTCGCCTACGGCACCCCGAGCGCCACCGTGACCCGCTCGGGAACCACCGCCGCGACGGTCGCCTCGCCGTTCCCCGTCGACCCCGCCCTGCCGGTCCAGGACCTGCAGTACGTGGCGGCCGGCAGCGCCCGCCGCTAGGGCGCGTATCTGGTTGTGATCAGTTTGCGGGAGTGGCCATCGCGGCAGGGTCTGATCTGGTAGACCGTGTTGTGTGACACGAGCGCAACTGACGGACGATGAGTGGGAGTTCATCGCGCCGCATCTGCCGATCGGTGACTATGGCCCGTATCCCGAGCGGCTGCGGCAGCAGTTCGAGGGGGTGGTCTGGAAGTTCCGGACGGGCTCGCAGTGGCGGGAGATGCCACGGGAGTTCGGTGCCTGG